>MGZK01000098.1 GCA_001802125.1 Geobacteraceae bacterium GWC2_55_20
TTCTCCAGAATGGCCACCAGCGTCCTGCCGACCGCCAGCCCTGAACCGTTCAGGGTATGAACGAATTCCGGCTTGGCCTTTTCGTCCTCGCGGAAACGGATCGAGGCGCGCCTGGCCTGGAAATCGCCGAAGGTGCTGCAGGACGAGATTTCCCGGTAACAGCTCTGCCCCGGCAGCCAGACTTCAAGATCGTAAGTCTTGGCGGAGGAAAAGCCGATGTCACCGCTGCAAAGCGCCATCACCCGGTAGGGCAGCTCCAGCAGTTGCAGCACTTTTTCGGCATGGCCGGTCAGGTTTTCCAGCTCGGCATCCGACTCCGAGGGGTGGACGAACTTTACCAGCTCCACCTTGTTGAACTGGTGCTGACGGATCAGGCCGCGGGTATCCTTGCCGTAGGAACCGGCCTCGCGACGGAAACAGGGGGTGTAGGCGGCGTAGCTGATCGGCAGGTCCGAGCGTTTCAGGATTTCGCCGCGGTGGATGTTGGTCACCGGAACTTCCGCGGTCGGAATCAGGAAAAACTCCGGATCGACCAGCTTGAAGAGGTCATCCTCGAACTTGGGCAGCTGGCCGGTGCCGGTCATGGAATCGCGATTGACCATGAAGGGGGGCAGCACCTCCAGATATCCGTGCCGGTCGGTATGCAGGTCAAGCATGAAGCTGATCAGGGCCCGTTCCAGGCGGGCGCCTGCACCGCGGTAGAGAGTGAAGCGGGCGCCGGTGATCTTTGCGCCGCATTCAAAATCCAGGATGCCCAGCTCCTCTCCGATTTCCCAGTGCGGCTTGGCCTTGAATTCAAGCTGGCGCGGCTCGCCCCAGACCCGCAGCTGGACGTTGTCGTTTTCCGAGGCGCCGACCGGAGTCGTGACGTGCGGAAGATTGGGAATGGTCAGCATGAAGGACTGCAGTTTATCTTCCAGCAGCTTAAGCTCCTCGTCCTGCTCCTTGATCTTCTGGGACACGGCCCGCATCTGCAGGATCTGCTCCTGTACCTGGCTCTTGTCCTTGACTCGTCCGATCTCGTCGGAAACCCGGTTGCGTTCGGCCTTGAGCGTCTCGTTTGCGTGAAGCAGATTTCTGCGTTCCTGATCGAGTTCTCTGAAACCGTCCAGATAAGATGCGCCGCCACGGGTACTCAGGCGCTGCTCGGCCTCGTCCGGATTTTCGCGGATGAATTTCATGTCTAGCATCGGGAAACACCTTTATTTTTCGGGATTAAAAGTGTATTTTTTAACACTTGTGCCACCCCACGTCAATGCAAAAGAGCCACAATGAAACCTGCGCTTACCCTTATCCTGCTTACATTGGCGCTGCTCTGCGCACCGATCGGCCTGCGGGCGGAAGAGATAATCATCAACGCCGTCGGCGACATCATGCTGGCCGGTAAATGGGCAAAGACATTGAAGTCCAGGGGCTACGAGCACCCCTTCGCTGAGATCAGGAGCGAACTGGCCCGTGGGGACATCAACCTGGCCAACCTGGAATCTCCGGTCGCAACCGGCGGCAGCGAATTCAGCAACAAGCAGTTCCGTTTCCGCGCCGAACCGGCGGTAGCAAAGGCGGTCCGCGCGGCCGGTTTCAACCTGGTCACGCTGGCCAACAACCACAGCATGGATTTCGGCGGGGATGCGCTGGCCGAGACGCTGCAGCACCTGGATTCAGCCGGCATCGCCTGGGTCGGCGCCGGCATGAACCTGGACGAAGCCCGCAAAATGGCGCTCTACACCATCAAGGGCAAGAAGATCGCTTTCCTGGGATACTCCCTGACCCAGCCGCTGGAATTCTTTGCCGGCAAAACGCGGCCGGGCACCACCCCCGGATACGAAAAACTGGTCACGGCCGACGTGGCCAGCGCCCGGCGTCAGGCCGATTATGTCATTGTCTCGTTCCACTGGGGCAGGGAGGCCAGCGGCACGGTGCAGACCTATCAGCGCAACGCCGCCCACAACGCCATCGACGCCGGGGCGGATGCGGTCATCGGCCACCATCCCCACGTGCTGCAGGGAATCGAGCGTTACAAAAACGGCATCATCTTCTACAGCCTGGGCAATTTTGCCTTTGCCAGCAAGGGCAAGACCGCCGATGTCAGCGCCCTGATCCGGCTGAGGCTGGACGGCAGGCAGCGCATGGCCGAGATACTGCCACTGGACGTGCTGCACCGCCGGGTCGGTTTTCAACCGCGGCTGCTGTCGGGAAACAGGGCCGAAGAGGTAATAGAAAAACTGAGGGTGTTGTCACGTCCGTTCAAGACTGATATCCGGATTGTGGATGACCGATACAGCATTAACTTTTAAGGGACTCGGAATATGAAAATACTCCTCACAACCCTGCACGCCAAATACTCACATGCTTCGCTGGCGCTCCCCTGCCTGGCTGCCTCTTGCCGTGACATCGCCGGGGCGGAAATTGCAATCCGCGAATGGACCGTCAACGAACCCCGCGAGCAGATCCTGCGCTTGATCATGGCCGAACGGGCCGACCTGATCGCCTTCTCATGCTACATCTGGAACATAGAGCAGACCCTGCGGATCATATCCGACATCAGGAAGATTGCGCCGCGAACCATGATCGCGCTGGGGGGACCGGAAGCTTCCTTCGGAATCTTCGAGCTGATGCACGCCAACAAGGGAATTGACTTTGTGATCAAGGGCGAAGGCGAAGAGGTCTTCCATCAGCTGCTGAAGGCACTGATTGAAGAGGATTACGGCCACTCTCCCTGGCGCTCGCTGGCCGAAATCGCCAACCTGTTCTATCGCGACGGTGAAGACCTGGTTTCCGGCCCCATAACCGGCAGGCAAATCAAGCTGGACACGATCCCCTCGCCCTTCGAGGCCGGACTGGTGGGCCTGGAAAAGCCGCTGGTCTACTACGAGACCTCACGGGGCTGTCCCTTCTCCTGCGCGTTCTGTCTTTCATCGGTGGAAGGTCCGGTTCGCTCCTTCGGTCTGGAACGTATCAAAAGTGACCTGCTGCTGTTGATACGTCATAATGTGTCGCAGATAAAGCTTGTGGATCGCACTTTCAATTACGATGCCGCCCGGGCCGGCCTGCTGTGGGAATTCATCCTGGAACAGAACCGGAGCAGCCACTTCCATTTCGAAATAGCCGCCGACCTGCTGACCGACGACAACCTGCGCATTCTGGCGCAGGTTCCGGAAAACACCTTCCGCTTTGAAATCGGCGTCCAGTCCGCCTCTGAGAGCACTCTGGCCCGGGTGGGACGCAAGGCCGATCTGGCCAGGATCTATCACAACGTCCGCCGGCTCAGGGAAGAGACAAAAATTGAACTGCACCTGGACCTGGTAGCGGGGCTGCCGGAAGAAGACTACCGGGGTTTTCTGGATTCGCTGCAGACGGTTGCCGGACTAAAGCCGCACGAGATCCAGATTGAACCGCTCAAGGTTCTGAAGGGGTCGCCGATGCGGGAGATTGCCGCACGTGAGGAATACCTTTTTTCCAGTTCTCCGCCCTACACCATCCTGCGTAACCAGTGGCTATCTTACGACGATATCTGTCGTATCGAAACCATCGGGCGCCTGCTGGACCTGTTCCAGAAACATGGCGGGTTTGCCACGGCCTTCAAGCTTCTGCAGCGCGACAGATCTTTGGCAAACATACTCGACAGCATGGCCCGCAAGGCCGGCAACGAAAACCTCTCCAGCTTCTCACGACGGAGGGTTTACGAGCTGTTCGCCACCCTGGCGGAAGAGCTGGCCGGTGATGGCGGACAGGCGGAATTGTGCGACGCGCTTTTCTTCGACTACTGCTTGAGTGAAATGCCGTTGATGGGCAAACTGCCCGCCTTTGCCGAAGCGGGCCTGGACCGCTGTGCCTGGCCCGGATTACGGGAACTGCCGGACGGCCTGGAACTGCCGTCCGGCTGCCGGATCAAGGCATTCCGTTATGAATTCATCAACGATTATCGCCAGGAAGAGTGGAAAAAAAATCCGGCCACCTGCACGTTTCTCTACGTGTCGGGCGCCGGACAGGGTTTGAGGGTGCTGATGGTGTAATGGTACGGCTATTTTTGTAACTATTCAGCATAGCCTTCATAACTCCCCCGCCCCCTCTTATCTTAAGAGGGGAGCGAAAGCAGAATCAACCTGCCAGATATCACTGTGCAACATCAGCGCGTCCCGCCCCTTAAGTTAAGGGGCGGACAGGTGGGGTTATGAATAAGTGCAGAACAGTTACCTGTTTTTACGTTGTTCCCGCACCCGGAAACCGGCATTTTCCCAGCTGTTGACCGGCGCCGGGGGCGTTGCTTTTTTCTGCGGCGGAGCCGCCTTGGGGCGGGGCTGCTGCGCCTGTGGCGCGGCCTCCTTGATCGACAGCGCTATCCGCTTGCGGGGGATGTCCACCGCCAACACCTTGACCTTGACCACTTCACCGACCTTGACCGCCTCGCCCGGTTCCTTGATGAAACGGTTCGACAGGTGGCTGACATGCACCAGCCCGTCCTGGTGAACCCCGATATCGACAAAAGCTCCAAAAGCGGCCACGTTGGTAACGGTCCCCTCCAGGATCATGCCCTCCTTCAGATCGGACAGTTCCCGGATATCATCGCACAGATCGGCGGTCCTGAAGGCGGCCCGCGGATCGCGTCCAGGTTTTTTCAACTCCTCGACAATATCCTTCAGGGTCGGCAGCCCCACCCCCTCCGTGATGTAACCGGAGAGGTCGATCCGCTCCACCTTGCCCGGATCCGCCACCAGTTCGGCGACCTTGACACCCAGGTCGGCGGCCATCCGCTCCACCAGCGCATAACGCTCCGGGTGAACGGCGGTGTTGTCCAGCGGATCCTTGCCACGCCGAATGCGCAGGAAACCGGCCGCCTGTTCATAAGTCTTCGGACCGAAACGGGCCACCTTCTGCAACGCCTTGCGGGTCGCGAAAGGGCCATGTTCATCGCGATGGCGGACGATATTCCTGGCCAGGGTTTCACCGATGCCGGAGACATAGGCCAGAAGCGCCCAGGAAGCGGTGTTCAGATCCACCCCGACATAGTTGACGCAGGATTCCACCACCACATCCAGCGATTTTTTCAGGGTGGCCTGATCAACATCGTGCTGGTACTGACCGACTCCGATGCTCTTGGGATCGATCTTGACCAGCTCGGCCAGCGGATCCTGCAGCCGGCGGGCGATGGAGGCGCCGCCACGAATGGTCAGGTCCAGATCGGGGAACTCCTCGCGGGCGATCTCCGAAGCGGAATAAACACTGGCACCGGCCTCGTTGACGATCACGATCGCCAGATTCATCCCGGCCTCGCGCAGGGTCTCCTTGACGAACTGCTCCATGTCGCGACCGGCGGTACCGTTGCCGATCGCCACCAGCTGGCTGTTGCAGCGCCTGGCCATCTCGATCAGTGTTTGTCTGGCCTGGGCCACTTTGGCACCGCCGCCGGTATGGGGATAGATCGTGGCATATTCCAGCAGGCGGCCGGTTTCGTCCACCGCGGCCAGCTTGGAGCCGGTCCTCAGGCCGGGATCGACCCCCAGCACCCGGCAGCTTCCGGCCGGAGGGAGCAGAAGCAGGTTGCGCAGATTGTCGGCGAAGACCTTGATGGCAACCTCATCGGCCCGGTTGCGGGCCTCCAGCCTCAGTTCACCCTCGATAGCGGTTGCGATCAGACGCTTGTAGGCGTCCTCGGCCACCCGTTCCAGAAATTCGACCGCCACTCCTTTGCCCTTGGAGATACGCGATCTCAAGCCGGTCAGGATCGTATCGACCGGGGCCTGGATCGCCAGGTATAGCACCTCTTCCTTTTCCCCGCGGCGCATGGCCAGCAGACGGTGGGAGGGCACGCTTTTCAACGCTTCCCGGTGATCGTAGTACATCTCAAACTTGGTCACGGCCTCTTTCTTGTCGGCCGCCACCCGTGAGCAGAGGATACCTTCCTCCCAGGTCAGACGGCGCACGAATGCCCGCGCGTCGGCATCGTCGGCCAGACGTTCGGCCAGAATATGCCCGGCCCCTTCCAGCGCCGCGGCGGCATCCGGCACATCTCCTTGCGGGTTCACAAAAGCGGCGGCCAGATCTTCCAGGCTGCCGGAGTCCACGCCGGCCGCCAGCAGGTCGGCAAGGGGTTCCAGTCCTCGTTCACGGGCAATGGTGGCCTTGGTGCGGCGTTTGGGGCGATAGGGGAGATACAGGTCTTCCAGCTCGGTTTTCTGGCGGCACTCGATGATACGCCCCTCAAGCTCCGGCGTAAGCTTGCCCTGCTCGGAGATGCTTTTCAGCACGGTCATCTTGCGCTCGGCCAACTCGGTATGGTAGGCCAGCAGATCCTCCAGCAGCCGGATCTGCACCTCGTCCAGTTCGCCGGTGCGTTCCTTGCGGTAACGGGCAATAAAGGGAACCGTGGCCCCCTCTTTAAACAGTTCAACGGTATTGGCAACAGAGGCGGCCAAAAGGCCGCTTTGCTCGACAAGGATCGGCAGAATCGGGTGGACATCTTCGGTACTGAACTGCATCAGGTTTTTCTCCCGGAAATTTGGTTTTGAATTTAAAGGGGCATATCCCTATCACGTCATCCGGATTTGTACAATACGGCAGATAAATCTTAAAAAACCCATAATAGTCTCCCTCCCTTTCAAGGGGAGGGTCGGGGAGGGGATGGGGTAGATTTCAGGATTTCAATAACTTGCCACAACCGAACCCATCCCCATCCTAACCTTCCCCTTGAAGGGGAAGGGACTGAAAGCCCATCAAGCGGAAGATTAGCCCTACTCAGGTGAAAAGTTGAGACTGTTATAAATCACTCCTCCGCCAACCGCTGATCATCCGCCACAAACCTTCCGCCCCACAGCGCGAAACCGGCCGCCAGCAGCACCGCCAGCGGAGTGATCAGCAGTGCGCCGGACAAGCCCCAACGATCGGACAGAAAACCGATAATGGCCGGCGAGATGGCATCGCCCAATGCGTGGATCGTGAAGATGTTGATCGCGAAACCCATTGCGCGGCGTCCGGGCGCGACCACGTTGACCAGCACGATGTTGAGCGGACCGGTATTGAGGAACAGGAACAGTTCGGCGGCAAAGATTGCGCTCAGACAGAGCGTCAGGTTGGTCGTCACCAGCGCCAGCACCATGGCCGGCGCGCCCAGCAGGAATCCGGCGGCGGAGACGTACAGGTAGCCGGCCGCCGTGCGGCGTTGCAGGCGGTCCCCCAGCCAGCCTCCGGCCAGCGTGCCGAGGATGCCGGACACGACCGTGATCATGCCGAACAGCATGCTGCCCCTGGCCACATCCAGGCCGAAGCCCCGGTTCAGGAAGGAGGGCGCCCACTGGGCCAGCCCGCCCAACGCAAAGGTCATGGCCGCCATCGACAACGTGGCATGGATATAAGTCCGGTTTGAAAGGAACCGTTGCAGTTCCGGTAAAAGTTTCTCTCGGGCGGATGATTCGGAAGAAGCGCCGGCCCGGCGCGGCTCGGAGAGGAAATAAAGCGGCAGCGCCAGCAGCAGCCCCGGCAGACCGACCAGCATGAAGGCCCGCTGCCAACCGAAGGCTTGCCCCAGCTGCCCTCCCAGCAGATATCCCAACGCGCTTCCGACCGGGATGGCCAGAAAGAAGAGCGACAGCATCCGGCCGCGCTTTTCACGGGGAAAGTAGTCGGCCACCAGTCCGGGCGAAACCGTGCCGAAACTGGCCTCCCCCACCCCGACCAGGCTGCGGGCCACCAGCAGCAGGCGGTAGGATGAGGCCATGCCCGACAGCATCGTGGCCAGGCTCCAGGCCACCAGGCCGCCGGCAGCCAGGCGGGCGCGGTTGTGCCGATCGCCCAGCCTCCCGAAAAGTGGCGCGGCCAGCATGTAGCAGAGCATGAAAGCGCTTCCCAGCAGGCCGAGAGCGGTATCGGAGAGTTGCAGGTCGGATTTGATCAGGGGAAAGACCGCATAGAGCGCCTGGCGATCGATGTAGTTCAGCAGGTTGACCGCCAAAAGCAGCGCCAGGGCGTAACGGGCACGGGGATGGCGGGTTTCTTCAGAATCCAAGCGGTTCATCGCTCCATTCCACCGGTTCCATGACGACCTTTTGTCCCAGGTCGGCCAACAGCGCATCCATATCTTCCACGAAACCGGGCATGATGGCGATGCGGATGATCCCGACCTTGTTATCGACGGTACTCATCACGTTCATCCCCTCGTAGGCTTCCAGGATGAATTTCAGGTAAACCATGTCGCGGTGGGCAACCTTGAAATAGCGACAGATCATTTGCAGCAGCCCCCCTGAATCGCAACCTTGCCGGCCCTGCCGGCTATTTCACCCATGAACAGCTCGCAGGCGGGAAGTGCGGTGATCTCGCTCGCCACCTGCCCCAGCGTTATACAGCGCACGCCAGCCTTTTTGAATCGCTCCAGCAGCCGCACGAAAGAGGCCCTGATGGCACCCCCTTCCAGTTCGGCATGGATCGTAAGCACGTTAAGCCCTTCCTTGAGGCTGTCGGCGTAGTACCTGTCTATATTTTCCGGCGTGATGCCGTTCTCGCCCAGGATTTCATCGGCGGTCGGCAGGGTGGTGGGAATCTGGGGAGTACGGAAGCGACGGCCATCCATGACCGGATAGAATGGGTGCGTGCCGCGTCCGTCACTGCAGTATTTCAGCCCTAGCGCATCCTGCACCTCCAGCGAAGCAGGCGACACTGTCCAGCCCGGCGCGGCGGTGGTGACCGCGCGATGGCCCAATATTTCCTCGAAAAGCGCGCTGGCACGCCCCAGCTCCATGGCGGTCAGATGTTTGGGAAACCAGGGCAGGTAATCATGCCACTTGACGTGATCCCAGCAGTGGATGCCGACTTCGTGCCCCAACCGTTCGGTCTCGCGTAGCACATCAGGAAAGCTTGAGGCGATCATCGGCGCCGGCAGCAAAGTGCCATACAGCATGGTTTTGATGCCATAGGCGGCCGGGGCCTTGGTCCTCAGCATCTTTTTCAGAAAACCGGGGCGGGTAAAGATGCGCCGGATGGCCTTGCCGGAGTTGTCCGGTCCCATCGAAAAATAGAACGTGGCCGAGACATCAAACCGTGCCAGATCCTCCAGCAGGGCCGGCACGCCATCCCTCGTCCCGGCATAGGTATCGACATCGACCTTGAGCGCTACAATTTTTTCAGCCATGAACCATCCGTCCCTCTCCTGTTGCTTGAAGGCGGAGTTTACCAGTTTTGCGCGTAGTGTAAACAGCAAAATCGACTTTTAACACGATAAACTTCTTGATGTTTTCTTGACAGCATACTCCCGCATTTTGACACCTACTTTATGCAGTCTTTGCTACCTTGAAATCATGGAAATCATACATGGCGGGGGAACAGGATAATGAAAGCCTATTTATTCAACATCGAAAACGGTCTCTACGAAGGTGAATCTTTTGAAGAAGCTGATATGCTTCAGTATCAGGAAGGCATCACCACTGTAGCGCCACCTGACTATGAACATGGCCAGGTACCGGTATTCGACCGGCGCAAGAATCAATGGGCGGTGATTCCGGTCAATATTGCCCGCCAGCTGTTAAGTCTCGATCCATCGGGACCAAACGGGAGCAAATCGTGAACCCCTACGAACTGCTGCAGACAATCGTTTTCTTCATCACATTACTGGTATTGATCAAGCCGCTGGGCAGCTATATGGCCAGGATATTCCAGGGGGAACGCACCTTCCTGTCGCCCATCATGACACCTTGCGAAAACTTGGTCTACCGCATCAGCGGAGTGAATCCGGAAGATGAAATGGGGTGGCGGCGCTACGCAGGCGCCATGCTGCTCTTCAACCTGGCGCTGTTCGTGTCGCTGTTCGTCATGCTGCTGACCCAGCACCTGCTGCCGCTCAACCCGCAAAAAGTTCCGCCTTTCACATGGCAACTGGCGCTCAACACCGCGATCAGTTTCACTACCAATACCAACTGGCAGGCCTATGTCGGTGAACAGGCCGTCAGCTACTTTACCCAGATGGCGGGATTGGCGGTGCATAACTTCGTCTCCGCAGCCACCGGCTTGGTGATAGCGATTGCCGTAATCCGCGGCTTTGTCCGCCGCAAGACCTCCCAGCTGGGCAACTTCTGGGTCGATCTGACCCGCTGCACCCTCTACATACTGCTGCCCATCTCCATGATCTTCTCACTTGTCCTGGTATCCCAGGGGGTGATTCAGAACTTCAGCGCCTACAGGAATCTGCCTCTGGTCCAGTCCACCAGCTATGATAAACCAAAGCTTGATGACAAAGGTGCTCCGCTCAAGGATGCCAAGGGCAACCCGGTGGTCGAGAGCGTGCCCGTGAAGGAAGTTCAGATCCCGATGGGGCCGGTGGCTTCCCAGGAGGCCATCAAGGAACTGGGCACCAACGGCGGCGGCTTCTTCAACGCCAACTCGGCCCACCCCTTCGAGAACCCGACCCCACTCTCCAATTTTATCGAGATTCTGCTGATTCTGCTGATCCCCGGCGCCCTGACCTACACCTTCGGCGTCATGGTCGGCAATACCCGCCAGGGATGGGCGCTCCTGGGAGTGATGCTCCTGATCCTGATCACCGCCTTCGCTGTCCTGCAATGGGCCGAGAGCAGCGGCAATCCGCTGGTGGTCAAGCAGGGCATACAGAGTATCAACATGGAAGGGAAAGAAGTCCGTAACGGCCTGGCGGGCAGCAACCTCTTCACCGTGGCGACGACCGGCACCTCCTGCGGTGCGGTCAACAGTATGCACGACTCGCTCACTCCCCTGGGCGGCATGGTCCCCTTAAGCCTGATACTGCTGGGCGAAATCATCTTCGGCGGAGTCGGCTCCGGTCTCTACACCATGCTGGCCTTCGCCATTATCGCGGTCTTCGTCTCCGGGTTGATGATCGGACGGACACCGGAATATCTGGGCAAAAAGATCGAGGTGCGCGAGATGTGGATGTCGATCCTGGTCATCCTGACGGCCGGAGTTACGGTACTGATCCTGTCCGGCATCGCCATGATCACCCCGACCGCAGTGGCCTCGATGGCCAATCCGGGCGCCCACGGCCTGTCGGAAGTGCTGTATGGACTGGCCTCAGTGTCCAACAACAACGGCAGCGCCTTTGCCGGCCTGAACGCCAACGTCAATTTCTACAACCTGCTCGGCTCCCTGGCCATGACCCTAGGGCGCTATGTCCCGGCCATTGCTGTGCTGGCCATGGCGGGCTCGCTGGCGGAGAAGAAGTTCATCCCCCCCAGCTTGGGTACCCTGCCGACCGACAAGGCCCCTTTTGCGCTCTGGCTGACGCTGGTGATCCTGATTGTCGGGGCGCTGACCTTCTTCCCGGCCCTGGCGCTGGGGCCGATTGTGGAACACCTGATGATGGTGTCGTAGGGGCGAATCTTGTATTCGCCCTGTTGAAATTGCCATAAGCGTCAAAGGCGGGCGATCACAAGGATCGCCCCTACGGAGAAAATAAAATGTCCAAACATACACCACAGCCACAATCGGTATTCGATTCCGCGCTGTTGCGGGGCGCCCTCATCGATTCCCTTAAAAAGCTCGATCCCCGCACCCTCTGGCGCAACCCGGTCATGCTGTGCGTCGAGATCGCCAGCCTGATCACGCTGGTGACCTTTACCATGTCGCTGACGGGTGCTAACAATGAACCGGCCTGGTTTACCGGCGCCGTCTCCATCTGGCTCTGGCTGACGGTTATTTTCTCCACCTTTGCCGAGGCGCTGGCCGAGGGGCGTGGCAAGGCCCGCGCCGCCTCACTCAGAAAAAGCCGCACAGATGTGACCGCCAAGCGCCTGGACAAGGCCGAGTTTGGCCAGAACTACACCACGGTCGGCGCCAGCCAGCTGCGCAAGGGAGACCTTGTTCTGGTCGAAGCGAACGATATGATCGCCGGTGACGGCGATGTGATCGCGGGCGCGGCGCTGGTCAACGAATCGGCCGTGACCGGCGAGTCGGCCCCGGTAATCCGCGAATCGGGCGGCGACCGGAGTGCGGTAACAGGCGGAACCACGGTCATTTCCGGCAACATCATCGTCAGGATTACCGCCAATCCGGGCGAGACCTTCCTGGACAAGATGATTGGTCTGATCGAGGGTGCCAAGCGGCGCAAGACCCCCAACGAGGTCGCCCTGGAAGTGCTGCTGATAGCGCTGACGCTGGTATTCCTGCTGGTCTGCGCCAATATCAGCCCGCTCTCGATCTATAGCGTCAAGGCCGCCGGACAGGGCACGCCGGTCTCGCTGACCATTCTGGTGGCGCTGTTCGTCTGCCTGGCGCCCACCACCATTGCCGCGCTGCTGCCGGCCATCGGCATCGCCGGTATGGACCGCCTCTTTCAGAAGAACGTTATCGCCCTCTCCGGCCGTGCCATCGAGGCTGCGGGTGACGTCAACGTGCTGCTTTTGGACAAGACCGGCACCATCACCCACGGCAACCGCGAGGCGGTGGCCTTCGTCCCGGTGGGGGGGCATAACGAGCGGGAACTGGCCGAGGCGGCCCTGATGGCATCACTGGCCGACGAGACACCGGAGGGGCGCAGCGTGGTGTTACTTGCCAGACAGCAGTACGGGCTGAACAGGGAAACACCTACAGATGGCGAGCTGGTGGAATTCAGCGCCGATACACGCCTCTCCGGCCTCAACCTGGAAGGCACGCGTTACCGCAAGGGAGCCTCCGATGCAACCATCGCCTTTGTAAAAAAACAGGGCGCCTCAGCAATTCCGGTCGATCTGGCCGGTGTGGTAGACCGCATTGCCCGGGCAGGGGCCACGCCGCTGGTGGTCAGCAAGGGCAGTGAGATCCTGGGGGTGATCAACCTCAAGGACATCGTCAAGGCCGGTATCCAGGAGCGTTTCCTGCGCCTGCGCAGCATGGGCATCAAAACCGTGATGATCACCGGCGACAACCCCCTTACCGCGGCAGCCATCGCCGCCGAGGCCCAGGTGGACGACTTCCTGGCCCAGGCCAGACCGGAGGAGAAACTGCGCCTGATCCGCGAGTACCAGGAGCAGGGATACATGGTGGCCATGACCGGCGACGGCACCAACGATGCGCCGGCCCTGGCCCAGGCCGATGTGGCGGTGGCCATGAACACCGGCACCCAGCCGGCCCGCGAGGCAGCCAACATCATCGACCTGGACAGCAACCCAACCAAGCTGCTGGATATAGTGGAGGTAGGCAAGCAGATCCTGATGACCAGGGGCAACCTGACCACCTTCAGCATATCCAACGACATTGCCAAATATTTTGCGATCATCCCGGCTGCGCTGTTATCGATCTACCCACAGTTAGCCGCACTCAACGTAATGCAGCTGACCAGCCCCTTCAGTGCGATCCTGTCGGCGGTGATCTTCAACGCCATCATCATCCCGATGCTGGTGCCACTGGCACTTAAAGGGACCGGGTTCCGCCCGATGCCGGCCGAGAAACTGCTGATCCACAACCTGCTGATCTATGGGGTGGGCGGAATCATTGCGCCTTTTGTCGGGATCAAGGCGATCGACATGGTGATCGGGTTGGTGGTGTAAGGGTTTTGTAGGGGCGCGGCCTTGCGCCCGCCCGCCTGCTGGTGGAAATGGCAATGAATGTGGAAATGGCAACAAGGGCGCCCGCAAGGGGACGCCCCTACGAAAGGACGAAACCCATGAAAGACATAAAACCAGCCATACTCTTGTTCATAATTTTCACGATCATCTGCGGCGGAATCTACCCGCTGTTAGTGACCGGCATTGCCCAGGCCGTATTCCCCAGGCAGGCCAACGGCAGCCTGGTCACCGATACCAACGGAAAGGTGGTTGGCTCATCGCTGATCGGCCAGCCTTTCTCCGACCCGAAATATTTCTGGCCGCGCCCGTCGGCCACGGCCGAATTCAGCTACAACCCGGCCGCCTCGGGCGGCTCAAATGCCGGACCGACCAACCCCGCTTACCTGCGTACAGTTGGCGAGCGGGTCAAGGCGCTGCGCGACACGGGAGTGACCGGACCGGTTCCGGCAGACCTGGTGCAGGCCTCGGCCAGCGGACTAGATCCGCACATCTCGCCGGAGGCGGCACTTTTGCAGATACCTCGCGTTGCCAGGGCGCGAGGTATCGACAGAGAGAAGCTGCATAAAATTGTCAACGACAGCATAGAAGATCGTCAATTCGGATTTATCGGGTCGCCGCGAGTGAATGTGCTTGTGCTGAACCTGGAATTGGCTAGACTGTAACCATGACCGGTAACGACGACATACGCCCCACCCCGGAGGCGATGCTGAAACTGGCCCAGGCCGAAGAGGTCACCGCCGAACTGGGCAAGCTGAAGATCTTCCTCGGCTATGCCGCCGGAGTGGGCAAGACCTACGCCATGCTGGAGGCGGCCCGGCTGCGCAAACATGAAGGCCGCGACGTGCTGGTGGGCTATGTGGAATCCCATGGCCGCCCCGAAACCGACGTCCTGCTGGAGGGACTGGAGCTTCTGCCACGCCGTGAGACATCCTACGCCGGGGTAACGCTGCCCGAGATGGACCTGGACGGCATCCTGTCCCGCAGGCCGCAGATCGTGCTGGTGGATGAACTGGCCCACAGCAACGCCCCCGGTTCGCGGCACGAGAAGCGCTGGCAGGACGTGGAGGAGCTCCTGGAGGCCGGCATCGATGTCTATACCACGGTCAATATCCAGCATTTCGAGAGCCTGAATGACGTGGTGTCCCAGATAACCGGCATCACCGTGCGTGAAACCGTGCCGGACCGACTGCTGGACCTGGCCTTCGAGATCAAACTGATCGACCTGCCTCCGGAAGACCTGATTCAGCGACTGCAGGAGGGCAAGGTCTACGTCCCCGACCAGGCCGCCAAGGCGATCGAAAAATTCTTCCGCCCCGGCAACCTGATGGCGTTGCGGGAATTGTCGCTGCGCCGCACCGCCGCCCGGGTCGATGACCAGATGCGGGCCTACATGGAGACCCAGTCCATCGCCGGGCCATGGCCCACCGCTGAACGCCTTCTGGTCTGCGTCAGCGGTTCCCCTTACAGCGAGAAACTGATCCGCGCCACCTGCCGTCTGGCCGAAGAACTGAAAGCCCAGTGGTTCACACTTTACATCGAAACACCGCAAGGTGGAAAACAGGTTGCGGAGAACCGGGGGCGCATCTGGCAGAACCTGCGACTGGCGGAAGGACTGGGGGCACAGGTTGCCAGCGCTACAGCGGTTGATGTTACCGATGCGGTCATGGAATATGCCAGCCGCCACAATATCTCCAAGATCGTGGTTGGCAAACCTAACCGGCCCCGCTGGCGTGAGATACTGCAGCCGCCGATCGTAGACCGCATCATCCGGCGGAGTGGCGCGATTGATATAGTTGTGGTCAGCTTCACACAGGAAACGGGCGCGGATGATTCCGGAGTCTCCGGGAAACGCTCGTCGTTTGAAGCCAGAGGATATACGGCAAGCCTGATGCTGGTGGCTGCCGCAACCATCCTCTGCGAACTGCTGCGCCCATTCCTGGCGCCGACAAACATGGTCATGTTCTATCTGCTGGCCGTGGTTGTAGCCTCGGTGCGCCTGGGGCGCAAACCGGCCATTGCCACCGTATTCCTTAGTGTGATTGCCTTCAATTTTTTCTTTGTCCCTCCACGGCTGACTTTGGTGGTGTCTGATGCCCAGTATCTGCTGACATTTCTGGGACTGTTCGTGGTGGGCATGGTAATCAGCAGCCTGGTGGCACGGGCGCGGGAGCGGGCCGAGGTGATGCGGTCCCGGGAAGTGCAGACCGCCAGCCTGTACTATCTCAGTCGCGACCTGGCCGCTTCCGCGGATATCGATGCGGTGTTGAAGGCGGTACAAAGAAATGTGGAAGAGGCTTTGAATGCCCAGGTCGTGATCCTTCTGCCGGAGGGGGAGCATCTGGATATCATGGCTTCAAGCGATGGGCTGGCGCTGGATATGAAAGAACAGGCCGTGGCCGACTGGGCCTTTCGCAACAACCATCCCGCCGGACGAGCCACTGATACGCTCGTATCCGCGAACCTGATCTATCTGCCCCTGCAGACCCCGTCCAGTGTCCTGGGTGTCATGGGGGTAAAACTGATGCATCAGCATGACTACCACTCCCAGGACAACCGCCGCCTGCTGGACGCCTTTACCACCCAGGCGGCCATGGCCATGGAACGCATCCGTTTTTCCCGGCAGGCAGAACAGGCCCAGATCCTCCAGGCACGAGAGAATCTGGAGCGGGCCCTTTTGAACTCCATATCCCATGACCTGCGCACGCCGCTGGTTTCCGTGACCGGCGTGCTCTCCAGCCTGAAGGAAGAAGGAACCCATCTGAGCGACCATGCCCGGCGGGAGTTGCTGGAGTCCGCCTGCAGCGAGGCCGAACGACTGAATCGCTTTGTCGGGAATCTGCTGGACATGACCCGCATCGAAGCCGGCGCGATCAGACTGAATGTCGAGTTGTGCGATGTCCAGGATCTGGTCGGCTGCGCGTTGGCTGCCACCGAACAGCGCCTCGGCAATCGCTCCGTGGAAATCAGGTTGGCCGATAACCTGCCCCTGGTTTCCATGGATCTTGTGTTGATGACCCAGGTGCTGGTGAACTTGCTGGACAATGCTCACAAATATGCATCAGCGGAAAGCAGCATTGAGGTCAGCGCCACAACCGATAATGGCTGGCTGTCACTGGAAGTTTCAGACCGGGGGCCAGGAGTGCCTGAACATGACCTGAAACGGGTTTTTGACAAGTTTTACCGCATCCCGATCCCCGAGGGGGCAGGTGGAACCGGACTTGGCTTGTCTATCTGCAAGGGGATTGTCGAGGCCCACGGAGGAAAGATTATCGCCGAAAACCGCACTGGCGGAGGACTTAGAATCGTGATACGTTTGCCCTTGGTTCAGAAGTAGCACCAAATTGCACAGCAGCTCTACAATGAGGTAAATTAATGTCTGCCGAGAACCTGCCCCGCATCCTGATTATTGACGATGAGCTGGCCATCAGGCGTTTTCTCCACACGGTCTTGTCCAGTGAAGATTTTTCCCTGCACGAGGCCGAGAACGGTCACGCCGGCCTGGCGGCGGCAGCGGCCTTCAAACCTGACATCATCCTGCTCGACCTGGGACTGCCCGACCTGGATGGTATCAAGGTGATCACACGACTCCGCGAGTGGTCGCATGTGCCGATTATAGTGCTGTCCGTTCGTGAGCATGAGAACGACAAGGTAGCGGCACTGAATGCAGGGGCCGACGATTACCTGACCAAGCCCTTCGGTGTCGGGGAACTCCTCGCTCGAATCAGGGCTGCGCTAAGGCGCTCTCTCCAGGAGGTTCCGGAACCGATCTACGCCAGCAACGGCCTGCAGGTTGATCTGACCCGCCGCCTGGTCACCATACACAGCGAGGAAGTCTCGCTGACACCCACCGAATACGACATCCTGCGCCTGATGGTCACCCACGCCGGCAAGGTCCTGACCCACAGCCAGATTCTCAAACAGGTCTGGGGCATCGCCTATCTGGAGCAGCCACATGTGTTGCGAGTCAATATCAGCAATTTGCGACGCAAAATCGAGGCCGACCCGTCCCGTCCCCGTCACATCATCACCGAGCCGGGTGTCGGATACCGGCTCACACTCCAAGGAAATGAGTTTGATCGCGACCCGGCATAGCGACTGAGTTCCGCGATCCGACGCTTCTCCGAATACGATCTTGATACTTTCTTGATGCTCCCGCCTGATATCTTGACATAATCTTTATACCAAACAATCTAGTATGGAATCATATCGCTTGATCAGGGGCAGCTATCATGAAGCAGCACGAGGCAGAATCATACTGGGGCGGAATCGTCAAATCAATGGGGTTGGTCTTCGGCGACATCGGCACCAGCCCGATTTACACCCTGACAGTCATTTTTGCCCTGACAAAACCGACCGTGGACAATGTATTCGGGATTCTCTCCCTGGTATTCTGGACCATGACCATCCTTGTAACAGCCGAATATGCCTGGCTGGCAATGAGCCTGGGACGCAAGGGAGAGGGTGGCACCATTGTACTCAAGGAAATCCTTGCCCGCATGCTCAAACCGGGAAGGCAGATGGCTTTTGTTGTCTTTCTCTCCTATCTGGGAGTCTGCCTGCTGCTTGGCGATGGCGTCATCACTCCCGCCATCTCGATCCTTTCCGCGGTGGAAGGTATGGCGCTTATTCCGGGCTTGGAGGCGACTAAACAGAACACCCTGATCCTGATTGCCGCCATTATTGCCGTGGGGTTGTTCATTGCCCAGTACAAGGGAACTGACAAGGTCGCCGGCGCCTTCGGCCCGATCATGGTGGTCTGGTTTACCGCTCTGACGCTTTCCGGACTTGCTTCCATCGTGAGCATGCCTTCTGTTTTCATGGCGGTCAGCCCGCATTACGCCATCAATTTCATGCTGCATCACGGTCTGGAAGGCTTCTTCGTCTTGTCCGAGGTAATCCTGTGCGCCACCGGTGGCGAAGCACTTTATGCCGATATGGGACACCTGGGACGAAAACCGATCATGCGGGCCTGGTATTTTGCATTTACGGCCCTGATCATCAACTATTTCGGCCAGGGCGTTTTCCTGCTGGGACATCCGCAGGCGAAAAACTACCTCTTCGGCATGATTCAGTACCAGGCGCCCATCCTCTATATCCCGTTCCTGATACTGACTGTCATGGCCACCATCATCGCTTCCCAAGCCATGATCAGCGGGGTATTCTCGGTTGTCTACCAAGGCATCACCACCCGCATCATGCCGCTTTTGCGAGTAGATTACACCTCTACACACCTTAAATCCCAAATCTATATCGGCTCGATCAACTGGATATTGATGATTGCGGTACTGATCATAATGCTGATTTTCAAGAAGTCGGAAAACCTGGCTGCGGCATACGGACTGGCGGTCACCGGCACCATGTCAATTACCGGCATCATGATGATCATGATCTTCTCCCGCACCACCAAGAAATGGAAAGTGCCGTTGGCTGTTGGGATCACACTGGTAGACCTGATATTCTTTTTTTCTTGCATGAACAAGATTCCCCATGGCGGCTACTGGTCAATTATTCTGGCGTCGTTCCCCTTTGCCACGATCCTGATCTGGACCTATGGACAGCGTGCACTCTACCGCGCTCTCAGGCCTCTGGATTTTGAAACTTTCGAACTGGCCTACAGGCAGATCTACTCAAAAGGCCGTAACATCCCCGGCACCGGGCTGTTCTTTGTCAAAGAGTGGGCCGTCATCCCCCCCTATCTTGTGCATTGCATCATCCGCAGCAATATCATCTATGAGCGCAACGTATTGATCTCGATCATCCGCACCGACGAACCTTACGGTCTGGAGACAGATCTGAAAACAAATCTCGCAATCGGCCTGGATGCGATCGAGATCCGCGCAGGCTACATGGATATACTGGATATCGAAGATATCCTCAAAACCAACGGCATTTTGGAAAAAGTCATTTTCTACGGCATTGAGGATATTGAGACCAACAACATATTCTGGAAACTGTTCTCCACCATTAAGCGCCAGACTCCCAATTTCGTACAGTTCAACAAACTTCCGGCGGCCAAACTGCAGGGCGTGGTGACCAGGGTCGAGATGTAGCACTCTTCTGGTGACTTTACAGACACAAATGATGTATAAGCGGGGGCGGCAGAAATGCCGCCCTTATTTTTTCCAAGGCAGGTTACATGACCCAAAAACATGAGGATTCATTCTGGGGCGGCATCGTCAAGGCTCTGGGACTGGTGTTCGGCGACATCGGCACCAGCCCGATCTATACCTTGACCGTTGTTTTCGCCCTGACCAAGCCTACCGTGGCCAATGTCTACGGCATCCTGTCGCTGGTTTTCTGGACCATGACCATCCTGGTAACGGCGGAATACGCCTGGCTGGCCATGAGCCTGGGCAGAAAGGGACAGGGTGGTGAGATCGTTTTGCGCGAGATCATCATCAAACTTTTCAAGAAGGGGCGCGTACTGGCTTTTGCCGGTTTCCTCTCCTTTCTGGGGGTATCGCTCTTGCTCGGGGACGGGGTCATCACGCCGGCCATCTCGATACTCTCGGCAGTGGAAGGTCTGCTGCTGATTCCATCACTGGCTGCCACCAAGCAGTCGATTCTTGTGGTAATCGCCGCCCTGATCGCCTTCACTTTGTTCTTCTTCCAGTCACGCGGAACCGACAAGATGGCCGGCATCTTCGGACCGATCATGCTGGTATATTTCGGTGCCCTGCTGTTATCGGGACTGATTTCAATCTCCGGCACGCCGGGAATAGTTTCAGCCGTCAATCCCTGGCATGCGCTTGAGTTTTTCCGCCAGAACGGCTTTGCCGGCTACATCGTGCTTTCGGAAGTGATACTCTGCTCAACCGGCGGCGAAGCGCTGTATGCCGACATGGGACATCTGGGCAAAAAACCGATCATCCGGGCCTGGTATTTCGTCTTTGCGGCGCTCTACCTCAACTACCTCGGCCAGGGGGCCTTCATCCTGCGCAACCCCGAGGCCAAGAACATACTGTTTGCAATGATCCAGAGCCAGTCTCCAGCGCTCTATATCCCGTTCCTGATTCTTACCATCATGGCTACGATCATCGCCTCCCAGGCCATCATCAGCGGCGTTTTCTCGATCGTCTACCAGGGTATTACCACTCGCCTGATGCCGCTGTTCAAGGTCGATTATACATCGACACACATGCAGTCACAGATCTATATCGGTGCTGTCAACTGGACATTGATGGTGGCGGTCATCTTCGTGATGTTCTTCTTCCAGAAATCCGGCAATCTGGCCGCTGCCTACGGCATGGCGGTTACGGGTTCGATGACCATCACCGCAATGATGATGATCATGGTTTTCTCAAAAACCACCAAGAAATGGAAAGTTCCGATTGTGGTTGTGATCGCTCTGATCGACATCGTCTACTTCACTTCGACCTTCTCAAAGTTCCCCCATGGCGCCTACTGGTCTCTGATACTGGCCTCGATACCCTTCGCCACGATCCTTATCTGGACCAATGGACAACGCGCTCTATATAAGGCACTTAGCCCGCTTCCGCTGGATATTTTCATGCTCTCGTATGAACAGATCTATGCCAAGAACAAGAATATTTCCGGTTCGGCGCTCTTTTTTCTCAAGGGCCTGGATGTGATCCCGCCCTACATTGTGCATTGCGTGATTCGTTCCAACATCATCTATGAACGCAATATCTTCATTTCAATAGTCAGAACGGATGAACCTTTTGAAGTCTGGTGTAATCACAAGAAGGATGTTGGAACCGGGCTGGAGTTTTTTGAAGTCAACGCCGGTTACATGGAGGTGTTGGATATAGAGAAGCTGCTTGCTGCCAACGGCATTAAAGAAAAGGTCATCTTTTATGGCATCGAGGATATAGAGACCAGGAATCCGGTCTGGAAGGTATTTGCGCTGATCAAGAAGCTGACTCCTAATTTCGTGCAGTTCAACAAGCTGCCGGCCGCCAAGCTGCAGGGAGTGGTTACGCGGGTGGAGATGTAGCTATAAGGGATCGAAGTGGCTGCCCTGGCGGGTTCCGCGCCGCTCAAGCTCCGCATCGATCAGGTTGAGTATCTCGAATTTCTTCAAAGACCAGAGCGGCGCGATCAGATTTTCGCGGCCGCCATCGCCGGTCAGTCGCTGGATCAGGATTCTCGGATCCAGCAGTTCCAGAAAGTCACACACCAGCCCGGCATAGCCGTCGCGGCACATCACATCTACCTCTCCGCGCGCATGCATATCCGCCAGCACGGTTCCGCGCATCACGTGCAGCAGATGCAACTTGACTCCGTCAACCTGCAACCGGTTCAGCTCTCCGGCCATGGCCAGCATTTCCGGCCGTGATTCACCGGGCAACCCCAGTATCACATGCACGCATGTACGCAATCCCCGCGCCTTTGAACGCTGAACCGCATCTACCAGGCAGGCATGGTTATGCCGCCTGTTTATCAAGTCCAGGCTCTTGTCGTGCATCGACTGCATTCCCAACTCAAGCCAGAAATAAGTGCGATCATTTAATTCACAAAGATAATCCATAACATCGTCCGCCAGACAATCAGGGCGGGTGGCTGAAATCATGCCGACAACACCGGGTACGGAAATGGCCTCCTCGAAGGCTTTCCGAAGATGTTCCACCGGCGCATATGTATTTGAATAGGACTGGAAGTAAGCCAGAAATGCCGTGGCCTTGTACTTGCGACGCATCACTTCCATGCCGTCGTGCAACTGCCCGGTGACACCAAGCTCCCGGCGTATTCCGTACGACCCGGACCCATGGCCTCCGCAGTAAATACAGCCCCTTGTATCCAGTGTTCCATCCAGGTTTGGACAGGTAAATCCGGCATCGATGGCTATTCGCTGGACCTTGCAACCGAACACACGTTTCAATTCACCGGAAAACGTGCTGTAACGCTTGGCACTGTCCATATCAGGGAGTTTTTTTGGAAGAGACTTTATCTGTCCGTTCGACCCAGCATTGGTCTGTTGACAGGTATCTTAGGAATTCGGCGGCAAAAAGAAATTTTGCCAATGGAAGCGGAACGCTGATGAAGTCCTTACCCCGACCCACCGTCAAGGCGTAGCCGCTCTTGCCGTTACGCTCCCATTTTTCAGCGGTAAGTGTAGTGACGGTTTCAATCGCCGGTTCTCCCGTCGAGAACTTGTGGGGATTGAGTTTTTCCTTGCATGGAGTTGTGGAAGCAGCAACAGAGGAGATTTTGTGGAACAGTTCGAAGGCTTCGTCCGGTTCGCAGACAAAGCGTATCTGGGTTATATCGTCTGGATTAGTCTTAGGGGTCAGCTTGAAGAAACGTAGCTGTATTCTTCCGGAGCGCTCTACTACAACGCCCCTCTCCTCGTGGTTCTTGGCTGCCGAACGGATTTCAACACCGGTGGATTGGGAAAATATCTCGTAGCATTTACTGCGGGTTAGTTCATTTGAATGCGGCATATAAGTCTCCTACAACATGATCAGCAGCTGTAGGTTTATAACAAAGTTGAATCAGTTTATCCACTTAAACAAAAAAAGAGCGGCACTAACGCCGCTCTCTCCGTTTCATTATCAGATTGTCCGCCTACTTGCGAACAGCTTTACCCGCTACCTGCATACGAATTATCGAACGCTCAAGCGCGGCCTCGTAAATCTTGAACTGCTTGTCTTCCGGAGTAAGCTTTTTGAGCGCCTCCTCGGCACGACCTTGAGCAGCCTTGGCACGCTCAATATCGATATCGTCAGCATATTCGGCAGTTTCAACAAGAACAATGATCTTGTCGTCTTTGATTTCAAAGTAACCCCAGTTAAGCGCCATCGAAACGGGAGCCCCCTCCGACTTGTAGCAGAGCTCGCCGATACGGAGCGATGTCAGAAACGGTGCGTGGCCCGGAAGTACACCGAACTCGCCGAGCTTGCCGGTGGCGGTAACTTCGTCAACCTCAACCTCGACAACTTTTTTATAGGGGGTAACTATTTCAAGCTTCATCTTTTCAGCCATTTTTTGATCCTTGTAGGGGCGAATCTATGTATTCGCCCGGAAGATCGGGCGATCACAAGGATCGCCCCTACACGATAAAATTAAACCGCAGCCAGTTTGGCGGCTTTTTCAATTGCCTCTTCGATCGAACCGACCATGTAGAAAGCCTGCTCAGGCATGTTGTCGTGCTTGCCGGCCACGATTTCCTGAAAGCCCTTGATGGTGTCCTTCAGCTCGACGTATTTGCCGGGTGAACCGGTGAATGCCTCGGCTACGAAGAACGGCTGGGAGAGGAAACGCTGAATCTTGCGGGCGCGGGCAACAACCAGCTTGTCTTCCTCGGACAGTTCATCCATACCGAGAATTGCGATGATATCCTGGAGGTCTTTGTACTTCTGGAGAACATACTGAACAGAACGCGCGATGGCATAGTGCTCTTCGCCGATAACCTGCGGATCAAGAATTCGCGAAGTGGAATCCAGCGGGTCAACCGCGGGATAGATGCCCAGCTCAGCAATCTGGCGTGAAAGAACGGTGGTAGCATCCAAGTGGGCAAAGGCGGTGGCCGGAGCCGGGTCGGTCAAGTCGTCGGCAGGAACATAGATGGCCTGAACCGATGTGATCGAACCCTTCTTGGTTGATGTAATTCGCTCCTGCAGCTCGCCCATCTCGGTGGCCAGGGTAGGCTGGTAACCAACGGCGGAAGGGATGCGTCCCAGAAGAGCGGAAACTTCCGAACCTGCCTGGGTAAAGCGGAAAATATTATCGATGAACAGCAGAACGTCCTGGCCTTCCTCTTCACGGAAATATTCCGCGATCGAGAGAGCTGTCAGAGCAACGCGGGCGCGGGCTCCTGGAGGCTCGTTCATCTGACCGTAAACCAGTGCCGCCTTGTCGAGAACACCGGACTCTTTCATTTCCATCCAGAGGTCGTTACCTTCACGGGTACGCTCGCCAACACCTGCGAAAACCGAGAAACCACCGTGCTGCTTGGCAATGTTGTTGATCAGTTCCATGATCAGAACGGTCTTGCCTACGCCGGCGCCGCCGAACAGACCGATTTTACCTCCACGGGCATAAGGGGCAAGCAGGTCAACGACCTTAATCCCGGTTGTAAATGCTTCTACCTTGGTGGATTGGTCTTCAAATGGCGGAGCTTCGCGATGGATACCGTATTCTTTCTCATTTCCGATTGGGCCCATCTCGTCTACCGGCTCACCGATGACGTTAATAATACGACCGAGGGTCTTGCGACCAACCGGTGCGCAGATCTGCTTGCCTGTGTCGATGACAACCTGGCCGCGCTTAAGGCCGTCGGTGGAGTCCATAGCGATTGTACGAACCGAGTTTTCACCCAGATGCTGGGCTACTTCAAGCACCAGGTTGTTCTCGCGGTCGTCAATGGCCGGATTGGTAACCCTGAGTGCGTGATAGATCTCCGGCAGTTTGCCGGGCTCGAACTCGACGTCAATAACTGCGCCGATGACCTGCGATA
>MGZK01000099.1 GCA_001802125.1 Geobacteraceae bacterium GWC2_55_20
AAGCGACCGGCACGCCGTAGGTGGTTGACACATGGCCCGAGTGACTGCCGGTGGCGGGAGTTGCCGCATGGCATCCGGCGCATCCCAGCGTCCCGCCCCAGGTGGCGGTCTGGTTGGGGGGATTGAAACTTGCCGATTTGGTGCCGGGGCTGTGGCAGTAGGTGGCGGTGCAGTTACCGAAGCTGTTGGTCTGGCTGGGCAGGTAATCGTTGAGCGCGCCGGAATAGACGCCGCTGCCGTTATTGGGCGCGGCGGCGAAGCTGATGGCCAGATTGCGGTTTCCGGCGCTGGTGGCATGCTGAAAGCTGGTATTGTTGGCGTGGCATTTCAGGCAGTTGGATGTGCCGGGAAAATACTGGACATGCCTAGCGTGGCTTCCTGCGGCGCCACTCGAACCACCGTTGGGGGGCGCCCCGTGGCAGGTAGTGCAGGATGTCGCCGCCGGGTCGCTGCCCCAGGCCGGCGTTACGTTCTCGAAGTGGCAGTTGACGTTGCCGCAGCTGCCAAGAGACGGGGTTGCGCTCTGGTTGAAGGCGCTGGTGCTGTTCTTGTAGGTGGTAATAAGCGGCGAATTGTTGATGCGGGATGAGAGCTTGATCTTTCCATCGCGGTGAGCGGATATGTATGCCGAACTGCCTGGGTGGCAGGTGTCGCATGCGGAAGGAGCCGACGGCGCCTCCATATGGGTGCGATGGTTGCCCTGAAAACCGCCGGTAGCCGGATTACGGCCGGCTTCATCCAGGGGGCGGTAATCGACCGGTGCAGATGTCCCGTGACAGCCATTGCACTGCATGGCGGCATCGGCTGACGGGAGGGAAAAGGCCAGCAGAGCACTTGATATAATTACATGTTTGAAAATTGATAGTTTCATGGTTACTCTCCCCGCTGACCGCCAGCAAAGCCGTAAAATCAAACCTGATAAATCTGAATTTTATCTTATTTTTCCACAGCTTCAACTGTCCTTGGTGATATTTTTGGTGTCATCCGCAGTCAACGTCGTTTCGGGGTACAGGTCCGCCCTGGACGTGGACTCACTCCGGTGTGAGAATCCAACCTTTGCCGCTGGTCGGAGTTAAAGGGCTCCGCTTGTGATGGAAAAGATTGTTTATGGATGGATGGATTGAGTAAAAATTGAATTTCCATGGAGCAGGGCAGTATGGAAACTCCGATGGGCGTTACATGCGTGAACAAAGCAGAAACCGACGTTAGCGTTCATCAGCAACAATTCAAAAACATCGTTCTAAAGCATCTCATAAGTTTAAATATATTTCAACAATAAATTCAAATTCAAGACTGGATAAGCACTCAAGCGATGAGGCCTGCGGCGAGCAAGGTGTACAAGCAGCATGTTGAGAAGCCGAAAACGAGCCAAAATGGAGAGGGTTTTGAGGAGGAAACGCAGTCGTCGATCAGCACCTTGCGGGATTGGTGAAAACTTACGATCCACATACTCCCTGGCGAACTCCTCTCTTTGGGGAGTAGCACTTGTAAGCCTTACTTACTCCTTGGCCGGAACGATCGGTTTGCTTCGGTAGGGGTAGTTTTTCAGGCGCGTATCGGTGCGTTCGTGGGGCCTGGGTATTGTTTTGGCTGGGTCGATCCACTCATCCCAAATGAAATTATCGATGATTTTAGCTTGATAACTCTCCTCTAACGGGTGATCCAGAATATCGTTGACATGCAGCCATTGCTGGTAGCGCATGAGATCAACCTGGTAAGGCGTAGGTTTGCCGCCGGACTTCTTTACGACCGCTTTGAGCGCCTCAACTTCTTTCATTGTAACCTTGGGTTTCCAGCTAATTTTGCCGGGCAGCATGACAGGCTCGCCAGGAATATTATTGACGCCCTCTTTCCATGTTGCGAGTACAGCAACTTTTGTGTCTTCCCGATAGATTATGATGGCATGACTGTAGCGCTTGTCTTTGAAAAAACCGAGATTGCCGTATTGCAGGCGAGCGCCGGTCAAAAAAGCCACCGCATCCGACCAGCAGGGCGACTCGCCGCTTATGCCCCACAAAACGCTCCGGTCGATAATGCCGTCCGGAAACAGTATTTTGAACGCCATCCAGGCAGAGTTGGCAGCGGTCGTTGTTCCCTCGCAATCATGGCCGTGGTACCTGACAAGGTCTTTCAGTGTCACGGGATAAGTGTATGGATAATAACGACCCTGTGTGCCTTGCGTGGCCAACATCTCAAATACCGGCGCATACGGTTTGGCGAGCATGGATGCATACCAGGTTGGGTTGCGGTCCGGCGCTTCCACTCCGGTTTCAATGAAAATCGTTTCCCCTTCCCTGTAGGTGGGGTCCGCGGCCAGTGCTCCGGTAGCAAGTAGAATTAAAGTGATACATACGTACGTAGCTGACCGAGCAACTTTTCGAATTGGATCAGGCATGTCGTTATCCTCTCCGCTGATAGAATGGCTCCGGATGATTCCACTGGTCACTGCAGACTCGCGATATATTCGGCAAGGTCTTCAGCATTTTCACGAGTATTAAGCATTAAGACGGATTCTTTCCCTTTCCAATTCATGGGGCTCGATCTTCTAAAATTAAATGTAGTAATTTCTTTTCCCGTTGCCCCATCAACTATTCTTCCGTGAATTTTCACTTCACTTTTTCCAAATGCTCCGAAAAAAATTCTTTTTGCGGCGTTTCCACCGTTTATTAGGGTGAATTTACCTTCGACAATCGCGCTATTTTCCATAGGCAAACCGTTTATTCGTACGGTGTCAAACAACTTTTTTGAGTTTAATTGATTTGCAAATTCACTCGATAGTTGACTGACCATGCTTGTTTTTAATTCATTAAATTCATTCTGTTCATCTTTATCATCAAGATCAATATTGAGAAGTACGGCGTCATCGACGACAAAATCCTTAATCACAATCGATTTGTAACCTGCAAGGATTTTTGTCCGAGGAGAATCACTATTTTTGTTTTCAGTAACAGTAGGGTTGTCAGCATCCATTGTTACGACTAATGGCGGTTTGGTATATTCGTCCCCCAACTCTCTAAGCATGTACCTAACCATATACCCATATTTCACTGCATTTGCATTTGCCTCTTTGACTATGACCGCAGTGGAGGTTTTTTCTTTGGTATCGGTGACATTTAATTCGCCGATCGTAATGGTTTCAACGTCAAGAACCTCCCCTGTTTTGGGATGTTTTATTACTCTTCCCTCCTTGAATACAAGAAAACGCATTCCCGGTTTCACACCGTTACGTCTTCCGAGATCTATTATTACTTTATCTTCGAGACGCTGGACCACGTAACCTGAAAGCGGGAATGCCAGTGCTATTTTTTCAGCTATCTTTGAGATAAGTTCACTTAGCTGGATAGTTGAAGCAGATTTAATTTTTTCCGCGGCGATGATTGACCCGGTTTCAACGCTTATTAACCGAGCATTGATTTCTATTATGCCTCCGAAACAGAGAACGGTTCCAGTCACGACCGTCTTGACACCGAGAACCTTACCAAGCTTGGATGCGCTGTTTTGGTCAATAACCCCGGATATCCCGATCTTCTGTTCTTCCAGCAGTTTTTGGAGAAGTCTTCTCTCGACGATATCGAATCTGCCTGTTTCGACAAGAGATGTTGTCAGCCACTCGGCGGCAAATTTGCCGATATCTTCGATCTCAAACTTGCCTTGTTGTTGGAAATCAAGAACGGCGATTTTTGTTTTTTTGAAATCATCCGCAGCGACTTCCGAACCTGACGAAATCAAGATAGAAAGCAGCAATGAGAACAATAAATACATGAGTACAAACTTTATATATTTCATGATGACCTCGTTCTAAGATCATATCCACTCAGGAAATTTCGATGCCGTTGGCATTGATCGTCAGCCGGGACAGGTCCCAATTATCGCGGCTGATCTCGTATTTGAAGCAGGCGGTGCGATAGACCGTTTTCCGGAGGATCCGGTTCTCGTGGTTCGCCAGCCACTCCTGGCGCGTGTCCACGTACTGGATGATCCAGACGCGTTCGTCGCCGCCGCTGGCGGGGGGAGATTCCGGGAAGCGCTTGCGCAGAAAATTCAGGATCGAACCGCTGTGGATGAAGGAATCGTAAATTACCAGCGCCGACAGCGGCAGGCTGAAGCCGTTGTTGTCGGCCCAGTTCATCGCCGGAATGAAATAGCGCTTGTCGAAGAAGGCATCCTGGGTCTGGCGCATGAGCGGATCCTTCCGGCCCGCATCGCGTAAAAGCTGCACGAACAGGGCGTCATCGGCCAGCGGCGTCACTTCGATCCTGTCAAGGTAGGGGCGCAGCGCTTCGCTGTAGATTCCCCCGGCCTTGACATACATATCCAGCAACTCGGCAAGGTTGCCGAATTCGGTGGTCTGCGAGCGGCCGTAGGTCACCTGGCGCTGGTTGTGCGGTCCATCCTTGTAGATCGAAATCGCGCTGTAATTTCCCAGGGGAGACCCGGATTCAAAAACATTGATGATCTGTTCACAGAGTCTCTTCTGTTGGGCCGTCAGATTCATTTACACGACTCCTTATGTTAGTTGATGAGTGCGGCCGAGGCCGGTCCCGGAACCCTGGTTGTGGCCGCCAGGACCGTGGTGCCGGTGACCTTTGAGCAGTCCGGAGCAACGGTCACCGGTGGGCCGTCCGATTTCAACGCGTGCCAACCGCTGGTGTCACGCTGCAGGCTCAGTGCGTTGAGGCGGTTAATCTCGGCGATCCATTGATTGCGCGTCCGGTTGCCGTTTCGGGTGAGAAGCGAGTTGATTTGCGTCTCCACCGCTGCTCTCGTGCCCGGGCCGAATGTGCGGCCGGATGCGGCCACCGCGTTGATGATGTCGGCCCAGCGCTGCAGGGTGAGTTGATAGGTCCGCTGATAGTCGCTGCGGTGCTCCTCCTCGGCCAGTCGGGCAATGTTGGACATGGCTGAGTCAACGGTGGTGAAGAAAGGGACCCGCCTCCCTCGCGGACCGCATTGTGGCCCATTGGCCGTAACCAATGCCCCCGGAACCCTGTAGACGCCCGGCGCCAGGAAGGTCAGGCTGACCGGCCCCATTGCGGCGGTGGTCGGCCTGACCCTGCCGCTGCAGCTGTTGCCGGAGCCGCTCCAGTCAATATCAAGCCTGGGATAGGTGGAGTTCCTGGGGCTCCAGCCGGTTTGGCCATACCTGAGCCGGCCGTTCGCAAACATGGTTACGGGATTTGCCGCCAAAGCCTCCTGTTTCAAGGGCTCGGCGGCGGGACAGGGTTGTTGGCAGCTGGTCGCTCCGGCAGTCTTTTTTTCCGTGACCGGTGCATGCATGATTCACCTCCGCTTGAATTGAAGTTGCCGGAACAGTTTCACTATTTGTCTTTTATCCCAGAAAAAGCAGTTAACCGCCGATGAACGCAGATACACGCCGAGAAATCAAAAACTTAACAAAATACTGGTTTAACCCGTATGGTGATTAGCTTCTTTGATTTAAGTCCAGGTTTTATCGGCGTGCATCCGATTTTCTCGGCGGTTAACTGCCGTTTATAAGTTTATGGGACATGGGATGCGTGATGTTCCCAACATCAGACTGTTCTTCCCGCTTTGCGGAATTCACGCCGGATGCCCTCTTCCATATCTTCCAGCAGGATCGTTTCGCTATTGCGGCTGAGCGCCTTCA
>MGZK01000100.1 GCA_001802125.1 Geobacteraceae bacterium GWC2_55_20
TGACGCGAGAAGTTGCGGAAGCATGAGAAAATCGGAGATTGATCCGGCGAGACACCCCCTGGCAACATCTTCCGTCGGCGGTAACTGCCGCCAGTAGGGCTCGCCGATGAGGATGATCCCTCCGGTGCGGAGGCTCCGCGCCAGAAGTTCGATGGTGCCGGTAACTCCCCCGGCGATCCACGTGGCGCCGATACAGGCGGCCACACCGGCCTTCTCGCCAGCGACGTAGCCGGCAGCATCGCCATGGATGAACTGGACTTGATCGGCGACGCCGAGTTCTTCAGCGCGGAGTTTCGCCTGCTCGCTGAACAACTGGCTCATGTCGATACCGGTGCCGATGACCCCGTAATCGCGTGCCCAGGTGCACAGCATCTCCCCCGAACCGCTGCCGAGGTCGAGCACTTGCGTCCCCGTTTCCAGACGCAGCGCCGCGCCCAGAGTGGCTAGCTTTTCGGGTGTGAACGGGTTATGGATGCGGTGAGCACTTTCGCTGATGTTGAAAATCCGTGGAATGTCCATTGCAGAAAAATCTCCTTACTGGTGTGAATAGATTCGGCCGCACTTGGTCAACAAAATTCCTGACCGCAATGGCATTTGACCCTCACCCTTTCAACCCGCTGAAGGCGTCCGTATCGACCGTCTTGCGCCGGCGGTGCAGGTAGACCACCATCGCCAGCGCCAGCGAAACCTCGGCCGAGGTCAGCGCCATGATGAAGATCGCGAACAGCTGGCCGTCGGCATTACCCCAGCGGGCCGAGCCCCCCACAAAGACCAGCATGACCGCATTCAGCATGACCTCGATGCAGACCAGCATCATGATCAGGTTGGCGCGCCAGGCCAAAAGCCCCCCCATGCCGATGAAGAACAGCAGCCCGGCCAGAATCAGGATATGTTCCAGTGGCACGATCATGAGCCCTCACCTCCAGCCCCTCTCCCTGAGGGGGAGGGTGGCCGAAGGCCGGGTGAGGGGGTACGCTGCCGCCCCAGATAGAGCGCCCCCACCAGCGCAAACAGGAGCTGCAGCGAGACCAGTTCCACCGCCAGGCCGTGCTCGCGGAACAGGCGCAGCGCCACTTCACGGATCGGCAGCGCAGCCGGGTACGAGCCCGCCGTGGCGTGACGGGAGACGACCGCCACCGCCAGCGAGGCGATGCTGATGCCGGACAGCGCCATCGCCGGCAGCCATTCCCGCCAGCCGGGCGACAATCCCTTTTCCGGGTGCCCCAGGTCGAGCATCATGATCACGAACAGGAACAGCACCATGATCGCACCGGCGTAGAGAATCACCTCGAAGGCCGCCACCAGCGGCGCCATCAGCAGGTAAAAGATCACCGCCATGGAAAACAGCGAGGTTACCAGGTAGAGGATCGCGTGCACCGGATGCTTTTCGGTGATGGCCAAAAGCGTGGCAATGACCGCCGTGGCGGCCAGTATGTAGAAGAGCACTTGTTCCATATGTTCCCCAAAAACAAAACCAGTCTTACAAGGGTAGAATTAGTTTTGTAACTGTTCAGCACTTTTTCATAACCCCACCTGTCCGCCCCTTAACTTAAGGGGCGGGACGCACTGATGTTGCACAGTGGTATCTGGCAGGTTGATTCTGCTCTCGCTCCCCTCTTAAGATAAGAGGGGCCGGGGGAGTTATGAAGGGTATGCTGAATAGTTACTTAGTTTTTTAGCTGTTACGGCATCAACGTCCGTACATCCACCGGCGCAGTTTCCTCCAGCCCTTCGCCACGCGGCTGGGCCACGCCGATCCCGGCATGCCTGTAGAAGTTGTAACCGTCATCCTTGCCGCAGCCGTCAATCAGCAGATCCTGCTTCTCGTAGACCAGGTCCATGATGTCGCGCTTGCAGATCTCGTAATCGGGGGTCATCTGGATCGCCAGGGTCGGACAGGCCTCGGCGCACAGACCGCAGAAGATGCAGCGCGAGAAGTTGATCCGGAACCATTCGGCGTAGCGCCGGCCATCCTCACGTTCGGCCGACTGCATCGAGATGCAGTCCACCGGGCAGGCGGCCGAGCATAGGTAGCAGGCCACGCAGCGCTCGCCGCCGTCCGGGTCGCGGGTCAGCACGATCCTGGCCCGGAAACGTGGGTACGGCGTCCGTTTCTGCTCGGGGTACTGGATTGTGACCGGCCGGCGCAGCATATGGCGCAAGGTAACGCCGAATCCGCCCAGGATGGCTTTTGTGTCGGAAAAAATGCTCATTTTAAAAGAGGGAACGCGGAATCAGCCGGATTTGAACCGATAAACGCGGATACTGGCAAAGAGACAAGTATCTTTAAATCCGCGCTTAACCGGTTGCATCCGCGTAAATCCGCGTTCCGTTACCTTTCTACAATGAAATGATCAAGCGTGGCCGTGTTTGGCCCGTTCGGCCTTTTTCAAGAGCGCCGACGCCAGCGGGTGGCTGTTGTTCTCGGCATACAGACTGGCGGTATTGCCGGCCGGAGTCTTGATGGACGGGTTGGCGCCGCCGTCGAGCAGCGCCTGAACAGTCTTGTTGCAGCCGTAGATCGCGGCGAACATAAGCGGGGTGTGCCCCTCGCGATCCGTGGCATCGACATCGGCGCCCTTTGTGATCAGCATGTTGACGATATCGGTGTGTCCGTTGGCCGCGGCATAGTGGAGGGCCGTCTTGCCCTTGTCACTGCAGGCGGTGATGTCGGCGCCACGATGCAAAAGGTCGTGGACAAATTCCTTGAGGCCCTCTTTGGATGCATTGATCAGCGGCGTGTGACCATGACGGTTCTTCGCATTCACGCTTTCCATGTTCGACTCCTCTCTTTTTCAGGTTACATGATCGGACAGCACTGTCCGTGGATTAGCGGGTCAAAACCAGCCACCAGCCGGTGACCAGTATGTTTGCCAGAGCAAGCGGCGTCAACAGTTTCCACCCCAGGTGCATCAGCTGGTCGTAGCGCAGCCGGGGCAGGGTGCCACGCATCCAGATGAAGAAAAAGGCGAAGGCCAGCGTTTTCAGCGAAAACCAGATCACCGGTGGCAGCAGCGGCCCGTGCCAGCCACCCAGGAAAAAAGTGGTCGCCAGCCCCCCCAGCACGATGATGTTGATATATTCGCCGACGAAAAAAAGGCCGAAACGCATGCCGGAGTATTCGCTGTGGAAACCGGCCACCAGCTCTCCTTCCGCCTCGGGCAGATCGAAGGGGATCCGCTTGCATTCGGCGGTGATACTGATCAGGAAGATTATGAAGGCCAGCGGCTGGTAGACGATGAAAGGCATCGCAGCCTGGGCGGCGACGATATCTGTCAGGCTGAAGGAACGGGCCAGCATGACCACCGGAACCAGCGACAGCCCCATCGACAGTTCGTAGGAGATCAGCTGGGCCAGGCCGCGGATGCCCCCCAGCAGCGAATATTTGGAGTTGGAGGCCCAACCTCCGATGGCCACGCCATAGACGGCAATCGAGGAGAGCGCAAGGAAGAACAGCAACCCCACGTTCAGGTCGGCCACCACCAGCGGCAGCCGGCGTCCGGCAATTGTCAGTGGGGCTCCGAAAGGGATTACGGCAAAGATAAGAATGGCGGGGATGGCGGCCATGGCTGGCGCCAGGTAGAACAGCCACCGGTCTGCGGCGGCCGGCACGAAGTCTTCCTTGGTGAGGAGTTTGATCAGGTCCGCCAGCGGCTGCAGCAGACCGAAGGGGCCGACACGGTTAGGCCCTTTTCGATCCTGGACCCAGGCCAGGATCTTTCGCTCGGCAAACACCAGATAGGCAGCCAGGGTCAGGATAACGAAAAAAACCATCCCCAGCTTGGCCGCGAACAGCGCTATGTCCAGAGAGAATGCCGTCATTTCCACCTTATATGCTGCTGTGGGAGGGATACCGGCGTGACGTAAACCGTATACCACAAAAGCGGGGCAAACGCTACCGGCTAAAACGACCGGATGAAAAGATTGAAAGATTGTTTTGGGATGTGGCTGGAGATTAGCAGGAGGGACATTAATGTTAAAGTTATTTTATCAGCTGGTTCATCTCGAAGATCGGCAGCAGCACCGCCAGCACGACAACCCCGACCGCCAGACCCATGGCCAGCACCAGCAGCGGTTCCATCAGCCCCATCAGCCGCTGCAGGCGGGCGCCGAACTCGCGTTCATAGGCGACACCGGCCTTGACCAGCATCTCCTCCAGGTTGCCCCCCTTCTCTCCGACACCGGCCAGATGCACCAGCAGCGGCGGGAAAAGCGGGCTCTTCTTCAGGCTGCCGGAGAGGCTGCCCCCCTGGGCCACCTCTTCCATCACCTCCCGCAGGAAGGAGCGGTAGACCCGGTTGACCAGCACTTCGCCGGTTATCTCCAGCGCGCGCATGATCGGCACCCCGCTGGAGAGCAACAGCCCCAGCACGCGGGCGAAACGGGACAGGATCAACCGTTGCAGCATGCCCCCCGCCACCGGTAGCCGGAGCAGCATTGCGTCCCGTTTCATGCGCAGGTTGTCGCGCAGCATCGCCTTGCGGTAGAGCGGCACCGAGGCGATCATCAGGCCGGCCGGAATCCACCACCAGCCGCGCAGAAAATGGCTGACCTTGATCAGCATGATCGTGATCAGCGGCAGAGCGGCCTTGCTGTCTTCGAAGATCACCACGATCTTGGGGATCACGACCGTCAACAGGAAGATCATCACGCCCCCCCCCACCAGCACCATCAGGATCGGGTAGGCCATGGCCGAAGTGACTTTGCTGCGCACCTGTTCCTGCTCTTCCAGGAAATCCGCCAGCCGCTCCAGCACCGCATCCAGGGCTCCGCCGGCCTCGCCGGCCGCCACCATGCTGACATAGCTTTCGCCGAAGATCGATGGCTCGGCCGCCAGCGCCCGCGAGAGGGAAGCGCCCTCGGCGATTCTCTCCTTGACCCGCACCAGCGCCTTGCGCAGGGGGCCGTTTTCCTCCTGCTCGCAGAGCGAGCCCATGGCTTCAAACAGCGGAACCGAAGAAACCGTCAGCGTTGCCAGGCGGCGCGTGAAAAGCGACAGGTCTGCGGCGGAAACGCCCCGCCGGAACGAGAAACTTCCGGGAGTGTCTTTGAGACCCCCCTCTTCCACCACCTCGCGGGTCATGAGCCCCTTGAGTTTCAGCTGCTGCATCGCCTGGCGCTCGGAATCGGCCTCGATGCTGCCGGAAACCGAAGAGCCGGCTGAGTTGTAGGCCTTATAACGGAACGTCGGCATAATCGTCCTGGGTTACGCGCAGCACCTCTTCGATGGTGGTGATCCCGGCCGCCGCCCTGGCCAGGCCGTCGTCGCGCAGGGTCTTCATGCCGCGGTTAACGGCGTATTCCTTGATCTCGCCGGAATGGCAGCGCCGGATGATCATCGAGCAGAGCTCCTGGTCGATCGGCAGGATCTCATAGATGGCGGTACGCCCCAGTGTCCCCAGACCGAAACAGCGCTCGCACCCCTTACCGCGGTAGAGTTTCTCCGGCAGGGTCACGCCGGCAAACTCCTCAAGCGGTCGGTATTCCTCGCGGCAGTGGGGGCAGATCACCCGCACCAGGCGCTGGGCCACAACGGCGGACAACGATGAAGCGATCATGAACGGCTCGATGCCCATATCCACCAGGCGGGTCACGGCGGTGGCGGCATCGTTGGTGTGCAGCGTGGAGAGCACCAGGTGCCCGGTCAGACTGGCCTGGATAGCGATCTCGGCCGTCTCGGCGTCGCGGATCTCGCCGACCATGATGATGTCCGGGTCCTGGCGCAGGATCGATCGCAGGCCGCTGGCAAAGGTCAGGTCGATCTTGGGGTTGACCTGGATCTGGCCGATGCCCCTGATCTGGTATTCGATCGGATCCTCGATGGTGATGATGTTTTTCTCGCTGGAGTTGACCCGGTTCAGCGCGGCGTACAGCGTGGTGGACTTGCCGCTGCCGGTCGGGCCGGTCACCAGAATGATGCCGCTGGTACGGGTCAGCATCCGCTCCAGGGTACGCACACCAAGCTCACCCAGACCGATGTCGGCCAGCGACAGGATGCCCTTCTTCTTGTCCAGAAGACGCAACACCGCCCGCTCACCGTAGAAGGTCGGGATGATCGAGACACGGATGTCCACGTCGCGGCCGGCCACGATCACGCGGATGCGTCCGTCCTGCGGCAGCCGTTTTTCGGCGATGTTGAGACCGGCCATGATCTTGACGCGGGAGACCAGGGCATCCTGGATGATCTTGGGGGGGGAAAGCTTTTCGTAGAGGATGCCGTCAATGCGGAAGCGCACCAGCAGGTCGCGCTCGTACGGCTCGATATGGACGTCGCTGACCCGTTCCTTGACCGCCTCGGACAGGATCGAGTTCAAGAGCCGGATCACCGGCGCTTCGTCGGTCAGGTCCAGCAGGTCCTGCGGCTGCCCCAGTTCGGTGGCGATGGTGGAGAGGTCCTCCCCCTCCAGCTCCTGCAGCACCTCGCGGGCCGTACCTGAGACGCCGGAATAGACATGGTTGATCAGGTCGGCCAGGACGCCGGCCGGCATCAGCACCGCCTCGACCGGCTTGCCGAACAGCATGCGCAGTTCGTCCAGCAGCAGCAGTCCGCCGGCGCCGGAGATGGCAATCCTCACGGTTCCTTCCACTTCGCGTAGCGGCAGGATCGAGTTGGAACGGGCGAATGTCAGCGGGACACGGATCAGCAGCGCGGAATCGACCTGGTCAGGGCGTATCTCGCCCTGAACGGCTATTCCCAGCTTTACCGCCAGCGCCTCTAGCTCTTCCGGGGTGGAAACGGCGCTCATTTGCCGGAAATCTCCTTTTGCACATCCACCGGTTCTATTTTTTTGGCAGAATCGCCAAACTTGGAACGCTGCTCATCGGAAACAGTCATCAGGTCAGCCGCATCCCTGACGATACGGGGTGTCAGCAGGATCATCAGGTTGGTCTTCTTGCGCGTCTTGGTTTTGGTCTTGAACAACCACCCCAGGCCGGGTATGTCTCCCAGGAAGGGCACCTTCTGAACGGTTTCGTCCTCGGTGTCCTGGATCAGCCCGCCGATCACGACCGTTTCCCTGTCCTTGACCACGACGCTGGTCTTGGCCGAGCGCTTGGTGGTGATCAGGTCGATGGCCTGCCCCTTGCTGTCCTTGACCGCTGAAATCTCCTGGTTGATGTCCAGGCGGATGTAGTCGCCCTCGCTGACCTGGGGCTTGATCTTGAGGTTGATGCCAATATCCTTGCGCTCGACCGAGGTAGTGGTGCCGATCGAGCTCTGGGTGGCCGAACCCTGGAAAGGGACGTTCTCGCCCACGTTGATCTCGGCCTCCTTGTTATCCGAAGTCAGGATATTGGGGGTCGAGAGGATGTTAACCAATCCGTTCTTGTCGAGCGCCTTCAGTACCGAGGTCAGGTTGACCGGACTGGCGGTAACATCGGGAGTCAGCGTCCCCCCCTGGGTGAGGATGCTGCCGATGGTGCCCAGGGTCCCAAGCGGATCGTACAGTCCGGCCACGGTCAGGTACTTGTTGAGCACGCCGCCGCCAAGCACGCCGGTCTGCAGGCCCAGTTCTCTGGACTTGTCCAGTGACACCTCGGCGATCAGCACCTGCACGAAAACCTGTTTGCTGCGCCGGTCCAGCTTCTTGATCACCTGTGACAAGTTACTGTAATCGTTGGGAGAAGCCATGATAACCAGGGAATTGGAGGCCTTATCGGCGGTGATGGTGATCTTGCCGCTCTCAAAGGGCGAGGCCTGGGGAGCGGCGGCGCCAGGCGCGGTTGTTGCCTGGGCGCTGATACCCTTGACCACTCCGTCCAGGACCTTGGCCATCTCGGTGGCATCGGTATTTTCCAGGTAATAGACATTGACCTTGCTGCTGGCCTCGGGCGGGGCCACATCCAGCTTGCTCGCCAGTTCGCGAACCGCCTTCTTGGTGCTCTCGTTGCCAAAGACCAGCAGCGCGTTCAGCCGCTGGTCCGCCAGCACACTGCCCGTGCTACCGCCGCCGGTGGTGGCTGGCTGTCCGGCCGGTTTGACGTCGGAACCGCTCAGCCACTGTCGAACGGTGGTGGCGACGCTGTCGGCCGAGGCGTTTTTCAGATAGATGATCTCAAGCCCGTCCCGGGTGCGCTCGGTGTCGATCGTCTGCAATATTCCGTGCAGCTTGCGTATGTTGAGCGAAGAATCCACCATCAGGATCAGGTTGCCGGGGCCGAAGGCCGAGATGTGGCCATCCCTGGAAACCATCGGCTGCAGGAAAGTCAGCGCCTCCTGGGCCGAGATGTTCTCCAGCTTGGTCACCTGGGCCACGTAACTCTCGTTGACCGGCAGGGCCTGGCCTGACGGAAGCAGGGTAAACCCGGATTGCCGGGCGCTGGCGGAAGGCACGATCTTGGCGACCTTGCCGCTCTGCACCACGGTGAAACCCTTCAGTTCCAGCACCGAGACAAAAACGTTATAGGCTTCTTCAATCGAGAGTTTGGAGGGGGAGTAAACCGAAATCTTGCCCTTGACCCGGTCATCCAGAATGAAGTTCTTGCCGGTCAGGTCGCTGATGAATTTCACCATGGTGGAAATGTCCACCTCGTTGAAATTCAGCACGACCCCTTTGCCGGCCGCCAGAGCGGGAGAAGTACAGAGGGTTACCACCAGCAGCAGGGAACAGAGGGTGCGTATCAGGTATCTTATCAAACCAGCCTCCGAATCAGCGTATATCGTAGTTGAAAGTCACCGGCTGCCCGTCCCTGACCAGATCCAGCTTGAGCCGGTTTTGCCCCTTGAGGGCGATAAATGATTGCAGCGCCTTGTCGGGAGAGTCCATCGGCAGGTCATTCAGCCGGAGGATCACATCCCCGTTTTTAATGCCGATCATAGAGAACACGCCGTTCGGCTTGACCTCCGTAGCGCGGAAGCCCTCTACCTTGCCATCCTTCTGGCTGGGAAGCAGCCTGGCATCGGTCATGGCCTGGGCCGGGTTGTCCAGTGCGGCGTTGAGCGCCCGCTGATCGATCAAGTAACTGCCCGCCCCCTGACGCGACACCGCTGTCACACCGCTCGCCGTACCCGGCTGCGGCTGGGGAGGAGCGGCAAGGGGTGGCGTCATGGGAGTCAGCAGCTCGACCTTCCTGTTATTGATTATGATATGGGCCTTTTCCCTGCTCACGTCGGCCAACCGTCCGGCATCGAAGACCATGTCTCCCAGTCGGAACACCCGTTCTTCCTGTTTTGTCATATGCCGCACCAGCGCAAATGTCTCGCGGAAAGAACCGACCGCCGTTCCCAGCAGCATCAGTTCGGCCGGGGCCGTAACCGGAGCAGCCTGGGCCGTCGCGGCGGCGTTGGTAATCGGCGTCAGCTGCCCCTGGGACATGCGGCCGAACAGGCCGTTGCTCAGAATCGGCGCATAGTATGACAGATCCTCGATGCGAGACACCACAGGGGGAGGAGCAACGGCCTCTTTCCCGGACTTGCCGAGAAACGAGTTTCCAAGACGCGACGAAAGACGCTCGGAGGTGATTCCGGCCGCCAGCGCGATTAAGGCGATACCTAAAAGGCAATTTATGATGTTCAGGGTACGTGACATGTGGAGATCAGAGCCTTATTTCCCCGCTGAAAACCTCGACCGCCGGACCGGTCATGTAGATGTTACCGTCCTCGGCCCATTCCATTTCGAGATCGCCACCGGAGAGGTGGTTAAGGATTCTCTTCTCGGTCAGGCCGTTCAGCACGCAGGCAGCGGTAACCGCGCTGGAACCGGTGCCGCAGGCCAGGGTTTCGCCGGCGCCGCGTTCCCAGGTGCGCTGGCGGATCTCGGTGCGTGAAATGATCTGGATGAACTCGACATTGGTGCGACGCGGGAACAGCGGGTTGTTCTCGATCAGCGGGCCATAGGTGGCAACCGGGAAATTTTCGACGTCATCGACAAAGATGACGCAGTGCGGGTTGCCCATCGAGGCGCAGGTGATCATGAAAGTGCGATCCAGCACGTCAAGCTCTTCGGATACAACCTGGGCGGATGGATCACCAGTCATCGGTATCTCTCCACGGGTAAGACGCGGCGGCCCCATGTTGACACGCACCTTTTCTACCTTGCCGTCGGCGCCGGTAAAGAGCTGCAGCGTCAGGATTCCTGCGCCGGTCTCGGCTGTGATTTCATTTTTCGAAACGATGCCATGGTCAAAAGCGTATTTTGCAACGCAGCGGATGCCGTTGCCGCACATCTCCGATTCGGAACCGTCCGAGTTGAACATCCGCATGCGTACGTCGGCAACATTCGAAGGCATGATCAGGATCAGTCCGTCCGAGCCGATGCCGAAGTTGCGGTTCGAAACCTGTATCGCGGTCTGCTGCGGATTTTCGACGGTTTCATCAAAACAGTTCACGTAGACGTAGTCGTTGCCGGCACCCTGCATCTTGGTAAATTTCATCGTGTACTATCCCCTTGTTCGATAATAATTAATTTTGCAACATAGCAAAAATGACACGTATCAACAAGCAGATTAATCGTGTAACGAACGCGTCTGACCAGCAACATGTCGCTCGATTTCTGCCAGACGGTTTGACTGGAATGACAAAGGTGCTTCCTACACTTGCACAACAAGAGGCAATATTTGTAGGCGAAGAAGCCTCGTTACCAGCGAGTTCGCATTCGTGACTTGCCAGACGAAAAACTTTCAAAGTCAGAAAGTGCCAAGTTTGCTGAGGGTTGCTCGGTGCCGAGGCTGTCGTGATCATCGGCTATGACGTCACCATCGGCGCACAGTGTCACCCTGCATGGCTGCACCCTGGAAAACGGCTGCTTCATCGGCATGCAGGCCCTGGTCACCGATCTCCCCCCACACCCTGTGGGTCGGCTCTCCGGCCAGGTACACGCACGACCTGACTCCGGACGAAGTAGCCTGGCTGCAGAAATCAGCCGGCAATTATGTCAAATACGCCCTGCAGTATATCAACTACAAATAACAGACTAACCTCTTTCATAAAACAGCTTTCAACACCCCGCTTGACTATGCTATACACGAGTCACTTCTCCTAGAAATGCACCTTGGTTGTGTCCCCATAGCGGAGGTCTTACCGATAATGAAATATGCCTACGAAGACCTCAGCCCGGAACAGTTTGAAAAACTTATAGTTCTGCTCTGCAAACGCCTGTTGGGGATATCAGTGCAAGGTTTCGCTAAGGGGCCCGATGGTGGCAAGGACGCCAAATTCGTCGGCACGGCAGAACTTTTCCCCAGCAAGTCGGCCCCATGGAGCGGGACAACCATTATCCAGGCCAAGCATACCAATGGTTACAACAAGCACTTCTTCGAAGCAGATTTTTTCAGCACCACCGGCAGCAGCAATACTATTGCCAAGGAAATCCCACGGATCAAGAGCCTGCGCGAAAAAAAGGAACTTGACCACTACATACTCTTTGCCAATCGCCGTCTGTCCGGAAATGCAGAGAGTGAAATCAAGACCTATATTTCGGAACAGTGCAATATCCCTCAATCATCCCTTTATCTCTGCGATGTCGAACAGCTTGAGAACTGGTTGAAGGAGTTCCCTGACGTACCTGAAATCGCCGGGATAGACCCGGTTGATTCGCCACTGATCGTCAGCCCCGATGAACTGGCCGAGGTTGTGCAGGCCCTGGCGAAAGAGATGGAGACTGTTCAAACGGCCTTCGACACACCTCCGACGCCACGAGTACCGTACGAGACAAAAAACAATCTGAACAATATGAGCACGGATTATGCGAAGGAGCAGCGCAAACGTTTTCTGAAGGAAACCGCCCAGATCCAGCGATTTCTCGCCGCTCCGGAAAACATGGAGCTTATGCGGCGTTATGAATCGGTAGTGGACGAGTTCCAACTGAAGATTACTGCCAAGCGCAAAGACTACCAGACTTTTGACGACGTGATGAACTATCTGGCCGACCTCCTCTTCAGCCGTGACCCGATCCTGCGGCAAAACCGGCGATTGACCAGGGCCGTGCTCTTCTACATGTACTGGAACTGCGATATCGGAAAGAACGAAGATGCTGAAACCGTCTAAACATTCCCATCCCGACCGTACGCTGGTTTACACTGCGTATCTACTGCTCAAGCGCCTTAAACAGCAGCGGGTGGATGAATACGGCTCCCTGTACAAATTCGCCAAGAAATATGTTAATGGTGGCGATGTCCTCTTCTTGCCGGCGTTGAGTTTTCTCTACCTTACGGGGCTGGTCGAATACCGTTCAAAGATCGATTCCATCGAATATGTAGGCCCGAATGAAGCTCTCTAGGATCTATACCAACAAACCGGATATCTTCGAACCGGTGGACTTTGTCTCCGGCCTGAACGTGGTGCTGGCCGAAATACGTCTGCCCGAAAACAAGAAGAAGGATACCCACAGTTTAGGCAAGTCCACCCTTGCTCGACTGATCGATTTTTGTCTGCTCTCCTCCCGCAATAAGCATTTCTTCCTTTTCAAGCATATCGACCTGTTCAAAGAATTCACCTTTTTCATTGAGCTGGAGCTGCTGGATGGCAGCTACGTTACCGTACGACGCGGTGTCGAAGAGGCAACCAAGATAAGCTTCAAAAAACATGCAACCCGCGGGCAGGACTTTACCGAATTGCGTGATTCCGATTGGGACCATCCGGACATGCCTTTCGAGCGGGCGAAGATCCTGCTTGACGGCCTGCTCGATCTGCAAGCCGTCAAGCCTTGGCACTACCGTTCCGGCTTGGGGTACCTGTTACGATCGCAGGACGACTTTGGCGATGTCTTCCATCTGAAGAACTTTTCCGGAAATCACGCCGACTGGAAACCCTACCTTGCCCATCTGCTCGGGTTCGACGCGCAGCTCGTTGCCAAACATTACAGAAAAGAGTGTGAACTGGAGGCAAAGAAGAATGACTCCCAGGTCATAAAGAATGAGTTGGCCGGAGCGTTTGAGGACATCAGCAAGGTGGAAGGGATGCTGCTGCTGAAGCAAACCGATGCCGACAAGAAGCAAAGACTCCTCGATTCCTTTGATTTCCGCACCCAGGACAAAGACAAGACCAGGCAATTGGTCGATGAGATCGACGAACGGATTGCCAGACTCAATTCCGAACGCTATTCGCTAACCCAGAACAAGAAAAAGATCCTCGTTTCTCTGGAAGAGGATCAGATCATGTTCGACCCCGACGAGGCGGAGCGGCTCTTCCGGGAGGCGGATGTTCTTTTCCAGGGCCAGATCAAGCGGGATTTTCAGCAATTGATCACCTTCAACCGGGCCATCACAGACGAGCGCAGGACCTACCTCATAGAGGAGCGCGCCGAGATCGAGAGCGAACTCAAGTTGATCAACACCGAGCTGAACGAATTGGGCAAGCGCCGCGCCGCAGGACTTTCCTTTCTCAGCGGTACCGACGTGTTCAGCAAGTATAAGCTGGTGTCCAACGAGATGGTTACCCTGAAGGCCGATATTAAGTCGATGGAGAGACAACGCGAATTTCTGTTACGGCTACAAGAGTTGAAAAAGGAAATCCGGGTACTGGCGGATGAGCGCGACCAACTGCAAACCCAGATCGAACAGGACGTGGAGAAGAAGAATTCCGATTCAAAGAGCCTGTTCTCCTCCATTCGGCTCCATTTCAGCGAGATCATTGAGGAGGTCATCGACCGCAAGGCCCTGCTCAGCGTCGCCCCAAACAAGGATGGACATCTTGTGTTCGAGGCCGATATTCTGGATGAGTCGGGCAACGCCACCAGTCAGGGGCTAGGGCATACCTACAAGAAGCTCCTTTGTATTGCCTTTGACATGGCACTGGTGCGCGCCCATCTGGATGTGCGCTTCCCTCGCTTCATTTTCCATGATGGTGTATTCGAGTCACTGGATGACCGCAAGAAAGAGAACCTGCTTGGTGTTATCCGCAGGTATGCGGATATGGGGATTCAGCATGTCATCACCCTGATCGATTCCGACCTGCCCGCGCATGCGATGGCGGAGTTGCCGGTATTTGATGAGGCGGAGATTGTGGTGCGATTACATGATGAGAATGAGAGTGGAAAGTTGTTTAAGATGAAGGGATGGTAGGGGTGTAAGGGCAAATGCGATTTTCAAACCTCAACAGCTGATTTTTATTGACAAATATGCTGCATACAGTTTATTTATGTTCTGCTAGTTCCATGATCTTATTGTAAATAGCTAGAACAAAAGAACTATTTAATTTCATGGTATATAAAATCCTCTAAAAATTATAGTTCAAATCTACCTTGGCATCCGCTGGGGTTTTTTTGTTTTTTTGTTTTTTTGTTATACTTAAATTCAGGTCTGACACTCGTAGCCGATGGCGTCATTTAAATAATCTGAAGGAGGCCCAAATGTTTATGCCTATGGCAGCAGAGGATGTTGTGGTCGGTATATTTAGGCAAATCAAACAGCATAATAAGGCCAAGCTCACCGCCGACAGAGAAACCCTCCACAAGATTTTTTACGATATCAAAATTAAATACCCGGAAATTATGTCGGTATTTACTTTCAGGGAACGGGAACAATTCCCCGAAAGCTCTCAACTTGATCAAGCATTATCTAATTTGGATGCAGCTGGGCTTATCTCGCGGCAGAATTTCACGCCACGGTATTACTCTTTTGAAGACCCATTAGAACGAAGCTACAACAAATTTTCAAAGAAAATACTGTCAGATGCAGGTATATATGAAGAGCAATTAGATAGAATTGCAGCTCAAATTGAACTTGTAGCTTGCGGCAAAGCATAATGCCAGAAGCCGACAAGACTGAGCTTGAAAGTTTTTTCGCCGGAATAGATGAGTTCGCACAAGAATACGCAGGTAATTCCCGCTATCACAGACGCCCTCCCAAAACATCCAAAATTATCCATGACCCCTTATGGGGAACAATTAAGCTTGAGCCATGGGAGGTTGCCTTGTTGGACCTCCCACTATTTCAACGTCTCCGTCAAATACATCAGACTTCCCTCGTTTCATATGTCTTCCCTGGATGTAGCCACACAAGATTTGAGCATACTCTCGGTGTCATTCAGCAGACACAGCGCCTTATTGACGCTGTAAACAAGCAATATCCCCCAGATAAATGTAAATTTGAGCCAAGTACTATAAGGAATCTTCGTTTAGCGGCACTTTTTCATGATTGCGGCCATTCATGTTTTAGTCATATTAGTGAAGACCTGTACGAATCTTGCCCTGATATGGTGGCTTTTCTTAAATCTGAAACCTACCCCAAGTGCCACCCCCACGAAGCTTTAAGTTCTCTTATACTAAAATCAAATCCGGTCAAAAAGTTTCTTACAGAACTCGAAAAAATTTATAGCGTTGAATTTGATGTCGATAAAATTGCCGCCTGGATTATTGGGCACACAGCAGATGGCGGGCAAAAGAAGCATTATGAAACTCAGGTTATTAATGGACCTTTCGATGCTGACAAACTTGATTACATTTTTCGTGATGCTCATTACAGCGGTGTGCCAGTTGGGCTTGACCTTGACAGACTTTGGGCATCATGCATGGTTGACCGTACAGAAAGTGGCGACAAGGTATTAACACTCCACCAGGCAAGTGTAGCACCACTTGAGCAGATTTTATTCAGCAAGATCAACCTCTTTGCGATCGTTTATCAGCATCCTAAAGTAAGGGCCGCAGAGAAAATGTTCCAATCCATAATTGAAAGTGCCAAAGAGAGTCCGGATCAAGTACATTTTGAGGTATCTGGTCGAAGGCTGGACTTAAACAAGGCGACTGACTATTTGTGGTTAACCGATGAAGTGTTTTTTGCTGAGGCATTGCGCCGACCGCAAAGTGATCACCTGCACATAAGGCTTCACGATGTCAGATATCGCCGATTTCTTGTTAGGGCACTGACAATCAGCAACGACACAGTTGGGGGCGATGACACAGTTGAGGGCTGCAAAGATGGCTATATACAATTGCGCAAACTCAATCAGAGAGGCGCGCAGTATTATGAAGCAAAGCGCGCTATCGCAAGAGAGATTATAAAAACTGCTGGACTGGAAGAAAAGCTCGCAATTGCTGATGTATGGATTGATCTCCCCTCAGATCCGTCTTTCGGGGAAGCAGACAGAACGTTCGTGCGGACAGCGGACAACTCGTTGCGTAAAGTCAGTGATCTATTTCCTATACATTACTGGAGTGAGTTCTACCGTTTATATAAATGGCGAGGGCATGTTTTTTGTCCACAAGAATATCAGCAGAATATCCATGAAGCTTCGTTGGAAGTATTTAAACGAGAATTCGGTATTTTATTTAAAAAATCTGCTGGAGAGTCATCTCATGTTCCTGACCCAAAAACTACGGCTTGAGTTACTTTCTCATGACTTAGTACTTGCCGACCCCCCTCGACTAATACTCGCCACACTCCCCTCTTTTTAGCTGGCAATAATTTTTATCGTGCGTACAATACTGGCCCGTGGCGGACGCTACTGACCTTTCGCTTTCTACACCTATAAATTCACATGGAGAACATGCCTTTGACCTCCAAATACGAACGATACAGCAAAGAAGAACTGGTAAAAATCATTGAGGACCGCGACCGCAAGCCTAAATTCGGGCTGGTCTGGGAGCGAGACGATATTGAATTTGACCGCTCGTTCAACCAGGATTTTGTAGCTCTTGATGCAATCGGTGAACTCTCGTGCGGAGTGGGGCCATGGAGCAATCTCCTCATCGAAGGGGACAACTTCGACGCGCTGCGCTACCTGCGCATGACCCATGCGGGCAGAATAAAATGCATCTGTATTGATCCCCCCTATAACACCGGCAACAAAGATTTCATCTATAACGACCGTTTTGTGGACAAGGACGATCTCTACAAACACAGTAAATGGCTTGAATTCATGTACCGACGGTTCCTGCTCGCCCGCGACCTGCTGGCCGAGGATGGGGTGCTGTTGGTCTGCATCAACGATGAAAACCGCTCCAAGCTGGAATTGTTGCTGGATCAGGCGTTGCCGGGAATGCGAATCGGTTCTTTCACCTGGAGAACCAAGGATACCGGCAACGATGCCGGTGGGAATTTCAGCCAGGTGCATGAGCATGTGCTTGTGTACGGAGGCAAGGAGTTCTCGTTCAACGGCAAGCCGCTCAATACTGGCAAGTATCGCAATCCGGACAATGACCCGAATGGTCCGTGGTGTGCCGATCCTATTACCTGCAATAAAACATACAAGGAAAGAGCAAATCTTTACTATCCGATTCAAAACCCGAAAACCGGCTACTGGTATCCCTGCGACCCCAATCGAGTTTGGGCTTTTACAAGCGAGAAGAACTTAAAAGCCGATACAAAAATTCGTTCAGAAACGATTGAGGAGTTCATCAGGCGCAATCTGATCATCTTCCCGGAGTGCAAGCCTAACGCTGTCATGTTCTTTTCGACCAAAGAAGAGCTGCTTGCGGCGATTCGTGCCGGTAAAGGACCGGTATTGCCAAAAAAGAAAACACCGCTGCTGAAGGAAGATTTGTCGGACCTTGATTTCTGGGTAGGCAAGCCGATTGCTAAGGGACGGCCATCCAAGAAGTCTTATCTGCAAGGCAAAACCAAGATGTTTTCTCCGGTTTCCTCCTGGATTGCTGGAATCAATGAAGATATTGATTTTCTCTTTGATGAAGACTCCGAAGAACTTGAACTGCTCCGTTCTCAGCGTGGCGGCGAGGGAACAGATGCGGTTTCAGAGATTCTTGGAACTAAAGCGTTCAATTTCCCCAAACCACCCTCTCTTATCCGCAATATCCTGCGACAGGCTACGCAATCAGATGACCACGTCATGGACTTCTTCGCCGGGTCCGGCACCACCGCCCAGGCGGTGTTGGAGCTGAACCGGGAGGACGACGGCAACCGGCGCTTCATTCTAGTGTCGTCAACAGAAGCCACCGCCGATGAACCCGAGAAGAACATCTGCCGCGATGTCTGCGCCGAGCGTGTCCGCCGGGTAATAAACGGGTACGGCACAACTGCCGGAACCGGCGGTGACTTCGCCTATCTGCGTGTACGCCGCATAGCGCATGAAGCGGTCTTGTCAGATATCGACCATTCACAGGTCTGGACGGCATTGCAGTTGATCCACCGGCAATCTTTCGCTCCCTATGATGCTACCCGGCAACTTCAGGAGTCTTTACACGCCGATGGCGGGCTAATCTATGCGGCAACCATCAACGATGAAGCCGTTACCCGAATTGTCGGGCTTGCCGCTGACTCCCCACACCTGACCGTCTACACCTGGCAGCCAGGACTGCTGCGGGAACGGCTGGCGGCGCAGAACATCACCATCGAGCAGATCCCACAATTCCTGGTCAGCCGGTTCGGGGTGGCGTCATGAATGTAACCCCAAAAAAATACCAGGGTGAAGCCAAGGACAGCGTTCTGGAGATATTCCGCTATGCCTGCAAACAGATCGACGAAGCACAAGACCAGCAAAGCAGGCTTGCCGCCAGCGCCTACAACGGCTGTGTCCTGATTCAGGCTCCGACCGGTGCAGGGAAAACCCTAATTGCCGGAATGGTGGCGGAAGAATTTTCAAAAGAAACGAAAATTGTCTGGCTCTGGTTCACCCCCTTCGCCGGGCTGGTAGAACAGGCGCGTATCTCCATTAAATATGACTTCCAGGGGCTCCGGGTGCGGGATATTACCTGCGAGCGGGTTGCCCGAGGCACACGCAGCGGGGATGTGTTCGTGACTACCTGGGCATCGGTGGCGGCGAGTCGTAAGGAAGCGAAACGGATTCGTCGCGATGGCGATGAGTCGGTTTCGCTGGATCATTTTCTAGAACAACTCCGGGCAAGCGGCTTCAAGGTCGGCGTATTGGTCGACGAGGCCCATCACACCTTTTCCACCGGCACAGAGGCGGTAAAGTTTTACCGAGAAGTGCTCAAGCCTGAATTTACCCTGATGATTACCGCCACCCCCGACGACCAGGATGCGGAAAACTTCCGCAAGTCTTCAGGTATAGTCAAAATGCACCGGATCACGGTAAGCCGTCTGGATGCGGTGGAAGCGAAGCTTATCAAGGGGGGTATCAAGTCGGTTGCCTACATTGCCGGAGATCAGCACCGCGATCTGGTGGATTTCGGCTTGGCGGCTCTGACTGACGGGGTCCGTGTCCACCTATCAATCAAGGCGCAACTGGCGGTTGAGGGTATCGATATGGTTCCTCTGATGCTGGTGCAGGTGGATTCGTCGGAAAAGAGCGTAGCCAAGGCAAAGAAAGACCTGATGTCTCTCGGAATCAGGGAAGACGCGATTGCCGTCTATACCTCCAAGGAACCTGACGACGAACTGCTTGCCGTAGCGCGTGACGAATCACGGGAAGTGCTTATTTTCAAAATGGCCGTGGCTCTGGGATTTGACGCGCCGCGAGCATTTACGCTTGTTTCCATGCGGGGCGCACAGGACAGGGATTTTGGCGTCCAGATTGTGGGGCGCATCCTGCGGGTAGACCGACGGCTGCAAGGCAGGCAGGTAAACGACCTACTCAAGTATGGCTATGTTTTTCTGGCCGATGCCGAGAAGCAGACCGGCTTGACCGGAGCGGCAGACAAGATCAACGCCATCCGCACGGAAATGTCGGCAATAAGCCCCTTTACCATGCTGGTAAATGTTGCTGGACAGAAGAGCGTCCAGGTGGTACAGAACGGCCAACCATCCATGCTGGCAAACCCCTGGGAGCCGCCTGTAATCCCGGAATGGAAGACAGAGGCAGACTCCCCCGCCTCTGCGCAAACGACCACTCAAGACTTGCTTGCCGGTTTCATCCTGCCGCCGGCTAATCCACCGGACAGGGTCTCGACAGGCACTACGCCATACCCGCCTTCTTCGCAACCGCCACCGGGACAACAGCAATATTTGTTACGTGATGGTATTCCCCGCGTATTCAAGACCGAGCGCCTTAATCTGAATACCTCCGGGTTACTGCAATGTGTTGAAAAGAGAATAAAATTTGACGACAAAGTGCTGACATCAGGTTTGCGCCAGGCGGTAAATATCAGGCGCAAGGAAGAGGAAATTTTTACCCATGATGTGACATATGGAGAATTTCAGGCCCGGCTTTCCGATGCGGATATAGCAATCCGCGGCCAGCGGTTATTGTTTGAACCGGACTACCTTGACCCTCGGGAATTGCAGAAGGCGCTACTTAATCGGCTTGCGGCTGAATGCAGGGACAAGGGCTTTGATGACCTGCTGGAGTCGCCTGAGAAACTACAGCGTGCGATGCACCTTATCCTTATCTCCCACAAAAACCTTCTGCGTGACGCGGTGCGCACCTGTTGCGCCCAACATGCGGAACTGGCGGACACTGCGCCGCTCCCGCAAACCGTCACCTGGCCGACAGGGTGCGTGACCTCCCGGCTTGGCGTGTACGATGTATTTCCGCCGGATCTGAATAAAGACGAGCTGGCCTTTGCCCAGTTGCTTGATGCCGACATGTCGGAAACCGTGGAATGGTGGAATCGAAACGAGCGCAGCAAGCCCCATTCGGTCGGTCTGGTTATGCCGGACGGCAAAGGATACTTTCCGGATTTTATGGTGAAGGTGAAGGGGAGAAGTAAGGGGGACGGTATCCTGTTGATCGAGGTTAAAGGCGAATTTCTCATCAACAGCCTGAATACCCCCGACAAGGCCTTGGCATCGCACAAGCTCTACCGCAAGCCGTTGATGGTTATGCAGGATTCGGGACGCTGGATGACGCTCCGCTATAACGAGAAGACCGACAAACTGGAGCCGGATGCGGTGTTCCGGGTGGATGCGCTGGCGGAGTATTGAGGGGGTGACACTCTCGCCACACCCTGACGCCGGTTGAATTCACAAAAAAAGGGAACAAATTTAAATTCCCTGTTATTCTTTTCAGCTATTCACATTGATTGCTTCAGCTCAAACGCCACCCGCTCACCACTCCTCAAAATTTCGCCCGCTATGGCTAGCTCGAATGCTGGTCATTATATCGTTACTTCTCTTTATGGCAAGCAAATACCATCGATCTGTGGGCACGTTAAATTTGCAGCTATACCGCTAGCTCACTCGACAATCCCAGATCTTACAGGTATGTTAAGTCACTATGAACTGGCTATCCCACATCGGCAAACATGCCTCACGCCTGGCATCACTGGAACTATTCCGCTACATCGGTCCCGGTTTCTTCGTCACGGTAGGCTTTATTGATCCGGGCAACTGGGTAACCAACGTGGCGGCCGGCTCGCAGTTCGGCTACAAACTGCTCTGGGTGGTGACGCTCTCGACGATCATCCTGATCATCGTCCAGCATAACGCCGCCCACCTCGGCATCGTCACCGGCCTGTGCCTGTCCGAGGCCGCCTCCAAATTCTTCAGGCCCTGGCTGCGCTTCCTGATGCTGGGGAGCGCGATGCTGGCCTGCGTCTCGACCGCATTGGCTGAGCTGTTGGGCGCCGCCATCGGCCTCAACATGCTGACCGGACTTCCGCTGATCGCCGGAGCCGTACTGTCGGCGATCTTCTCGGCCTGGATGCTCTTTTCAAAAAACTATCAACGTCTCGAAAAGTGGATCATGGGTTTTGTCTCGCTGATCGGGCTGGCCTTCATGTTTGAAATCTGGCTGGCCGACGTTTCCTGGACACAGACCCTGGCCGGCTGGGTGACACCCGCTTTTCCGGTCGGGGCGCTGCCGGTGATCATGGGCGTGCTGGGCGCGGTGGTCATGCCGCACAACATCTTCCTGCATTCGGAAGTGATCCAGAGCCGCCAGTGGAACGCACAGGGAGATGATGTGATCCGCAAACAGCTCAAATACGAGTTTTTGGATACCCTGACCGGCATGGGCGCGGGATGGGCCATCAACAGCGCGATGATCATAATGGCCGCGGCGGTATTCTTTAAAAACGGCGTCGTGGTGACCGAACTGCCCCAGGTCACGCTCACACTGGAACCGATCTTCGGCAAACTTTCCGCCACGGTCTTCGCGCTGGGGCTGCTATTCGCCGGGCTTTCGTCGTCCGTCACCGCCGCCATGGCCGGCGGCAGCGTCTTTGCCGGCATATTCATAGAGCCGTTCGACATCAACGACCCCCATTCCCGTGTCGGCCTCACAATCACGCTGGTGGGAGCGCTGGCCGTGATCATGCTGCTCTCCAACCCCTTCCTGGGTATCCTCTGGAGCCAGATCATCCTCTCGCTCCAGCTCCCCCTGACCATCATCCCGCTGATCCTGCTGACATCATCGAAAAAGGTAATGGGCACCTACGCCAACAGGCGTTTCGGCGCAACCATACTCTGGATCGTGGGACTGATCGTCATATTCCTGAACCTGGCCCTGCTGAAAGACATCCTGCTGGGTTGAGCCCGCGCGGCTACGAATACCTGAAACTTCCCAAAATAAAACACCGTATAATTTCTGCTGCACTTTGCCTATCGTTCTGATAGTATACAGCACAACAACGGGACTTAGCAGGTCTTTATCGGCCTCTTTGTTAATTAATCATCAGGTCTGAATCGTCACATGAATACGGGGCAAACAGGAAAGAAAAGCGGGGTACCAGCATGCACAGCAAGATCATATTCGTTGTACTGTCACTTTTTGTTTTATTTGTCACCGTTTCCGCATCAGCAGCGCCGGGACAACTCGACCCGAACTTTAACGGTTCAGGCATAGCTGCGTCGCCACCGTTCAGCGGCAAAATCAACGCTATCGTCAGACAGACGGCCGACGACATGCTGGTGGTTGCCGGCAGCCGTTTCAACGGAACCGGCAATGAGTTTGTCGTAGCCCGCTACAGCTCCGGCGGCACGCTGGACACACTGTTCGGCAACAGCGGTTGGGTCTCCACCGCTCAGGATTGGTCATCTGAAGCCTTGGCGGTCGCGCTTCAGCCGGACGGCATGATCGTGGTTGCGGGATTCGCCAACGACAGCATGCGCGACAACATCGCCCTGGTGCGCTACACGGCAGCGGGCGCGCCGGATATGAGCTTTGGAACCAACGGCGTGGTCAGAACCGCCATACCCGGATTAAACAGCAGGGCGCAGTCTGTTGCCGTTGACGCCAGCGGCAGGATCCTGGTTGCCGGCTATGCCGAAAACAGCGGTTTCGCCCTGCTACGCTATACCTCCGCCGGAGTTCTCGACACGACTTTCGGCAACAACGGTGTCGTGACCACCCTGTTCCGGAGCGGGAGCGACCTGGCCTCATGCCTGGCGATCCAGGGAGACGGAAAGATCGTCGTCGCCGGCAACAGCTCCGACGGCTACTTTCTGCTGGCCCGCTACAGCGCGGACGGCAATCCGGACAGTCAGTTCGGCTTTGGCGGATCGGTCCTGACATCTGTCGGCATATCGGCTGGTTTGCAGGGCATTGCGCTTCAACCGGACGGAAAGATAGTTGTCGCAGGACTTGCCAGCAACTTCCCATCCAGGGACATTGTCGTGGCCCGTTATACGGACAGCGGTTCACTTGACAGCACCTTCAACTCAAATGGCATGGTGACCACCGATATCAATGGCGGCGATGACACCGCCTACGGAGTGGCACTGCAGTCTAATGGCAGGATCGTGGTTGCGGGAAGCAGCAGTAATTTCAGTGGAGAGCAACTCGCGCTGCTGCGCTACGAGAGCGACGGCAGGGCGGACTATTCCTTCGGCGCAAGCGGCAGGGTCCTCACCAGCGTGAACCTGTCGTCAACCAGCCGGGCACAGGGCCTGCTGATCCAGCCCGACGGCAGAATCGTCGCGGCCGGCTATTACATCAACGGCAACGACAACTTGGCAGTCGCCCGCTACCTGGGGGACGTGATGGTCACATTCGCGGCCGGGGCCCACGGCACGGTCAACGGAGACCTGCTCCAGACCGCCGATGTCAACGGCAACACCACTTCGGTGACCGCGGTCGCGGACAGCGGCTACCACTTTGTCAACTGGACCGGGACCGGCGGCTTTGCCGCAAGCAGCTCCAACCCTTTATCACTGTCCAATGTGACCGAGAACATGACCGTTACCGCCAACTTCGCGGCGGACCCGCTGGTCACATTCGTGTCCGGCGCCCATGGCACGGTCAGCGGCGCGCTGTCGCAGACCATCGTGCCCAATGGCCAGACTACCCAGGTGACCGCGGTAGCTGATGCGAATTACCATTTCGTCAACTGGACCGGAACCGGGGGCTTCCCGGGTGACACGGCCAATCCGCTGACGGTCATGAATGTGACCAACGACATGACCATCACCGCCAATTTCGCCATCGATACCCGGAACATCCAGTTTATTGCCGGGACCGGCGGGAGCATCAGCGGTGCGACGCTGCAGACGGTGAATTACGGCGGCTCGACAAGCGCGGTCACGGCCGTGCCCGAGTCCGGATACGCGCTTTTGAACTGGACCGGCCCGGCCGGATTCGCGACCACCTCCGTAAACCCGCTAACGGTGTCGAACATCACCGGCGACATGACCATCACCGCCAATTTCAGGGATTTCGTTCCACCGCTGATATCCTCCTTCATCCTTCCGGCCACATCCTCCACGCAGTATGCAAGCCCGTTAGCGGTTACGGCAACGGACAACGTGGGCGTCGCCAGCTACTGCTTTTCCGAGGACAACAGCACCCCACCGCAAAACAGCGCCTGCTGGATACCGGCGGTACCGGCCGGGTTTAACTTTGCAGGCGGCGGTACACGGACACTCTACCTCTGGGTGCGTGACGCTGCCGGAAACATCTCGGCATCGCGTTATGCATCCATATCGATCCAGGACACGGCCGCCCCGTACACCGAGGCCTATCCCGCCGAAACCGTCTTCACTGTACCGTTCAACGTGACACTACTCTCCAGCAAGCCCGCTACGATCCACTATACAACCGACGCCAGCACGCCGACCGTATCCTCGGCGGTCTACGCCGGACCGCTGCCGATAAGCGGATCGTTTACGCTCAAGTTTTTTGCCAGGGGTGACAACGGCGCCTCGGAAAGCGTCAAGACGATTATCTACAAGCGGCTTTCCGCTCCACTGGCGACAACCCCGGTCAACGGACCTTTCGGAAACAGCGGGATCGGGCGGGTGGTAACCTCACCGGCTTTTGCCAGCGACCGCACCCTGATCGCCGACCAGTGGGGCACGTGGTACATCAGCGCTGACAGCGGCGCGACCTGGCAGCGCTTTGCAAGCAGATACAGGGACATGGAGTTCTCCCCCGCCTTCGCTTCAGACCGGACCATGTTTGCCGTCGGCGCCGGCAATGCCGGATATCAGTTGCTGCTCAAATCGTCCGACAGCGGGGCAAGCTGGCACGCAATCAGCACGATGCCGGTCAATTCACAGCTGATGCGAGTCTCACCCACCTATGCCGAGGATGCGACACTGTTCGCCTTTGGCTTCGGCTCTTTCAGCAGATCCACAAACGGCGGCCTCGGTTGGGTTCAGCTGACCGGCCTGCCGGTAGCGGCCAGCGTTTCAAGCGTGGCTTTTTCCCCCACCTACGCCAGCGACCACACCATCCTGCTCGGAACCTCCAAGGGGGTGTACCGGAGCAGGGACGCCGGACTGACTTGGAACCGCATCAACGATTCCATCGCCGGATCAAATGTTGCCCAGGCGGTCACGATCGCTCCCGACGGCGCCTACTTTGTCTCTTTCAATGACGTCCAGCCGACAACTACCGGCAACAAGATCTATAAAAGCAGCGACAGCGGAGCGGTCTGGACAGCGGTAACGCCGTCAGCGACCATGTCCACCGTATACGACATCAAAGCCTCTCCCAACTATGCCAATGACTCCACGCTCTTTGCCGCGACCTACTCCAACAGCATTTTCAAATCCACGGACAAGGGCAGCAGCTGGTCAAGCGTAAAGTCGGAACCGTTCGACGTAAGTCCCGGATATTCAATCGCGATATCGCCGGCGTATTCAAGCGACTCGCAGCTGTTTGTGGGAACCTACGACAGGGGGGTGGTCAGATCAATCAACGGCGGGAGCAGCTGGAGCGCCTCCAGTTACGGGATCATAAGACAGGGGAGCAGTTTTGTTCTTTCACCGGCCTTTCAGAGCGACCAGACCATCTTCGCCCCGGTCGGCGGGATTGACAAGATCGCCAAAAGCAGCGACGGCGGCAACAGCTGGAGTGCCCTTCCGAACCTGGCGGTCACATCTCCGATCTTCTCGTTTGCCGTCTCTCCGGCCTACAGCTCGGACAGCACGTTCTGGGCCGGCAGCTACGCCAACATCTACAAGAGCAGCGATGGCGGCATCAGCTGGATCGAACATCCGGCAGGATACATGAATACAAAGATCGTCGTGTCTCCCGGATATGCCACGGACCACACGCTGTTCACCATCTCCGGCTATGGGGCATTGGGAATTTTCAAGTCAGTCAACGGAGGGGATAGCTGGGCGGTAATGAATACCGGCCTGAGTGACCCGACTGCAAGCGACCTTGTGGTGTCGCCTGGTTATGCGACAGACCAGACCGCGTTTGCCGTTGCCGGCGGGGTACTCTACAAGACCACCAACGGCGGATCAAACTGGGCCCCGGTGACGACACCCGCGGCGGTCTCCACGGTATTGCTCTCGCCCGCCTACCCCGGCGACCAGACCATCCTGCTGTCGCTTTCAACCGGCGAAGCCTGTATTTCCAACAACAACGGAAGCGCCTGGAGTACGCTGCCGGCGCTCATTGTTTCCGGTTATGCCGACGCGCTGTCGGCATTGGCCTTCTCTCCCGCATATGCGCAGGATGGAACCATCTTTGCCGGCGGCAATCTGGGGCTGTACAGGATCTCCACCGGTCAGCCGGAGTGGCTGCATGTTCCGCTCGACAACTTCCGCTGGGCCAGCGGCGCAAGCAATTACGTTCACTCGATCGTCCCGTCGCCGGCATTTGCAAGCGACAGGACGCTGTTCCTGCAGTCAACGGACGGCCCGCTCAAAGTGGTGATACCGGTTCCAACTGCTCCGGGGATCACCAGTTTCGAGGTTCCGGCCACATCGGCCACCCTGACCGCGACACCGATAACTCTTAGCGCCACGGACAACATGGGGGTTACCGGTTTCTGCCTGCGGGAGGTCAACAGCAGCAGCGGCTGCAGTTGGAGCGCGACCGCCCCGACCAGTTACACCTTTGCCTCGTTCGGACAGAAGAGCCTGTATGCCTGGGTCAGGGATGCTGCCGGCAATATTTCGGCCACGGCCTTCGCCAACCTGGCCGTCGGCAATCCGCTGACCCTGACCATTGCCGGAAGCGGTACCGGCTCGACCAGTGGTGGAATCTCCTGCACCTCGGGAACATGCAAGGCCGCCTATAACACCGGAACAACCGTCAATATCTCAGCGACGGCAACTCCCGGCTCGTTCTTCGCCGGCTGGAGCGGCGCCTGCGGCGGAACCGGCAACTGTTCCACGACCGTCAACTCGTCCGGCTATCTGGTTGCGACCTTCATGCTGACGCTCAACGCCCGCAACCTGAACAGCGGCGACACCTTCCTGCCGCTGCAGACAGCCTACAATGCTGCGGAAAGTGGTGATGTGATCCAGTCCCGCGCGGTCACGTTCATAGAGGATCTACTTTTCAACCGGCCGGTTGAAATAACCATCAGGGGGGGCTATGACACCAATTATCTGTCGGCCGCCGGAGTCAGCACGGTGCAGGGGAAAGTGGTGATACAGAGCGGCAGCCTGATTGCGGATGGCATTCTGATACGATGAATTTTCTCAGAATTCCACGAATATGGCCACACCGCCGCCGAAATCGGGACTGCCGTCGCTGAGTCCCTTCAGCAGGTATGCCTCGCTGTTGAGACGTTCCGCGAAGCGCCAGACGCTCTTCAGCCTGATGTCAAGCGGTGCCTCCATACCGTCGAAAACCGTCGAGCCGACGCGCGCATAGGCTGAGGTGTAGAAGCGCTCGTTCCAGCTGTAACCGATTCCGGTGTCGGCAATGAAGTAATCCCTTGCGCCGGTATCCTCGTTCGAAGCCCCCTGGAAGATGTAGCGGCTATCCACGAATGGCTGCCAGCTCCCCAGCCACTTGGATACGGCCACTCCCGGCCCCACATCGAACTTGCCGGTGCCAAGCCCCTTGGTGTCGTCGGCGGTCGGAAATTTAAGGTACAGCGTCGGACGAACGAGCGGAGTCGTGTCGCTGTCCTGCAAAAGCGCGTAGCCGCCGGTCAGCGTTATATCCCCAAGCCCGAACTCACTGTCGCCGGCGCTGGCTCCGCCACCCGCCAGCGAGGCACTGCCGCCGGTATAACCCATGTTTCTTCGTGCCGAACTCTTGGCATTGGCCCCCAAAGCGGCCACGCCGGTGTTCTCCGATTTCTGGTACAAAAGCGGTATCGTCAATTCCAGGTCAATACGTTCCGTTGGAAACCAGTCAAGTATGAATGGAACGGAGACGTAAGTGCTGGTTGAATCGGTGCCGAATTTACCGCTGGCCGCATCCACTCCCAGACCGACGGCGAACTGCGGGGGAACTGACCCGGCCAGCGCAGGAAGCGAAGTTGCCTGCAGGATTAAGACTGATAAGACAAATAAAATTGATTTCATGGCAGCTCCTCGTTTCAAGTTTTCAACGGCCCATTCTTCCGCCGCCCAGACGGCCGGGCGACTGCTGACGCATCTGGGACGGGCGACCGGCATTTCCGGCCGTGCCTCTTCCGGTTCCGCCACCCGACCATGCCGGACGGCCAGAGTCGTTACGGAGCGTAACCTCAGTATTGCGTGTTGTGTTGTTGATCTTCTGAGCCAGGATATAGACGACTCCGTCCTTGCCCTGGGCCTTTGAACCGCGTACCGTTATGTTATCCCCGACCTTCAGCTCGATGCCGTTATCGGCCCAGTAACGCTGAGGACCCAGTACCACCACAAACTTAGCTCCACCGCTATCCAGCTCCAGTTGGACATTACGCTGGTCGTCGCCGCTCTGCACGGAAAGTATCCGCCCGGAAACGGTGGTAACAGTGTTGGCATCGTAGCCGGATTCCAGGTTCAGGCCGCTGCGATTGTCGCCATCACTCCACCAAAAGGCCTGGGCCGTCAGCGGAAATGACAGGGTGAGCATCAGCAGAAGAGTCAGGGTGGTTATATTTATCGGCATGGTTTCAGTCCAGAGAGGGGGACGCGTCCGCCCCCCGTGTTGTTTGCTGTTTCTACATCAATTACGGCACGGTGGTGGTAGTGGTGGTCAGTCCGCTGCCATCCTGCAGACCCTTGCCGTTGCCCGGCCGGGTGGTGGACCCGTTGGCGGTCGTGCCGGTGGTCAGGAAAGTGCCGTCACGGCGCTGCGATCCGTCCGGACGGGTTGCGGAAGTCCCTGAAGCTGCCTGTGTATTGGCCTTGATCTGGCTGTGTGTCTGTGTGCGGACCATCATGCCGCTCCCGCCGCCACTGCCGTTACCGCCACCGTTACCGCCACCATTGCCTCCACGGGCCGACGCCTCACCCGCCAGCGCAATTGCGCTGAGCGCCAACAGGGACAACACCATCATTTTTCTCGTTTGCATAACTTGTTTCCTCCTCGTGATTTTTTACTTCATGCAGGTGAATATTCCACGAGGCGTGCCAAAGGCGTGTTTTCCATCAAGCACTTGTTATTGTTGGCGTATTTTCAACAGCGGACGACGAACCGCTAGAAGTACGGTGCAGATTCTGCACCACTCAACAAAGTTCTGCACCGCTAAGGTTGGGTTTCATCCAGCATCCCGTACTCTTTGAGACGGTACTGCAAGGTCCGGCGTGAAATCCCCAGACGCTCGGCGGCCAGCCGGCGATTCCCGGCGGTGGACTTGAGCGCGGCGGTGATCGCGTCACGTTCGGCCTCTTTGAGTATGCCGTTTTCTTCTCCGTTGCCACCGGAGCGGGACGAGGTCACGGTTTCCGGCAGCTCGGTGCAGGTAACTTCTCCCCTGGCCAGGATCACCGCCCGTTCGATAACGTTCTGCAGTTCGCGGATATTGCCGGGCCAGTGGTAGTCGCGCAGAACTTTCAGCGCCGAGGTGGCGATCCCCGCTACTTTTTTGCCCATGCCGCGGGCATGCTGACGGACAAAAAACAACGCCAGGTCATCCAGCGCATCACGACGGTCACGCAACGGCGGCAGGGTGACCGGGAAAACATTCAAGCGGTAATAGAGATCCTCGCGAAAGCGGCCGGCGGCCGACTCCCTCGCCAGGTCGCGGTTGCTGGCTGCCAACACCCTGACATCGGCACGTATCTCGCGGCTGCCACCCACCCGCTGGAAACTGCGCTCCTGCAACACCCGCAACAGCTTGGCCTGCATCGGCAAAGGCATCTCGCCGATCTCGTCCAGCATGATCGACCCTCCGGAAGCCAGCTCGAACCTCCCCTGGCGTGTGCTGGAAGCTCCGGTAAATGCACCCCGTTCATGACCGAACAGTTCACTCTCCAGCAGATTCTCAGGGATGGCGGCACAGTTAACCGCAACGAAAGGCCCGCTCCGGCGCGGGCTGGAAAGGTGGATATAACGGGCCAGCAGCTCCTTGCCGGTGCCGCTTTCCCCGCCGATCAGCACGGTCGAGCCGGTTGCGGCCACATCTGCCACCAGACGGCGGATATTCTGCATGGCAGCGCCGGCAAACAGGATCTCAAGCGGCGGCAACCCGGCCAGTTCGGCCTGGTCCAAAGCCACCAGGCGCCTATCCCGGCGGCGCTCCTCCAGGAGCCGCGCAACCAGCGCCCTCAGCGTGGCCGGATCCTTGAGCGGCTTGGTGAGGAAATCGCTGACCCCCTCCTTGATCGCCGTGACCGCCTCCTCGACCGTACCGTAAGCGGTTATCAGCACGAACGGCGGCGCGGACGGATCGTCGCGGCTGGCGCGAAACAGCTCCACCCCACCCATATTAGGCATCTTCAGGTCGGACAGCACCAGGTCGAAGGTCGTGCGCTTCAAGCTCAGCAGCCCGGCCGCCCCATCGGCTGCCACGGTCACCTCGTGACCGTCATCCTCCAGTATGGTAGTCAACAGCCCACGAAAGGTGGCGTCATCCTCAACAACAAGTATCCGGCCGGTCATGCTCTGCCCCCGTTGGCGGCGGCCAGGCGCACCACGAAGATAGCTCCCCGCTCCGGCGCGTCCCCGGCTGATATTCTGCCGCCGCAATCATCAATAATCTTTTTGCAGACCGCAAGCCCCAACCCGGCGCCACGGGCCTTGCTGGTACGGAAAGGCTCGAACAGCACCGGCCTCATCTCCCGAGGAATACCAGCGCCGTGGTCAGCCACGCTGATCTCGATCCATTCCGATACCCGACGCCCCTTGATCGTGACAACGCCCTCGCGGGGCGATGCCTGTAACGCGTTGGTGACAAGGTTCAGCAGAACCCGGCGCAACCCCTCCTCAGGGCAGAGCACGGACAGGTCAGCCTCTATGTCGCAGCAGACCTTCACTCCGCACTGATCAAGCTGCGGTCCCAGCAGTTCCAGCACCGATCCGGCAACAAAAGCGACGCTGCATGGCTCGGCTGCAGCCGGCGTGGAACGGGTGTAGAGCAGGATGTCGCCCACCAGTTCCTCCAGGCGCTTGGCCTCACTGACAATCAACGATGCAAAGCCGCGCTCCCTGCCTTCCGGCAGACGTTCCTCCAACAGCTGTCCGTAACCCTTGATCCCGGCCAGCGGATTGCGCACCTCGTGGGCCAGTACCGCCCCGACCTCGCCCAGGCGGGCCAGCTCGTTACGATGCGCCAGCAGACGGTTTTGGGCTTCCTGGCGGCGCAGAAGCCAGAACACGGTCAACCCCAACCCCCAGCCCACAACCATCAGGGAAAATAATATTGCCGCCCCCTGCCCGGCCCGGCGCATAACCGCCTCCGAACGCCAGGTGTGCAGCGCCAGACGCAGCACGCAGGTGCTGCCCGACAGGTGGAAAGGGGTCTGGAACTCGTAGACCGACTCTCCGGTACCGAGCCGTATCCGTTCCTCGCTCAGATTGCCGGCCGCCAGCACGGCCTGATAACGCCGGTCAACGGCATCGGAGCCGACCAGGTCCGGGTTGCTGTGAAAGAGGATTTTACCTTGAGGAGAGATCAACGCCGCGTAGGCGACTTCACTGGTCCGGAACGAGGCCAGTGTTTTCAACGACGGATCGCGGGAGGCAACCCCCTCCATTGCCGCCGCCATTGTCAGCGCCAGGCCACGCAGGTTCTCTTCGGCGATCGGCCCGGCGGTCCGGTAGTTCCTGACGGCAAACCAGGAAAGCGCGCCGGTCAGCAACAGGGCAACAACCAGGACCGGCAGGGCGATACTTCGAACAGGCATAGCGGTCAACTTTTGCCGCAGCGGCAACTGCACGAGCAGTCCAGGCCGCTGGCTTTTTCAAACGACTCGTGTCCCTCCCGGAAAGCCAGCCAGGCGATCAGCAGCGCACCGATCGCATCCAGGCTGCCGATGCCGGTAAGTTCATAACCGGCGCTTGACACCATCAGCACCAGCGACAGGTAGAGACAGGCCCTGGAACAGGCCGCATCGGCCAGGATGGCATTGGAACCGAGCTGTTTTCCGACCCTGGTCTTCTGGCGGATCAGATACCACATGAAGGAGACGGAACCCAGCGATACCGCGATGCCCCACAGTGTGGTCTCCGGCTGGTGCCGCTGGTAGAGGCTGATCATTGCCGTCAGCGTCAGGCCGGCCGTCAAGAGGTAAAAGGCCGCGCCGGTGATACGCAGTGCCCTCCGCTCGAATTCGTCCCGGGTCTCGCCGCCGTTGGCGCTGATCCTGCGCAGCATGTGCCAGACGCCAACCGCCGAGATCACCTCGATAAAGGAGTCCACGCCGAAACCGAACAGCGACAGGGTTTCATCGGCAGCGCCGGCCCAGACCGAAACCAGCCCCTCGATGATGTTGTAGAAGATCGTGAACAGCGCCAGATACCTGGCGCGGGCAAACAGTTGCGCGGTGTTTTGCTGTTCCATCACAGGTCAGATCCGGTCATCTTACTTCTCCAGTGAGCGGCCGGCCTGGCGCCAGCCGGACATGTGACCGTCCAGCAGGTCCACATTGCGGTAACCGAACATGTTCATCAGCAATGCCTTTGCCAGCTGGGCCCGGGGCCCATGCTCGCAGGTGACGACCAGTTCTACGCCCCTGTCCGGCGGGAGCGGCGCCACCCTGAACAGGATTTTCCAGGTCGGAGCATGGATCGCTCCCGGAATGTGGCCATGACGGAATTCCATGCTGCTGCGAACATCCACTACGGTGGGCGGTTGTTTCGATTTCATTCGTTTTGCCAACTCGGCTGACTGCATCTTCACCCCATAAAATAGTTTCAAGAGTCCTGATATTCACCCAGGCTTTTCATGGCGTCCCGTAACGCCGACAGTTTGTACGGTTTGGATATAAAACCGTTCAACCCCTTTCCGGCAAACTTCCGCGTAACTTCGTATTCGCTGTAGCCACTGGAAATAATCACCATGGCATCGGGCTTAATTTTTCGCAATTCAGCAAAGGCCTGCTCTCCGTCGATGTGTGGCATGGTGAGGTCCAGAATCACCGCACGGATGTCGCTGCGGCTCTTGAAGATATCCAGCGTCTCCCGGCCATCGGAGGCAGTTACCACATCAAAGCCCAACTCCATCAGCATTTCCCGGCCTATGTTGCGGACGGTTTCCTCGTCATCCGCCAGAAGCACCACCCCGCTCCCTTTCCAGATTCCGGAGCGATTTTCCTGCTCTGGCAATTCAAAGGCTTTACCGCTGGCGGGAAGCAATATTTTGAAGCTGCTCCCCTTGCCGGATTCGCTGTAAACGCTGATCGCCCCTTTATGGCCCCGCACGATGCCCTGCACCGCCGCCATCCCCAGTCCCCGGCCGGTAAATTTGGTCGTGAAGAAGGGATCGAAGATCCTTGCCATGGTTTCCTTGTCCATGCCGCAACCGGTGTCGGAGATTTCAATACAGACGTAGAGCCCTTCGGCAATGCCGTCGCATTGCCATACATCTTTCAGATATTTCTGATCGCAGACCATGCTGCCGGTAGTGACCGCGATAACCCCGCTCCTGTCACCGATGGCCTCGGAGGCGTTAATGACCAGGTTCATGACAATCTGGCGGATCTGGGTCGCATCGGCTTCAACCGGGGGCAGAGGGCGTTTCAGGTTAAAATGCAATACCGCCTTTTTTGAGATGGACACCTCCAGCATGTGTCCCATCTCTTCAATCAGGCGATTCAGGTCAAGGTTTTCTACCACGAATTTTCCCTTGCCGGAATAGGCCAGCATCTGTTTGGCAAGGTCGGTGGCTCGAACAGCCGACTTTTCGATCCGCTGCAGGTTGTCCAGAACCGGCGACTCAGGATTGAGGCGCATCAGCGCCAGCTCGGTGTTGCCCAGGATCGCCGTCAGGATATTGTTGAAATCATGGGCGATACCGCCGGCCAGCACCCCCAGACTCTCCAGCTTCTGCGTGTGCAGCAACTGCCTCTCTATCCGTTCATTCTCTGCCTCGATTCGCTTTTCCTCGGTTATGTCACGTCCCATGATCAGCAGATAGGGTTTCTCGTTGGCGACGAAACGGGAGAGAAAGTAGACCACCGCCACCTGCTTGCCGAACGAGGTGCACATCTCAGTTTCGAACATCCTGGCACTGCCGTCGGCAATCACCTCCTCGGCGGCTGCCAAAAGGTTGGCGGCCCTCCATGAATCCAGGCTGCGGAAGTTCTGCAGCTGCATCACGGCGACAGTTCCTCCCGCGATGTCTGCGGCAGCTTGATTAACCATGACGCACTCCGCGCTCTCCGCATCAAAAACCCTGATTCCCATCGGTGAGTTCTGCATCAGGGTTTCGATGAAGACCAGGTCCTTGTGGCGCTGTTCTTCCGCGATACGCCGTTCGGTTATGTCACGGACACATTCTATCACCGAAGCGATCTGATCACGTTCGTCACGGATCGGCGAGACACATATCTCGAAATAGCGGGGACCGGGCGGGGTGGATACACACCTGGTTTCCACGGAGCTTGATCCATTCTGGAAAGTTGCTTGAACCAGACACTCATCGCAAATGGAATCCCGGCTGCAGTAGGCCTGGTAGCAGAGTTCACCGGAATGGGCGCCGAACATCTCTATATGCCTGGCATTCTGATAAATCACCTTCATACCGCTGTCCTGAATACTGATGCCGTCATTGATCGATTCAAGAATGGAATTGGATTTCACCCGCTCGCGATCTGCCCGTTCAAACGCCTGGCGGAGTTCCTGGTTGAGCCTGGCTGTCGCCTTGCAGCGCCAGACAGTCATCGCAATCGTCACCCCGCCGACCAGCAGGGCCATCATCAGCAGCAGCCTGGTGGTGTTCCAGAACGGCTTCGGCCGCCCCCACCAACGCTCATAGATCTCCCGGTAATTGTCACTCCTGGCAAATTCCTCGATGGCACGGTCCAGTTGTTGCCTCAAGGCCACGTCGGACGGACGCAACGCCATGCCCCTTGCCATCTCCATCACCGGTGGCCGCAGAACCCTGACCCGGTCTTCCACGCCGGCATCAATCGCTATTTTCATGATATTCGGAGTGGAGGCCAGGACCATGTCGATCTGCCCGGCCAGAAGATTGAACAACAGCTGCTGCATGCTTTGCTCGGGCACGACAGTGATGTCCGTGCGTGAGGTCAGATAGGTGTGGGCAACACTGCCGCCGATCACACCTATTCGCGTGCCTGCAACCGGGGCCTCCATACTCTGCTCTTTGCGAACGAGGTAGGAGATATGCACGCTTTCAACCGGCTTGGTGAATGCAAAACGCGTCCGGCGGGAATCTTCGATGGTCAGATTGGGAATCACATCGGCCTTGCCGCTTTCCAGCATGTCAAAGATTTCCAGCCAGGGCTGGCCGAAGACATATTCCACCTTGAGACCGGCTCTACGGGCCACTTCGTTCATCACGTCTATCGCGAAACCGGCCGGTTTACCGTTGGCCGGATCGCGATAATATGTGGGAGGGAAATCGGGAGGAACCACCGCGATAATCTTCCGCGCAGCCTGTCCGACGGACGCCTGGGCGGGAACGGCCGCAGGCAGCATCACGCAAATCAGCAGCAGAAGATACATCAGACCATTGCCGATTATGATGCGGGCTGCTTGCTGAATATCGTGCAACATAGGGTGACTCCCCGGTGGCCGGTGATGGACCGGCAACCGACGTTCATGATTATGCCGGCAATTCTATCACATTTTTTACGGAATTGTTCATTAACGGCAGACTTGACCGATGACTGCACTGCGACTGATTCAAGTGCACGCTCTGCGCAGCACTATCAATTTCCGTTCGGCATCAAGCAGGATCCCTTTCCCGCTCCGGTAACGGTCAAGAAAGTTCCTGACCTCCGTTATGAACGATTCCGGTTGCTGCCCGTATCCGGGAAGCATACTGCTGAAGAAATCATCGTCATCGTCAAACTGGAACAGAACGCTGAAGAACACCGTGTCTCCCGCTTCCCAGCCGTCAAATGCACGTAGCGCACGAATGGCGGCTTCCCTTGCAGGGCGTTCGTCTCCGCTGCCGGCTCCGAAGCGCTCTTTTGCCTCGCTGAATGAACCGCCATCGCCCGGCTCCACGATGACAATTACCCCGTCCCCACGCAACATAGCAGCGGCCTTGAGCAAACTCGCCGACATCTCTTCAATCGGGACATGATGGAATGAGAGCGTGTAAATAACAAGATCAAAGCTGGCAATGGGGTAATCCGGGATGCCATCGGGCGCATGCACAAACGTGACATTGCCGTCTGGAAGCGTGGCCCGTGCGGTTTCCAGCGCCACCGCGTCCGGATCGCCGGCCACCACATGCGCGGCATGCATCGCCAGATCCCGTGTGATCCTCCCCTTGCCGCAGCCTATTTCGAGCACTTCCCTTCCCCGGATGTCACATTGGGATAAAATGGTAGCGATATACTGATTACCCGGATCCTGTCTCATTTCTAGCTCCCCTCTGCAGCCAGCGCCCGCTCGTATTCGCGGCGCAGCATTGTGGTTTCTGCGGTGCCGATGACACTCCACGGCAAACATTCGTCAGCGGCTATCGTGCGCAGTACGTAGCGGCCGGTATCAATCCCGCAATGCCGGGCCGCTTTTTTAAGATTGGAGCCTTCGGCCATCTCCGCCAGCAGCGGGGCCAAGCGCCGGTCTCCGCGCGACAGCAGCGCCTGCAGATATGACTCGCGCAGGCTCTCGACCTTGAGGCGCACGTTGGACAACGGACGCAGGCGGTTCTCAAGCAGTTTGACCTTGCGTTCCAGCGAAGCGGGCGCCTCCATGCCGCACCACTGGAAAGGTGTAAATGGCTTGGGGATGAAGGGATTAACCGAGAGCGTGATTTCTCCCAGCCTCTTGTTGATACGGGCCCGCTCAATCACACGATCACGAATTTCGCCCACCAGCCTGATCAGTTCACCCAGATCGTCCTCCGTCTCGCCCGGCAGTCCGATGATCACGTACAGTTTCAGGTTGAGTATGTCGCGGGAGATCAGCATCTCGCACGCATCCAGGATCTGGGCTTCACTCAGGTTCTTGCGGATCAGGTCGCGCAGCCTCTGGGAGCCCCCCTCCGGGGCCAGCGAAATGGTTTTGTGGCCGCTGACCAGCAGCGCATCCAGCATGTCGGCATCAATCCGGTCGAGGCGCAGCGAAGAGACCGAGACCTTGGCGCCACGGTCAACAATGTAGCGGCAGAGTTTGCCGATATCGGCATAATCGGATACGGCGGCTCCGACCAGGCCGATTTTGTTGCGATATTCAAGCCCCTTGTCCACCATGGCGACCAGATTCCCACAGGGCTGCTGCCGGAAGGTCCCGTAGATGAAGCCCGAGCTGCAGAAGCGGCAGCCGCGCGGACAGCCGCGGCTGACCTCGATCAGGAACATGTCTCCGAACTCGGTGTCTTCGGTCAGAATCCGCGAAGCTGAGGGAGGGTGCTGTTCCAAACAGGCCGAGATTCGCGAAACCGGCAGCGGCGCGCCCGAGAGCGCTTCGTACTTCAGCAGCGTGTCTCCGTCGTAGCATGGCCTGTACAATGCAGGAACGTAGATGCCGGGAATCCGGCTCATCGCCTCCAGCAACCCGGTCCGCCCGACCGTGACCGGCGACAGCAACGCCGAGACCAATGGGGGTATAATATCCTCACCCTCGCCGATGCAGATCGCGTCGATAAAATCGGCCACCGGCTCGGGATTAATGAAAAAAGCCGCGCCGCCGGCGATCACCAGCGGATCGGATTCGTTCCGTTCGGCGGAGTAGAGTGGCAGACGCGCCAGTTTGAGAATGATCGGGATGTTCAGGTAATCCGGTTCAAACGAGGTTGAAAAAGCAATCACATCGAAGTCGGCCAGAGGCCGCTGGGATTCCAGCGAGAGCAACGCCGTGCCGCTGCGGCGGTATTCCTCCAGTTCATCGCGATCCGGCAGGAAGGCCCTTTCACAGCGGATACCTTCCGATTCGGACAGCAGTGCATGGACGGTCTGGAACCCGAGGCTGCTCATGCCGGTGCGATAGCGGCTGGGGGAAACCAGGCAGATAGAGAGCTGTCCGCCATGTCCGGTTCCGGACCGTCCCAGATTGATCTCGGCTGCCAGACGGCTGCGTTGCTTCTGCCTGAGAATCTGGCTCATGTATTCGTCCTTTTGTTGATGCCGGATGTGTGTTTCAAACTTTAATTAAGTTCTAATTACTATAGCAAGGGTCACTTGTTACACAAGAAGCATTTAACAAAAAACGCCGCTTTTAGCGGCGTTTTTAAGATGCATATTTCGAGACGGGTACTGACTATGCTTTGGCCACTGTTACGGCCAGCGGAGAGGATTTCTGTCCCGAAAGCAGATTGACCTGCGGATCCCTGAAATGGGACGGAACGAACAGGTCGCCGCGCTGCTGGTTGGCGGAGGGGCGCGCCTTGAGCGTGATGCTGGCGCTGTCGGAGGTGACTTTCAGCATATCACCGGCGGCAACGCCCAATGCTGCCGCATCTTCCAGCGACAATTCCAGATAGGCTTCGCCGGACACCAGCATGTTGTTCTCCGACCAGGTGGTCATGGAACCGTTGTGGTGCAGCAGTGAGCCGATCTTCATCGTGAAGGGGCGTGACAACTGCGGCAGCGCAGCCGGCTTCAGCGGAGCAAACACCGCTTTCCCGGTCCGGTTCTTGACACGGCCCATCCGGCAGCCGTCATGGTCGCAGGTTTCACTGTAAAGTCCGGTCAAGGACGTAATTTCATGGTGCAGTTCATCGGGTGTCATCGGTGTCATCGCGACCACCGGAGCGATCAGCGCGTTCAATTTCATCAGGATTTCGGCGTCGGTGCGTGACTCACCGGCCGGTTTGACAGCCGCGCTGAAGCACTGTACCCGGTTATCCGCCGAAGTGAACGAACCGGCCTTCTCCGCGCCGGTTGCCGCTGGCAGTATGATGTGCGCCAGACGGGCGGTATCAGTCAGGAAAATGTCCTGGACCACCAGCAGTTCAAGCTTCTGCAGCGCCTTCAGTGTGCGGTTGCGATCCGGGAGGATATGCAGCGGATCGCTTCCCATCACATAGAGAGCCTTGATCTGGCCGGACTCGATCGCCTCGATAATCTGGAACAGGTCTTTGCCGGGTGTTGCGGGAATGGTACATTTCCAGGCTGCGCCGAATTTGGCTGCTGCATGCTCATAGGTGTGGTAGCCGGGCAGGTATTCGGGACAAATCCCCATATCCAGCATGCCCTGGGTGTTATTTTTTTCGTCCAGCGGGTAGATTCCGGCTCCATCGGCGCCGGTAGCTCCGGTCAGCAGCGCCAGGTTGACGGCCGCCGTGACAGCGTTCTTCATGTCGGCGGAACGGATCACGTCAAAACCGTACAGTACCGCGGTACTGCCGCCATTGCAGATCAGGCCGGCGGCCTCGCGCAACTGCGCCTCGGAAATTCCGCAAGCCTCGCTAATCTTCTCGAAGGAGAGCCCCTCAAGCGATGACTTCAGGCTGTCAAAGCCCTGAACATTTGCGGACTTGCCCTCCAGACCTTCCGCCAGGATGGCCTTGTTGAGGCCGGCCACCAGCCAGGCTTCACTCCCCGGACGGCACTGCAGAAAGGCGTTGGCGTACTTGTTCAGCGATGTGCAGCGGCTGTTGGCCAGCACCAGCCTGGCATCGTTCTTGGTTACGGCCTGGATCACGCGATAGGCAAATCCGGCCGATTCACCCTTCAGATCGGCGCCGATTACCACCACCGAGCTGGCCTTCTCGATCGCGTTCATGTCGAAGGTGCCGCCGCTGTAACCCAGCAGTTCCCATTGCAGGATCTGGGACGGCAGATAGCCGAGACGCGCCTCGGAGTCAATGTTGTTGCTGCCCAGCGCTCCGCGGAATAATTTCTGGAACAGGTAGTTTTCTTCGTTGGTGACACGCGGTGAACCGATGCCGGCAACGGCGCCGCCACCAAGTTCCTTCAGCCTGGCCGCTACGCTGCCCAGCGCCTGCTCCCAGGTGACCTTTCTCTGGTCGCTGCTGCCCTCACGCATCATCGGCGATGTCACGCGGCCCGGCGAGTTGAAGGCGGCATAGCCGAAACGGCCGTTTGCGCACAGGTTGCCACGGTTGTAGGTTTCATCGGAGCTGGTCACGCGATCGATGCGGCCGTTTTTGGCGTGGTATTCGATCTGGCAACCTGATGAACAGAAGGAGCAGACTCCCGGAGTAACATCAAAGGCCCAAGGACGGCCACGGAACTTGAACGGCTTGCTGATCAGCGTGCCGGTCGGGCAGGCGTTGATGCAGTTGCCGCAGAAATCGCAATCCAGCGGCTCGCCGCTGATCGTATCGATAATGGTGCGGTCGCCGCGATCGACTATTTCGATCGCCTCCCGCCCGACTATCTCACGGCAGACCTTGACGCATTTTTCGCAAAGGATGCAGCGGTTCGGGTCGCTCTCCAGCAGTTTCCAGTCATAACGGATCGGCAGACGTTCAAGTTCGGCGCCGAACTTGTTCTTGTCAACCTGAAGGCCGTAACAGTTGTCCTGCAGGTCGCATTCGCCGGCCGCGTCGCAAACCGGGCAGTCCAGCGGATGGTTGACCAGCATCAGTTCCAGCGTGTTCCTGCGAATCTGTTCGAGCGCAGGCGTGGAGGTCGTCACGTTGATGCCGTCCTTGACCGGGGTATTGCAGGCGGTCATGGGGCGCTCGACACCCTCGACCTCAACCACGCAAATGCGGCAGGCGCCGGTGGTGGAGATCTTCTTCAGCCAGCAGAGGGTCGGGATCTTGATCCCCAGTTCCGTTGCAGCGTCCAGGATGGTGGCGCCAGCTGGCACCGTTACCTGTTTTCCGTTGATTGTCACTGTTGCCGTTTTTTTCTCGCAGGACTCTATATGTGCCATGCCGTTATATCTCCATTACCGCATCGTTATTTTTGTTGTGCAGGGTAAATCAACCGCAATCACCAAACTATACCGCCACCATTGCCATGCGGTAGCATCTCAGACAACGGTCGGCTTCGGTCTGGGCGGTGCTGTCGCTGAAACCGAGCTCGACCTCACGATAATTCCCCTTCGAGGCCCGCTCGCGACCATGAACCTCTTTCTGGCCGGCGCGTTTGACGGAATCCAGCCAGGCAACTTTTTCATTCTTGTCGTAGACCCCCAGATAGGTCAGCAGGTCGTCGAAGATATCCTGTTCGCTGAGATAGGCCTTGCCCTCTTCCAGCCAGCGCTGTATCACCAGCGCTGCACGGTGGGCGTTGCCGACACAGGCAACCACCGTCAGAGGTCCGATCTCGGCATCGCCTCCGGCAAACACGCCGTCACAGTCGGTGATCAGCGAGCGGGAGAGCATATTGCCCATGCCGTCTTTCAGGTCTTTTCCGGCGGCATCCTTGAGCGGCAGATACTTGGTAACGACCGTGTTCCACTTGGTGATGTCGATGCCCATGTCGGGCGGAATAAAGCCCAGATCCGGGTCCTGGCCGATGGCCGGGATAACCGTGTCGCACTCGACCACGAACTCACTGCCAGCTACCGGTTCCGGCCTGCGGCGGCCGGAGGCGTCGGGCTCTCCCATCGCCATGCGCACGCATTCGACACCGGTTACCTGTTCCTTGTCGTCAACGATGATCCTGGTCGGGAGCACCTGGAATTCAAATCTGACCCCTTCCTCGTCGGCGCCGTCAACTTCCCAGGAATCGGCCGGCATCTCCTTGCGGGAGCGGCGATAGAGCAGGACCGATTCCTCGGCGCCTTCACGCAGCGCCACACGCACACAGTCGATAGCGGTGTTGCCGCCGCCGACCACGCAGACCTTCTTGCCCATGCCGGTCGGGCGTCCCATGTAAGCCTCGCGCAGGAAGTCGATACCGCCCGAGAGAAAACCTTTGTAGCCCTTGTCCTCGCCCTCGACACCCATCGGCTTGGAACGGTGCGCGCCGGGCGCCAGGAACACGGCGTTGTATTTCTGCTTCAGCTCCGGCAGCAATATATCCTTGCCGACGCGGCAGTCGTAGATGATTTCAACGCCCAGCGACTGGATGATGTCGATGTCACGTTGCAGGATCGTGCGCGGCATGCGGTAAGCCGGGATGCCGACCGCGATCATGCCTCCGCCGAACCCTTCCGGCAGCGCCTCATAAATAGTACACTGATAACCTTCCAGCGCCAGGTAGTAGGCGGCGGCCAGACCGGCCGGACCAGCGCCGACGATCGCCACGGTCTTGTTCTTTTTGGCCTTGGGCACCATCGGTGGCTGCAGGTTGTGCAGGCGTTCATAATCCGATGCGGTACGTTTCAGCACCATGATATTGATGGCGTCATCGACGTTCTTGCGGCGGCAGGCGGTCTCGCAGGGATGGGGACAAACCCGGCCGCAGACCGACGGCAGCGGCATGTTCTCGCGGATCGTAGCCAAAGCCTCACCATACTGGTAGTTGCGGATCTCTTCGACATATTTGGGGATGTCGATATGGGCCGGGCACTTGTCCATGCAGGGAGCGGTAATCTTGTGGATATATCTTGCAGGCTCGGCGTTCGGACCACAGGCGCTGTTGATATAGGTCATAAAATCGGAGCGGTAATGCTTGACCGCATCGAAAACCGGCACAGTCGCACTCTGACAGAGGGTGCACTTGCAGTTTTTCAGCAGCTCGGCCAGGTCCCCGACCGTATCCAGGTCAGCCTCGCTGGCCTTGCGCTCCAGTACTTTCCGGAACAGGTCCATCAGCACCTTGGTGCCCTTCTTGCCCGGCGTACAACGACCGCAACAGTACAGGGTCTGAACACGTTTCATGTACTCGGCGGTCATTGCCGGCACATCAACGTACTTGTCGAACAGGATGATTCCGTCCCATCCCATGAACGCCCGCAGCGGACGTTCACCGTCAAAGGCAACCGGCAGACGATAGCTGACCGCTTTCGGTTCTCCGGAAACATTTCTGTTGTCTACTACATCACCGCCCCACGTGGAAAAGATGACCTGTGCCACATAAACCTCCGAAACCAACCCTGAAACGACGGGTTAAGTACCTGCTTTTATTAAACAATACTACTACTTGTAATTGTATACAGTATGCATGATTATCACAATAACATCCCAAAAATCAAGGAAAAAACTGTTGATATTCCAAAGTACTCACAACTAATTTTATCTTTCCAGCCAGAGCCTGTATGTTTAACAACACATTAAATAATTTTTTTATTACGCTGGAGTACTGAAAATAGCTTCTAGCTTACTAATGTGATGTGTATAATCGTCAACTCATATTCATTGCCACAGATATGGAGGCCATAGATCCATGACTACCATTACTTCCCTTGATACGGCATTCAGCTCGCTTTTTGAAACCAATATGGGCATTCGCGCCGGAGAGCGGGTGCTGATATTCAGCGACACGATCCGCGCCGACGAGAACGTGTCGCCATCGGATCTTGATCGCCGCACCAGGCTGAACGCAACCGCGCGCGCAGCGGCCGGATACGCGGCAGAGATGTACGGCTGCGGAACCTTCGTGGAGTTCCCCTCCACGTCGGCATCCGGTGTCGAACCGCCACTGTGTCTCTGGAACGCGACCTTCGGAGACGAGACTGTTACTGCGCTGGAAACGGCCGGACTGCTGACGAAACTGCTGTGCAAATCCGCCTCGCCGGAAGAAATTGCCATCGCCCGGGAGATTGTCCTCTCCCGCAGGGATTCCGTCGTTGACATCATTATCGCGCTCTCGAACAACTCCACCAGCCACACCCGCTACCGCGCCCTGGCCTGCGCCGCCGGCTGCCGCTTCGCCAGCCTGCCGCATTTCGACCCGGACATGTTCCACAGTTCCATGACCGTGGACTGGAACCAGTTGGCCGGTCGCACCGCCCGACTGGTGGAGGCGGTCAACCGGGCCGAATGGATCAGGGTCACCACCCCCAACGGCACCAATATGAATATATGTAAGCAGGGACGCCTGGCCAAGGGGGATGACGGGCTGCTGACCGCCGACGGGAGCTTCGGCAACCTGCCGGCCGGCGAAGCTTATCTGGCGCCGCTGGAGGGCAAAAGCCACGGCGTAATGGTCATCGAATGGGGGCCGACCCGCAAGCTGGACGAACCTCTGCAATTGACGGTCGAGAACGGTGTGGTAGTCGGAATCGAGGGCAATGATAGCCACCGCGAAAAGCTGGAAGCGCGGTTTGCCGAAAACCCGAACTGCCGCAACATCGCCGAACTGGGCATCGGCACCAATGATAAGGCCAGCCGCCCCGACAACGTGCTGGAAGCGGAGAAGATCCTGGGCACGATTCACATCGCGCTGGGGGATAACACCGGTTTTGGCGGAACGGTCAGCGCCCCCTTCCACGAGGACTACGTATTCTATCAGCCGACGCTGACGGCAATCATGGCCGACGGTGAAGAGGATACCATCATAGAAGGCGGCAGGCTGCTGATATAGAAAGGCATTTTGAATGTCTGCCTCCGGACACCCGGGAGCGACGGCAACCTCACATTAAACCCGGTCTTCAGCAGAACCACGGGACACCCCATGCGAAAATTCAACGGTAATCTGAGCCTAATGCCACTTGCGGACCTGATCCAGTGGGCCGACAACAGCAAACGCTCGGGTACGCTTGTCATCAGCCAGCATGGGCGGCAGAAGAAGTTCTATATACAGGAAGGCAAGATCATCTTCATCTGGTCCAACTGCGAGGGAGAACATTTCGGCGGATTTTTCAAGGAACGAGCCGATATCAGCCAGGAAGAGCTCGACAACGCCTTTACCGATTCCGAATCCCTCGGCCTGCCGTTTATCGGATACCTGCTCTCCAGGAATATTTACACCAAAGTGCAGTTGGAAGAGATTCTCAAACGAGCCGCCGAAGTCGTTCTGACCAGCGCCTTGAAATGGGATACCGGCATCTTCGAATTCACCGACGATCTGCCCAGGTTTGTGCTGAACAGCCCGGTCAGGCTCAATTCGATCCAGGTGTTGCTGGAATCGGTGCGCCACTTTGATGAGGACCGCCTGGGCGACCAGGTTGATGCCGACAAGGTGCTGGATGAGATCGAGGAGCACATACAAGAGGGAAATTTCGATCTGCCCCCCATTCCGGATGTGATGCTGCAGATTGCTGAAAAGATCGACAACCCGACCATCTCGATCGATGAAATCATCGAATGCATCACCGACCAGATCCTGGTCTCAAAAATACTCAGGATCTGCAATTCGGCCTACTACGGGCACCGTGTCCATATTTCCGGGCTGAAGGAGGCAGTGATCTTCATCGGTTTCAAATCGTTGATGAGCATTGTCACCGTGCACGCCATGAGCAGCTTCAGCCCGCGCAACGACAGGGAGATCAGGAAGGTTCTGCAACACTGCCTGGTGTGCGGCATGATCGCCCGCCAGATCACCAGGGACATGGGCGGCAACTACGAGCTGGCCTTTATCTGCGGCCTGTTGCACGACATCGGCAAGACGATTTTGCTGGATATGCTGGGGGATTACATGCTGCTTCCGGAAGCCAGGGAGAAGCTGATCGAACAGCACCATGCCGAGGTGGGTTATCTGCTGGCCGACAAGTGGAACTTCGGCGACGACATCAAGGAAATCATCCGCCACCACCACAATCCCGAGCGCGCCGTCCGCAACCCGGGTCTGGCGGAGGTAATCAGCCTCTCCAACGCCATGGCCGACCTGAACTGCCAGCCGGAAGAGATCATGGACATGACCTTCACCAGCCTGGAGCTGAGCCAGATCAGCATCGACGACCTGTTGCAGCAGGTTGACAAGCTCGACCAGGAAGCCTGCGAGATAGTGAGTCTATAGGTTTACTTCTGCACCCATTTGCCGTTCTGCAACTGCATCCACCAACCCGGCTTCGCGGCTTCGCGTTTTGTTTCGGCATAAGTAGCCGCGGCTTTGCCCATGGTCTGGTCCAGCGCGGCCTTGGTCGCTTCCTGTTTGGTGATTTTCAGTATCGCCTTTGCCATGCTGCTGATGACGGTCTTGCGGCTCCTGTTTTCCGCGCTGACCAGCGCTTCATCCGCAGCGCCGGCTTTCGTCTTATCCCGCACCGTCACCAGACCCTGGCTTGTCAATCCAACCGCACCGCTGTTAAACAGAGCGCCCAGAGCAGACTGCCTCTGGCTCATTTCAGCATAGGCGGCGGCGACCTCCGGCATGCTTCCCAATTCTATTGCCAGATCATCACCACTCTCGGCCGCATGGGCAACGGAGGTAAAGGAGAAGTCAGGCAACACCAAAGGCAGGCTGGACTGCGAGCCGGGCTGGGACAGTTTGGGTTCCACAACCGGTTGCTTTTCGCCATTGGGCAGAAGCTCACCATCCTTTTTCAGGAGCATTTCGTCGAGAGATTTGTACGCTTCCTTGACCGCCTTTTCAGGGAAATAAACATTGACGGTGATAATGGCGCAGGAGACCAGCGCTCCACAGCCCATTGCCAATAACCATTTCAAAAGTTTCATTTTGCTATCCTCCTTCTTGATTAATGCCGACTATAACTTATCCAGCTCATATGTAAAGTCATTCGGCCCATTTGAATTCAGTTGCGGGCGGCGCGGCAACGGGGGCATCCTTTCCCGCGCCGCCCGCGCTGCTCTTGCCGCGCACCGTAGCCTCCTTGATGGAATTCAGCAGGTGATCAATGGCAATCCGGTTCTGGCCGGGAGCTATGGTGACACTCAGGTCGCGGACCCCCAGAAAATTCGTATGGGATATGTCCAGGGCATCAAAGGACAGGAACCCGTTTTCGAGAGCCGCTGTTAAACCGGCATGGTCATAGACCCGGTCGGAACTGAAAAAGAATCCGCTCAGTTTCTTGCCTGAAAGCCGCTGCAGGAATTCCTTGCTGACAAGCATTTTTTCACCGGCGGTTTCCCTTGCCCAAAATTCGGCAAAGCCGGAGATGTCCGCCAGCTTTTTGCCCTCACTCTGAACGCTCAGTATCCCGTCAATCTTACCGGACATGTAGCCCGTGATCGCCGGAAAAGCCTTGCACAACCGTACCAGGCTGAGATCGTTGAAAAGCAGGTCTCCCCGGTAGAATAGTCCGTTTTGTGCGGCAATGAAACCTTTTCCCAGCAATACTCCGCCATAGAGCAAGGATTCAAGCGATATGATTTCAGTGACACCCCTGGCCGCCCTTAGCCTGAGTTTCGTGGAATCCATGCTCAGACCGCCGAAACTGCTGCTGCCGATGGTGATGCTCTCGCCTTTTTCCGTCGTCCGGCGGAGCTGATCCATGAGGGCGGCGTAGTTCTGCCTGCTGAAGCGTGTAGAAGCCGGGGGGGTGACGACCGCCTTGCCGGCAAGATCAAGAGACAGGGGCAGCACGCCGATTATTCCCGATACTTTTATATTTTCCGTGGGCGCCTCAATATTTATATTGTCCAGAGTAACGGCGCCATCGACAAGAATCCTGCCCCCCTGCAGGCTGACCGCGCCTGCCGCCGCGACATTTCCCGCAACCGTTGCCTCCTGTATCGATCTTGGTAAAACATTGATAAATGAATCCGCAACAGCGGCCAAAGACGTGGCCGGAACGGTGAAGTTGATCCGCCCCTGGCGATCCGGCGGAAAAACATTCTCAAGCGTACCGGCGGCTCTGACGGAAACGTACTTTCCGGACGTCAACAGCGCCTCATTGACAACCAGCCGTTTGCCGGACAGATCAGCGTTGAGCCTGATTCCGGCGGCAGAGAGAAGAGTTTTGCCCCCACGGCCGGTCACGGCCATATCATGCCCGTTCGCCTCGACATGACAGACAAGACCGGCGGATCGTTCGTAACCGCCAGTGCAGCCGGCATCAAGGGCACCTGCAGACAAGGCCGTATCGCCCTTCAGGCCGGCATATTTATTGACTCCGGCCAGCTGGATTCCTTTGGCTCTGATGTTGAACGCCACTTTCTCCTGCAAGGCAAACGGGTTGAACAGCGCGCCTCCCGTCACCGTGCCACCCAGCAGAGATGCTTTAAGATCCGCCTGCCCCCCCGATTCCGAAAACAGTACCCTGACCACCGGAGCAGCCGACTCTTTGCCCTGCCAGGCCGCCTTTTCAGCGGATAGTTCCGCCGTTCCTTCCAGCCACTTTCCGTTCGGATTCCAGGCATACGCGCCACGGATGCTTCCGGAAAGCTTTTTGACAGAAGCATCGCCACGGCTGATGTCACACCTGGAAAAATCAGCAATAAGCGGATAGCGCACGGTTTTGGACGAAACCTGTTTCACAGGAATCCGGGCCGAAAAACGCCCGAGCGACGCCGAGAAATCCCTGGCCTTCACTTTTGCATTCTCAATCAGACCGCTTCCGCCGGCATAAGAGAGACTGCCGCTGACAGCCATGTCCTGTGCCCTTGCGTTTAATGCCGGCAATTGAACCTTGAAATTTGCAAAATGCCTGTTGCTTGTCACTTTGAAAGGAGCATCCACACTTTCCAGAAGCGGCTCCCCTGCCGATTTTGCCTGGGTTGCCTTTCCGGTGACCGTCAGCGAGTTGCCGGTGCCGGAAAGCGCGGCAGTAACGTTCAGGTCATCAAAATAAAGCCGTTTATCCTGTCTCAACATCACGTGTGAGAAACCCAGCTTTCCACTTGCGGCGGCAATTCCTGCAGCGGCATTGCCGGCAAGATGCAGAAAACCTTTCTCCAGCTTGCCGCCGATGATCAGCTTTCTTCGTTCAAGTTCCGGAATCAGCGGCGCAAGCAAAGCGATATCAATTTCATCCGTCGCCACATCGATCAGGAAATGCCTTGCCCGCTTCAGTTCCCTGACACTCCCGGAGGCCCTGACCGCAAGCAGCTTGTTAAGATGCAGCGTGAGTTGATCGAGTGCGAGGCTGTCTTTCCGCAGATCATAGCTGCCGGCGAGTGAAAGATTGCCGCTGAAGATCCCGCCCCGTCCCGCCGCTGGCATGACCGCGGAGCTGAAATTCAGCTTACCTCCGCCGCGAACAACCCCTTTCCGCAGGTCCACCGACAGGAGCAGGTCGGCCTTGCCCCGTTCCGGCAGATAAGCGCTTTCAACCTTCAATACTTGCGGGAGGCTTTTCAGGGAAATGAAAGGAGAGGACAGGGACATTTCCAGCTCGGGGTCGCTGCCGAGGAGCATTTTGCCGGACAGTGCATAATGATTGCGACCGGGATCGTCAAACTCCAGCTTGAACCCTGATCTGCCGGAACCTTTTGTAGCAAGGTTTGAAATATTCAGGGCCAGCCCCCCAATCCCCTGTCCGTTCACCCGGACAGCCGCTTTGGTGATTGTGAGCTGGCGGATTAAAACTTCGGCTGAAGATGGTTTTGATGATGATAAACGCCGCTGCAGGCCGTCGAAGTTCCAGGCGCCGGAGCTGTTGCGGTGCAGCTCTACAGTAACCCCCGCCACCGCAATGCTGTCAAAGATTCTGTTGCCGGACAGCAGTTCGAGCCATAGCGGTTTGATGGCAATTGAATCGGCTGCCAGCAGCTTTGATGACGGAAATCCTGCCGGGTTTGCAAGAGAAAGCCCCTTCAGGCGCAAGGTGCCGTCCGAGATGTCGATCGAATTAACAACAACCGGCTGGCCCAGATTGCCGGAAAGCATCCGGGATACCTGCGCTGCGGCGTGGGGAGTGGCCAGATATTTTTTCAGGGCAAGGGGAAAAATCAGCAACAGGGTAATAAAGGCCAAAACGGTATAGAGCAGGATTTTCTTATATGTTCCGGCATTTGAAGTTTTCATGCGGAAATAGGCCCTGGGAGA
>MGZK01000101.1 GCA_001802125.1 Geobacteraceae bacterium GWC2_55_20
TATGTCGCGGGCAGTGCCGGAACCATCTATCCTCCATGAATGGAACACCGGGGGAATGACTTAGAAAAAATTATCCCTGCCGTTGGGCAGGGGGTTGTCATGATCGGTCACCCAGGCGACGATATCCGCCAGCGGTTTCTCCGCCTGCAGGTCACGCAGCAGCATGTGGTAACCTTCAGCATAGAAAGCCTTCCGGGTTGCCTTGGACATTTTGCCCAGCATCAGCAGGGTCGGCTCCCTGGGTATGACCTGGTCTTTTTTACCGTACTGGACCAGGGCCGGAAGTTTCAGTTTCCCGGCCTTGGACAGCGCCTCGTCCATCAGGTTGGTAAGTCCGTACACCGCATCCACCCTGGTGGCCTTGATCACCAGCGGATCACGTCCCAGAGCCCGGCACATCTCGATGTTGTCCGAAGGAATGATGTGCAGCCCCTTCCCGGTCAGTTCCATCCAGGGGACTGTATGCGAAGTAAGCGCCAGCAGCCAGCGTTGGTACCAGGGCATGGTTTCCCGTCCCCAGACCGCCGGGGCCACCAGGATGACGCCGTCCACGTCCGGCGGCTTGTCGCCGGTCACGGCGACAATGGCAACCGCCCCTCCCATGCTCTCACCCAGCACGTAAACCGGAACAGCCGGATGGCGTTTCCTGACCTCCTTTACGAAACAGCCGAGGTCGCCGGCATAGGCATCGCTGCCGGACCAGAGCCCGCGTCCCGGCGCTCCGCCGAAACCGCGCTGGTCATAGGCATAAACGGCGATGCCGTGGCGGCTGAGATACTTTCCCGGTGAGGTGAATGAGTTACTGTAATCGTTGAAACCGTGCAGTCCGACGATCACGGCCCTGATCCGGGCAACCTCCGGCAGCCAGGAACGCACCGGCAGCCGGGTTCCGTCACCGGCGACAAAGAAGCCTCTTTCAATCTTCGGTTGTATAACGAGCTTGCCGGGGGAATTTACCAGCGGTAAACAAGCGGATGTGAGCAGCAGCAAAACGGCAAGCAGGCCCGACATGAATATTGTGGTTATACGCGACATACTCTCTGATCCTGAACTTAGGGAACAGCCATGAGAAGCTTTACTGAATTAATAGTTATATTTGATTAATAACAAAAATTGATTTTTTGTCACGCCACGACAATCTTCTAAAATGCCAGCAGCAGTTAGAATACACTCCCAAATTGTGATGCCGTCAACACTTTTTAGGAAGATCCTTAAGACCGGCTACTTGATATGACAATCCAGACAGAGTGCGGATACGTCATTTGACGCAACCAGAAAGTTGCCAAAGTTGTTATCATGAACATTATGACATGAAGAACACCACATCTGGTTTCGTCCGGGACCGAACGTGACATTAGCCAGCAGAGGAGACTTGATCTTTGTGGGCGATTGTGCCGGATCAAATACAAAACCAACCGGGTGATCATTGGAAAGATCCGTGTTGATATATGCATTGGGGAAGTCAGAACGACTGTCCAGACGGGTTTTGGCTTCGCTGAGATTGGGGTTGGCGGCTATTGTGGATTGATCATGACAGGCAAGGCACAGCGGAGCATCACTGCTGTCCAGACTGGCCAAGGTGGGTTTATAGACCCTTGTGGCGCTACTGTAAGCATTTGTAATCGATGGAAATGCTCCGAAACCTGGATTCAGCATCCCTGTGCCACCCAGGCCGTTATGTACACTATGGCAATAACCGCAAGGAGAACCACCCAAAGCTGAAAAGTCATGCTTTGAATTTACAACCGTGAGTGCCTCGACCCGCCAGACCGGCGCCAGACAACATACGGCGCACACGAGTGCGGTAACTAAAACCTTCATTGACCCTCCCCGGCATATCTCACTAAATCACATTACTTCACAAGCAGATCGACTTCCTTATGCAAAGCCTGTTCCGATGAAGTCCCGAAATATTTCCAGAGCGTCAAGCGGTTGTTGATCTGGTCAACGATATGGATCGTATCATCACTGCCGATGCTGATGCCGGTAGGGCTGGAAAGGCCCAGGGGATGGGTGGTATGTCCGTCGGAACCTGTGACTAGCAGCAGTTTACCGTTTGGTTCACAACTGACCAGCAAAGCCCGTTTTATATCTATGATATGAAGGTTGCCATCGCTGCTGAAAGCTATATCGCGGGGGTACTCCAATTCAAGCTGGTATGGGGCACGATCGCCGATCGATGAAACAAAGCGTCCTTCGGGATCGAAAACCTGGATCCTGGAATTCAGCATATCAGCAACAAATAGATTGCCGTTCCTGTCGAATCTCAATCCATGGGGCATGGCCAGCTTTCCGTCCCCACGTCCCATGCCGCCGAACTGGAAAAGGAATTTACCTGAAAGAGTGAATACCACGATCTGGTGTTTACGGGCATCCGACACGTATATCCTGCCCAATGAACTGTTAACAGCAACATTCATGGGCCTTAGCAAACGACTTTCATCACCTATGCTGTCAAGATATTTCCCGTCAGGACCAAAAACCAGCACTCTCATTCTACCGGCGTCGGCCACATACAGGCGCCCATCCGGCCCCATATCCATGCCCATGGGCTTGCCAAACAGATTATCAACATCCAGCACGCGAACAATCTTTGTGACAAAATCAAATATCAACACATTCCTCAGAACCGAGTCAGAAACGAACACCTTGCCGTGACCGTCAGAAACGACACCGGAAGCCCTGCGGAGAAGGACTTCCTCAGAGCCTTCAAATATGGTTGGAAGCCCTTGATACTGTGAACTCAGCACGCTGTATTGTGAATAATAGAGCGCCTTGAATTCCAGCAGCGGACTGGCTGGAGCGGGAGGCCAGAGTATCCTGTCTGCAATGACAGTAAAGTTGGGCTGCGCACAGGCGCTGACCAGAAACAGGGCCAACAGGCTAAGAACATATCGAAGGAAAAGGGATAAGAAAGACTTCGGACGTGTGCAATGATTCAAGTGCCTTGGACTCCATGCATGAGATATTGATCGAATATTCAGCAAGAAACGTTCCGGAAGCAACAGGGATAGAAATAGCGACCCGAGAGTGGCCGATGATCAGGAAAGGGATCACCCATGGAATTTCCGTTCTCGTTAACTTGCAGAAGCCGGATCAGCGCCGGTTGCCGGTGAACCTCAACAGCATCAGGAACAGGTTGATGAAGTCCAGGTAGAGCGTCAGCGCGCCGAGGATGGCCGGTTTCCTTCCCTCGCTTCCCTGGGCCGCCATTTCCTTGATCTTCCAGGTATCGTAAGCGGTCAGTCCGGTGAAGACGATCACCCCGATGCCGGAGATGACCCAGGACACCGCGCTGCTGCCGACGAAGATATTGACGATCGAAGCGATCACCACGCCGATCAGTCCCATGAACAGGAAACTGCCCCATGAGGTCAGGTCGCGCTTGGTCATGTAACCGTAGATGCTCATTGCCCCGAACATGCCGGCGGTGGTGACGAAGGTGGTGGTGATCGAGTTGGCCGTGTAGACCAGCGCAACGGCGGATAGAGTGATGCCGTTCAGCGCGGAATAGGCGATGAATATCAGCGTGGCGGTGGCGGCACTCAACCTGTTGATCGCACCCGACAGCGTGAACACCAGGGCCAGCTCTCCGATCATCAGGCCGTAGAACACCAGCTTGTTTCCAAACACTGCGTTGAGTATGGCCGGCGAGGAGAGCGTGATCAGCGCCATCAGCGCCGTGATCGCCAGTCCCGCCCCCATCCAGGCGTAAACCTGGCGGACAAGGGTATTCTGCCTTACTACTACCTGGGTTGCGGTACGATTATAGCCGGTTTCAAATTCATTCATTTTAAAGCTCCTTGGACTGAATTTATTTGCGAGAAGTTGTATCAATCTGTATCAACCAGTTTCAGCATGTAGTTCACACCAGCAATACGGTCCATCAGGCGCATTCCTCGCACACATCATCGCTGGTGCCCTGAAGCCGGCAGCCGCACTTCCGGCAGGCATTGTCCCAATCCGGATGACCGGCGCTGATGGCCCGCTGTTTGGCATCCAGCCGCCTGACTTCCGCCTCCATCTCCTCGTTGTACTGGCATTCAAACATATTGGACCTTTCCGCCCTTATTATGTGACAGGCACGATGTTGCAGCTTTCCGTGGTAATATCGAAGACCACCCTGGCCGTACCATCCTTCAGCTGCCCGATGACCTGTTCGACCTTGTCGTCCAGACTGTAGCCGGCATCACCCAGCTCGGACCACTCCCTGGTGACGAATTCCTCGATCATTCTGCGCAGAGTGTCCGGGTCGATTCGCTCCAGCGGAACCTCAATACCCCCGGTCATGCGATGTTCCGGGCAAGTTTTACTGTAGCAGCTATGTTGCGTGATGCGCTACGGATATTTGCTGCTGAGTTATTCAAGGCTTCCTCCAGTGTACAGACCCGGAAGAGTACACTGAAAACCGCGGTGATGCCATACTCATGTACAACCGCCACATCTTCCGCAAGAGCGCCGGCGATTCCGATCACCGGCTTGCCGTAGCGCCGGGCCATCCGCGCCACACCGACCGGCGTTTTTCCATGAATAGTCTGGCTGTCCATGCGCCCTTCTCCGGTAATCACCAGGTCGGCATCCCGCACCACCGCCTCAAGCCCGACTGTATCCATGACAATATCGATGCCCGGTCGCAAAACGGCTCCGAAGAACGCCAGCAGCGCCGCTCCCATGCCGCCGGCAGCGCCAGCTCCCGGTGTCCGCTCCACGTCCACCCCGATGTCCCTGTGTATTAGGCCGGCATAGCGGGTCAGGCAGGCATCCAGCTCTGCCACCATTGCAGGAGTAGCCCCTTTTTGCGGCCCGAATACGACGCTGGCGCCGGCAGGTCCGGTCAAAGGGTTGTCCACATCGCAGGCGGCCTCGATCCGGCAGTTTTTCAGACGCGGATCCAGGCCGCTGATATCGATGCGAAACAATTCTTTCAGACAGCCGCCACCAAAACCGATCCCGGCGTCGGAACTATCCAGCAGTTTCACCCCCAGCGCCTGGAGCATGCCGACGCCGCCATCGTTGGTGGCGCTGCCGCCTATGCCGACGATCAAATGGCGGATTCCGGCATCCAGCGCGGATTTGATCAGCTCTCCCGTGCCATAGCTGGTGGTCTTCAGCGGGTTGCGCAGATGCGGAGCGACAAGAACCAGTCCGCTGGCCGCCGCCATCTCGATCACCGCCGTACGCCCGTCCCCGGTCACGCCGTAACAGGCCCTGACAGGCTCTCCCAAAGGCCCTGTCACCACCGCCTCGACCAGGGTTCCGCCAGTAGCTGCGACCATGGCCGCAACGGTACCCTCACCTCCGTCTGCCATGGGAACCTTTATGTAGTCGGCGTCCGGAAAGACCTCACGGAAACCGGCCTCGATTTCAGTGGCCACTTCGAAGGCAGACAGGCTCTCCTTGAATGAATCGGGAGCAATGACAATTTTCATGATTCGTTAACCTCACTGGTTCCCAGCATTACCATAAATGAAAGTCTGCAGAAACAGAAATGGCGGCTTATCGGCCGCCGTTTCAATACAATTCAGATTTGGGCAGCCCAGCTTTAACTGCACAAGCAATTATCAACTATGGTCTGGTTCCGGACGGTGTCAGATAGCCTGTGGCTAATGTCTTCTGGGTTGCATCAAGGCCTGACAGGCTGTTTATAGTGATGCTTACGGAGTTGTCAAACGCGCCGTTATCCAGAAAGTCGATCGAGTCATGGATCAGCCGCTTGGTGTAAATCATGTTGTGGGCATAGGCGCCAGGTTCGTGCCGGAGCAGGTTGAAATTGAATGCGGCGCCCATGGTATCGGCGTTGCCCCAATTTGTGATTGCGTTGCCTGGCTCACTATTGCCGCTGCTCTTGAAGAAATATGGAGAGACATCGGCATAGTAGATATTTTTAGCCTCTAAAACTTTTTGCAATGCAAGCAACGTTGCGGCAAATTTCGTCTCGCGGCTGTTCATCCTGCTTCCGTCCAGATAGGCCGGACCGGTATGACAACCGGCACACGAGGTGCTGATGATCGCCGTTACGACACCACCCGCATCCCTGGTCAGGGGCGAAAAGGTGTGTTTATTCGCTGAGCTCATGTGGCAACCGGCACAGGGGCCATTGCTGCCGGTATCATAATTATAGGCTGTGTAGTTGTTGATACCGACCTTATCGTGTTTGAAGTGCCATTTGTTGCTGTAATCCCGACCGGTAAACTCATAGCCGATGGACTTGAACAGTATACCGGCTGCTGCCGCGGAATGGGAACCGATGAACGCCATATTGGTAAAGTCGGCGCTGGCGGCAACTTTGGCCCTGATGCTCCGGCCGCTCTGCCTGCCGGAGTGACATTTTACGCACAGGTTGGAGGTATTGCCAACATTCGGATTGGTGTAGGTGTCGTCCGCATAGGGCTGAACCGGATGATTCGTCCGCAACGCCCCGGAGCTGATATCCGTATGGCAGCCGATACAGGAGAGTACATCCCTGGTTACTGAGGCTGTTCCCCAGGCGCTGGTAACCTTTGCGGTGGAATAGGCGATAAAACCTGCCGTGGTATGGCACTGCACACAGCCGGACAGGGTCTTGAAATCGTAAGCAAGCCAGGACTGCCCGTTGGTGTTGCCGTGACCGGAAACAGCCCAGTCCAGCCGTTGTGCCGACAAGGCCGGATCAGAGGCGTTAGGGATATTTGCCGTGGTTATGTGGCAGTTGGCGCACTCGGTGTTCGGGGTCACGTAGGCGGCCCGGTAATTGGGATTGAAGGTTGAGGTATAGCCGTTGAAGTGACTGGCGCCCAGGGCAATTGACATGGTGGCGTCCGGATCGTGGACGTTGGGGTTGTGGCAGGCAACGCAGATATTCGCCAGCTGTACCTCGGTGTTGTAGTGCAGGTTGTTACCCTTGTGATGACAGGTAAAGCAGAAGTTACCGCTGCCATAAGGTGAATTATAGGTGAAGGTTGTCTCGTTCACCGCTCCCGAGCCCAGTGGGCCTGGATGCCCCCCGGTATCGGCGCCAACATGGCAATTGGCGCACATGACAAACAGGTTCTTGTGTGATGATGACGACCAGTTCCCAAATACGTTGCTGGTGATGCCAACACCGCTCGCCTGATGGCAAACCATACACGAAGCGCGGGCTGCGGCAGAGGCTGAGCTGGCAACTGCCACATAGGTGTTTGCGCTGTTTGAATATGTGCCATTACTGACGGTCAGTTGAAAGTTATGGGTGGCAATAGCGGAAGCGGTGAAGGTCGGCTTTGCCACATTGGCCGCACTGAGCGTTACCGCGGGCCCGCCGGTCTGCACCCAGGCATAGGTCAGGTTGCCGCCACCGTACTTGATGCTGCTTCCGGACCCGTCAAGAGTGACACTGCTGCCGGGCAGAGTAGTCTGGGTCGGGCCGGCATTGGCGATTACCCCCAGGAAATAGCCGGTCATCGTCAGTGGATTCTCCGGAATGGTAAGGGTAAGGGTGACCGGAGTATTGAGACTCGCAGGCAGGGTGGCGGGTGAAAGCGTGTAGCCTGATGCAGGAAGACCATTTATGGCAATGACCTGATTTCCGGCAGAGGGGGTAAAAGTATAACTCTTGTTCGTGCCCAACTGCAGGCTGAGGGTCCCGGATGGCGACACGCTGCCGCCGGTATCGCCCGTATTGGCAGTGATTGAAGTGGTCCAGAGCACAAAATTAACGTAGATGCTCTGCGATGGTTTATCCGGAAACGCAAGCAGGCCCATCTGGTAAGTCAATGATGCAACCGGGGACTCCGGAGTTGTAACTGCACCGTTTACCGTATAAGTCGATATTTTATAACCGGGGCTTGCCGAAAGAGTAATCGGGAAATTCTGCTGCGAGGTATAGTTTTTAAATACGGAACCATTGACCGAAGTCTGGGGGGTGTCCGTACGCACCTGCAAGCTCCCGCCGCCGCTCCTGACCCATGTATTCAGCGACCAGGCACAGGCCACAACCGGCAATACCAAACAGGCCACAAGCAGTAACAAGCGAATACGAATTTTCCGCATAAAACTCCACCTTATCTTCCGGACATAGCTGTTGAAATATTAACCTCGGGGTTTGCTTTAATTACTGTCAGTCCCCGCCGGGTGACACGCTGTGACAATCCTCGCAGGTCAGGACTGTGCCCCAGACAGCGGTGCCGTTATTATGGCAGCTGATGTTGCTGCAGGTGCCCCCGGTAATGGCAAAAACGTAAGTGAAGGTAACCCCGACACCCGGAGACAGTTCATAGGCCTGGTTGACGTGCTTTAGGATGCTTGAAATGGCAATTCCATCAGAGGTGGTGCTGCTGTGACAGATATTGCAGCCAAAGTCGTGTCTGGCGTGACTGTTCGCCTTGGGGCTGCCGTTGCCGTATGCGGGAGGATTGCCGTGACAGCTGCCGCAGCTCAGGACTCCGGAACCCCAGACGGTCGAAGTGTTGAGCGGAACAGTTCCAGTTGCAAGCGAGGTTCCGTCGGAATGGCAGTAAACGCTGAAACAGGAGCCGTAGCCGTCGCCCGGTTCAGGTGTGCCGCCGTAGACGCCGCCGTATTTGGTTAAGAAGCTGACATCCACCTTATGGTTTATATGCAAGTCAGTTAAATTGGTATCAGATCCATAATGACACTGGTTACATGAAGTACTGGCAAAGCCGGCGCCATAGTGGCAAATGCCGCAGCCGGTCACACTCCCGGCAAAACCATAGCTCATATGTTTGTCATGACTGCCAGAAAGCATCTTGTTGGCCGCGCCGTGATAGCCATCGCCGTGACAGGTACCGCATTTGCCGGTTGCTGACAGCCCCCACTTAGGCGTGGAGTAGGTTGGTGGCCAACTTCCGCCAGCCCCCTGTCCGCTTGAGTGACAATACACGTTTTCACAGTTCGCGTAACCCGAACCGGGATTTTTCTGCATTGGTGAAAGGCGCCCGCTGTATTTGCCGAAAACAGCCGTGGTAGTGCTGTCAAAAGCCACATTTACCAGCTTGTTAAGATGGTTCATGGTCGTGGAAATTGTCATCCCGGGTGTCACGGTTGCAGCATGGCATTTGTGACATGTTACCGGAACACCATACGAATAAGCCGGATCCAGGTGGGTTCTGTGACTTCCTGTAACCGGAGCCGCCTCATGACATCCTCCGCACCCGAGCGTGCCCCCCCAGGTGGCTGTCTGTTTGGGGGCATTGTAACTTGTCGCCTTGTTGCCGGGACTGTGGCAATAGGTAGCAGTACAGTTACCGAAGATATTGTTCTGGCTGGGCAGATAATCGTTGAGCGGACCGGTATAGGAACCGCTGCCGTTATTGGGAGCAGCGGCGAAGCTGATTTTCAGATCGCGATTGACTGCACTGGTGGCATGCGCAAAGGTGGCGTTGTCCGGGTGACATTTCTTGCAGTTGCTGGCGCCGGGATAATATTGGTCGTGTTTGGCGTGGCTTCCAGCTGCACCGCCAGAGTAGGCAGAAACCGTACCTGAAGGTGGCGCGCCATGGCATGTGCTGCAGGTAGTCAGCTCCGGAGCGCTGGCCCAGACAGGAGAGATTGTCTCGAAGTGGCAGTTGACGTTGGCACAGGCTCCCATGGCAGGAGTCGCGGTCTGAGACCAGGCGGACGTATTGTTGTCATAAGCCGGATAATAGGTTGTGTTCGGCGAATTGTTGATGCGTGACGATATTTTGAGCTTGCCGTCACGGTGGGATGAGGTAAAACTGCCGCTGCCGGGATGGCAGATGCTGCAAGCGGTGGAGGAAGCCGGCGAGTCCAGGTGGGTGCGGTGATTTCCTGAGAAACCGCCGGTGGAAGGATTACGGAAAATGGAGTCAAGCGGACGGAAGTCTACTGGGTTTGACGTACCATGACAGCCATTGCACTGAAGAGCGGCTGTTGCTGTCGTCACCCACGCGGTGATCAGTAAAGCTGCAATGATAACGCATTGAAAATACAGCTTCATGCATAATCCGATAACCTGTATAAAATAAGATACACATTAAGCCTACTAATTTAAGCAACAATAATGCCATATATATCATATTCTATTAATCTTGCCCACCGGAGCGATGTAGGTCAGGAACTCTCTCAAGACTGAATGGACCCCATATCCGGATAGACATTTTTTATGCGTTCCTGTTCAAGCTAACCCGGCGGCCAGCCTGTTCTTCACGCTGGCAACCTTGTCTTCCATGGTCTGGTTCCTGTCGGTGCGCGTCCCCAGCTTTATGGTGGTAGTGATGCGGGGCGCCCCCATGGCGTGGATTTTTTCATGGCATTTCCTGATCGCCGCGAACACCTCTTCCCACTCGCCTTCGATGTTGGTTCCATAGGAGTGCAGCGAGGTTTTCAGCCCCGCATGCGACAGGACCTTCTCGCATTCCGCAATGTAAGCGGACAGGGACACGCCAACACCGATCGGGACTATGCACAGGTCTACCAGTACTTTCATATTCATCTCCTTTGGCTGGATATTATCTGTAAATCAGTTTTGCATATTGAAGAGCTCAGCGCGTATCATATCGGCATAATGCATTGAGTACCAGATCTAGTTCCATCTTGTTTGTTTTGTGTCATCCAACCAAACAGACTTAAACGCATTCATGCTGTATCAATCAGTTTCAAAGCGCGTCATTGCGGCGCAATCAATCTCATGCTTCATCGATCCGCCGGGCACAAAAAAGGGGCCGGAATTCACAATCCCGACCCCCCTTCTCAAGCTATCCCAGCCCTACCCTTTGTTAATCCTCCAACTGCTCCGCCAGCAGCTCCACGGTATGCCGCACCCTGATTGCCGAGCCGTCCTGGTCCAGGCCGCCCCTGATCTGCATCACGCAGCCGGGACAATCCATCGCCACCAGTGGGGCTCCGGTCTCCCTGATGTTGTGCAGCTTGCGCTTCAGGATCGGACCGGATATCTCCGGCAGCTTGATCGAGTATGAGCCGCCCATGCCGCAACACATGTCGCACTCGAACATCTCGGTCAGCTCGTAGCCGGCCTTGTTCAGCAACTCGCGCGGCTGCTCCGAAACCTTCAGGGTCCGCTTCAGGTGGCAGGAGTCATGGTAGGTGATCTTGCCCAGCTTTTGACCATCCTTCAGCGACAGCCTCCCCTGATCGACCAGCTTCTTTACCAGTGTCGAGAAATCTACCGTCTTGGCGGCCAGCTCCCTGGCTTTCGGAATCCACTCGGACTGTCCCAGGCTTTCAAAGGTGCTGATGAATTCATGGTCCAGTGCCACGGTGCAGGTCGGGCAGGCTGAAACCACATACTGTACCTCCTCGTCCAGCAGCGCCTTGATATTGTCGATCGCGTTGCCTGCTGCCACCTCGTAGGCGCCGCTGTAGCGGGCCGGTGCGCCGCAGCAGGTCTGTTCCTGCGGGAAAATGACCTCGATGCCGGCCTTGTTGAGGACCCTGACCAGCGCCTCACCCATCTCGGGATAGGCAAAATCGATCAGGCAACCGGCGTAGAAGGCGGCTTTCTCCTTGAGCTTTGGCTGTTTGATGTTCTTGAAGCGGTCACGGAACGGTTCACCGGCAATGGCCGGCAGGCTGCGCCCATCCGTCAGGTCGGCCAGGAACATCGGCAGGTGGCGGACGAACCTGCCGGAGGTGAAGGGCTTGCCGGCCAGAGAGGCCGCCCGCAGCATGCCGTGGAAGAGATGGCGGTTGTTGACCACACTGTAGATCGCCTTCTGCATTAGCGGCAGCCCCTGGTCCTTGACCAGACGGCGCCTGATCTCCATGATCAGCTCCGGTATGTCGATCTTTCCGGGGCAAACGTCCTTGCAGGCTCCGCACTGGATGCAGAGCCCCTGGATATCCTCGGACTTCTTCAGTTCATCGAACCAGGCGGTCAGGATCGTGCCGATGCCGCCGGTGTAGACCTTGCCGAAGACATGTCCTCCCACCAGGCGGAAAATCGGGCAAACGTTAAGACAGGAGGCGCAGCGGATGCATTGCAGGGCCTGCTTGAACTTGGGATCGGCCGCCATCTCGCTGCGACGGTTGTCCATCAGGATGATGTGCAGATCCTTCAGCGAACCGTCCGGGTTGGGAGTCGGGCCGGTGATGATCGAGACGTAGCTGGTCAAAAGCTGGGCCGTGGCGCTGCGCGGCAGCGCCTTCAGGATCGGCGCGATATCAGCGTAGTTGGCGACCAGCTTTTCGACACCGACCAGAGCGACGTGAATTCTGGGCAGCGATGTCACCAGCCGGGCGTTGCCTTCGTTGGTCATCAGCACGATGCTGCCGGTTTCGGCCACGGCGATGTTGCCGCCGGAAATGCCCATGTCGGCCTCCAGGAACATCGGCCGCAACCGCTCGCGGGCCACCTTGACCAGCCTGGGGATATCGGAGGTCAGGCGCTCGTCAACCTCCTTGCTGAACAGGTCGGAGACCTCCTCCCTGGTCATATGGATGGCCGGCATCACCATGTGCGAAGGGGTCTGACCGGCCAGCTGGATAATCCATTCACCCAGGTCGGTCTCTCCCACCGAAATACCGGCCTTTTCCAGAAAGGGATTGAGATGGATCTCCTCGGTGGCCATCGACTTGGACTTGACGATACTCTTGACGCCGTTCTCCTGGGCCACCTTCAGGATGTATTCCCTGACCCTGGCCGGATCATTGGTCCTGAAGACTTTGGCTCCACGCGCCTCGGCGTTCCGGGCGAACTGTTCCGATAACTGGTCCAGATGGGATGCGGCGTAGGATTTCAGGTCGGCAATGCGGCCACGCAGCTCTTCGAAGTCGATCCCTTCATAGGCCTTGGCCCGGTTGACCTTGTAGGCCTCGGAAAATTTGCCCAGAGCCCCGGTCAGGTTGGCGTTGTTGACCGCCCTGTGGATGGATTCCTTGAATTCGTTTGACATCAGTTGCCACCTCCCAACTCGTCGCAAAAAACTATGATCAACCGTTCCGGTCCATGCACGCCGATGGTCAGCACCCGCTCGATATCGGCGGTGCGGCTGGGCCCGGTAATCATTGCGATATAGGCGCAGTCTTCCGGATGAATCCTGGATAGCAGGGCCGGCAGATCGGGAAGGAGGCCGGAGGTCGGGACCAGCGCGATGTGAATCGAGGGCAGCGATGACACCAGTCGCTGTTCGATCGCGCCGGAATCCTGCACCAGCGTTCCGGTATCAGTCAAGGCCCATTGCATCTGGCTGATGCCGAACTTCGCTTCCGCAGCCAGTTTCTGTGAAACTTCGAATTTCAGACCGGCAACCTCGCTCAACGATTTACGGACGCTTCCTTCCAGAAACGGGCAATCGGCCCACACTGCATGGTATTGTGGAGCATCACGCAGACCTTCTCCTTTTAGAAAAGCGATTATGAATTCCAGCGTTGCCGCTCTGGTATCGAAACGATGCACTTCCGCGCTGACCCCCTCGGCCCTGGCCTTGAACTGTTCATACATACAACCTTCTCCCTTCATACATTGATTCCCGATGCGTTCTGAACAGCAATATAGCACGTGATTAAATCTGACCAGCTGAATCCTTGCGCTGCCACACTATTGAAAAAAGGTTTTATTACTGAAAATCAATCTGCTCGGCGCTGCAGCGGATATGTGACAATGCAATCAATATGTATACTTGTAATGCCACATTACATCTCACCCTAGATCAAGTTATATCTGCTTGTCAACAGCGTTTTTAGATGCCACAAAAAAACTCTTGACAGGTTTTTTCAAAAAGGATAATTGGTAATACAAATTTACATAACTTGATTCTATTTTGAAATCAAGCTGTATCAATGCTTTCACCACAGGCGCAGTCATTAAAAATCACGACAAACAAGTCTCACCATTGAAAGGAGAAGTCAGCTATGCCCTGGATTCAAACTTATACACCCGCGGGAGGTAGTCTGGGACTTTCGGCATTGATCGCCGCGATCCCTCTGGTCGTCATCTTCGTCTGTCTGGCCGTATTGAAAATGAAAGCGCACAAGGCCGGACCGCTGGCGGTTGCCTCGGCACTTGCGATCGCAGTAGCGGTCTGGGGCATGCCGGCCAAGCTGGCCGGCCTGGCCTTCATGCAGGGCGCCGCCTTCGGTCTGTTCCCGGTTTTCTACATTGTGATAACGACCCTGTTCCTTTACAACATTACCGTCAAAGGTGGGCAATTCGAGATCATCCGGGCCTCGCTGGCCGGCGTAACCGGCGACCGGCGCATCCAGGCATTGCTGATAGCTTTCTGCTTCGGGGCATTTATCGAGGGTGCCGCCGGATTCGGTACGCCGGTGGCCATAGCCGGGGCGACACTGGTCGGACTCGGCTTCCGCCCGTTATACGCCGCCGGGGTCTGCCTGATCGCCAACACAGCGCCGGTTGCCTTCGGCGCCATCGGTATTCCGGTGGTGGCCCTGGCCGGCGTGATGGGCTACGGCGATGACGGCATGATGAAGCTCTCCACCATGGTCGGCCGCCAACTACCGTTCATCTCTGTCATTATCCCCTTCTACGTGATCATGATCATGGTCGGCTGGAAAAAAACCATCGAAGTTTTACCGGCCATCGTCGTCTGCGGCGTCACCTTTGCGGTATGCCAGTGGGCCACAGCCAGCTACCTGGGACCATACCTTCCGGATATCATTTCATCGCTGGCGGCCATGGCAGCACTGGTGGCACTGTTGCAGGTATGGCAACCCAGGGAAAACTACGTCTTTGACCATGAAACGGCCAGCAACGGGGTCGAACAACATCACTACACCGTCGGTGAAGTGTTTCGCGCCTGGTCTCCCTATCTGGCACTGACCGTGATGGTGCTTCTGTGGGGCATCCCCTCTATCAAGTCCGAACTGGACAAGAGCAAGGTCGTAATCACCGTGGCGGGACTCGACAACATGATCGTCAAGAAGGTTTCCAAGCCGGAAGATGGTCTCAAGAAGATCGCCAAGGTCAACGAGGAGATCGACAAACAGCTGGCCAGCCTCTCAACAACAGATCCGAAACAGGTCGAACTGGCTGGCAAGCTGAAGGAACTTAAAGGGCTCGAAGAAGCTTTTCTGCCGGTTGAATCCGGGCTGGCCGGACAAGGCGCGGTGCTGACCGATGAGCGTCTCAAGGCCTGCGACCTGGTTTCCAAGAAGATGACCGAAACCAAGAAGCTCTGCGGCGAGCTGGTAAAGACCAACGCCACCATGAAGGACCAGTTCAAACCGCTGGAAAAAGCGGTGGCCGAGCAGCTGCCGATCAAGCTGGCAGCCAAGTATAACTTCAACTTCATGTCCGCCGCCGGCACCGCGATCCTGATCGCAGCCTTCCTTTCGGCCTTGATCTGTGGAGTTGGATTCGGTGACGTCTTCAAAATCGCCGGCAAGACCCTCTATGACATGCGTTTCCCCGCGGTCACCGTGGCTTCGGTGCTGGGTCTGGCCTATGTTATGAACGCCTCGGGCATGACCAACTGCCTGGGACTGGTCTTTACCAAGACCGGGCACTGGTTCCCGTTCATCGCACCGTTTCTGGGCTGGCTGGGGGTTTTCCTGACCGGTTCCGACACCTCCAGTAACGTGCTGTTCGGCGGCCTGCAGAAAGCCACCGCCGAACAACTGGGGTTGAATCCGATCCTGACCGGCGCGGCCAACACCAGCGGCGGCGTCATGGGCAAGATGATCTCCCCCCAATCACTGGCCGTGGCCACCGCCGCCTGCGGCATGGTCGGCGAGGAAGGCACCCTGTTCCGCTTTACCCTGAAACACTCGATTTTCCTGACAATCGTGGTAGGTGTAATAGTGTATCTGCAGGCCTACTTCCTTCAATGGATGATACCGTAGCGGCAGAACCTTACCACCCCTAGCCCCTCCTAAAATAGGAGGGGGATTTTATAGCTCCCCTCCTTACAAAGGAGGGGTTGGGGGTGGTTGGGTTTGATTTATTGTCTAAGACACAAGGAGTTTCCCATGGAACCATCATTCATAAAAGAGCTGCAAACGATAGTCGGCGGGCAGTACACCCTGACCGACCGGGAGTCCCTGGCGGTCTACGGTTACGATTCCACCCCGGAGATCGAGAGCGTTCCCGGCGCGGTGCTGCTGCCCGGTTCCAGTGATGAGATCATCCGTATCATGCACCTCTGCCACGGGGCCGGCGTTACCGTCACCCCGCGCGGTTCCGGTACCAACCTTTCGGGCGGGTCGCTGTCTCACAACAGCGGCATCGTGCTGCAGACCAGCCGCTTGAACCGCATCATCGAGGTTGACGAAGAGAACCTGACCGCCACAGTCGAACCGGGGGTGATCACCAGTGCGCTGCACCGCGAAGTCGAGTCACGCGGGCTGTTCTATCCCCCAGACCCGGGCAGCATGAATATTTCGACCATGGGGGGCAACGTGGCCGAGAATTCCGGCGGTCTGCGCGGCCTGAAGTACGGTGTTACCGCCGACTACGTCATGGGCCTGGAAACGGTTCTGGCGGACGGCGAACTGCTGCGCAGCGGCGGCAAGGTCGTCAAGGACGTGGCCGGTTACAGCCTGAATCCGCTGCTGGTTTCATCGGAAGGCACCCTGGGCTTCTTCACCGGCATCACCGTCAAGCTGATCCCCAAACCCCAGGGCAAGATCACCATGCTGGCCCACTTCCCGGTGCTGCAGGATGCGGCGCTGGCGGTCTCGGCCATCATCGCCGCCAAGGTGATTCCGGCCACACTGGAGTTTCTGGACAAGGTCACCATCAAGTGCGTGGAGGATTACGCCCATGTGGGACTGCCGCTGGATGTGGACGCGGTGCTTTTGATCGAGGTGGACGGGCATCCGGTGGTGATCGCCGAGGAGGCTGCCGCGGTGGCACAGATCTGCGGTAAGCACCGCTGCTCCTTCTTCCAGACCGCCAGGGATGCCGACGAGGCCCTCAAACTGGCTGCGGCGCGGCGCACCGCCCTGTCGGCCCTGGCCAGGCTCAAGCCGACCACGATCCTGGAGGACGCCACCGTTCCGCGCAGCTGTATCGCAGCGATGCTGAAGGTAATCCAGGATTCGGCCAAGAAGTATAACGTCACCATCGGTACCTTCGGCCACGCCGGAGACGGCAACCTGCACCCGACCTGCCTGACCGACGAGCGCGACAAGGATGAGATCAAGCGAGCCCACGCCGCCTTTGCCGAAATCTTCGACGCCGCCATCGCCATGGGCGGCACCATCACCGGCGAGCATGGTGTCGGTCTGGCCAAAAAGAAGTACCTGCCCAAGCTGGTGGGCGAATCGGGCATCCGGGTCATGCGCGGCATCAAGCAGGCCTTTGATCCCAAGGGCATCCTGAATCCGGGGAAAATCTTTTAATCCGTTTTTGTAGGGGCGTGGGCTTGCCCCGCCCTGATGGTTATGGCGATTTCGGATATTGTATCAGGGCGGGCCGAGGCCACGCCCCTACGGGAAAAATGGTGTAAATATGGACTACGTCAAACTGATCAATTGCATGCGCTGCGGGATGTGCCTGCCGGCCTGCCCGACTTATAGGGAAACCTTTCTTGAGACGGCGTCACCGCGTGGACGGGTGGCCCTGGTGCGCAAGCTGCAGGAGGGGGAGCTGGACCAATCCGAAAGACTGCTGGAATACCTTTCGCTCTGCCTGGACTGCCAGGCCTGCGCCTCGGCCTGCCCCTGCGGAGTCAATGCCGGCGAACTGGTGGCAGAGTTCACCTGCGAACGCAAGGAAGGGTCAGAAATGGGCTTCATGGAGGATCTGATCCTGCGCAAGCTGGTGCCGCATCCCGACCGGCTGGAGAGTTCGATGGTTCCGATGCGTATGTACCAGAAGAGCGGCCTGCAGAAACTGGTCAGAAAACTCGGCATTCTCAAGATGTTCCCCAAACCTCTTGAGCGTATGGAGGGACTCTTGCCTGCCCTGCCCTCCCGGCCATTGCGCCAGGAAATACAGGAAGTGACACCGGCTGTCGGCCCAGAGCGCGGCACGGTGGGCTTCTTTCTGGGCTGCGTGATGAGCCTGGTCTTTTCCGATGCCAGCCGTGCCACGATCAAGCTGCTTTCCGCGCTGGGCTACAGGGTCATAACCCCCAGAAACCAGGTCTGCTGCGGAGCGCCCAACATGCTGGGTGGCGACATGGCCGGCTTGAAAGAGGCGGCCCATACCAACATCGACATTTTCTCCGGCCACGAGGTTGATTTCATCGTCACCGACTGCGGCGGTTGCGGCGCCGAGCTGAAAAAATACGGGCATCATCTGGATGGTTATGAAGCAGCTCAAAGCTTCAGTGGCAAAGTGCGTGATATCTCGCAGGTGCTGACGCTGCATGCAGATGAGTTGCGAGCCAGGCTGAAGCCATTGCCTATAAAAGTGACCTGGCACGACCCCTGCCACATCGCCCATTGCCAGGGAATCCGCAGGGAACCGCGTGATCTCCTGAAACTCGTGCCCGGAATCGATTACCGCGAACTCGAAGCAGCCGATGCCTGCTGCGGCAGCGCCGGCACCTACAACATCGAGCGCCCGGATATGTCCGACCGTATCCTCAAGCGCAAGCTGGACACTATCAGGTCCAGCGGGGCCGAGGTGTTGGTCACCGGCAATCCCGGCTGCCTGCTTCAGCTCAAAAAGGGTCTGGCCGATCATCTGCCGGATGTCAGGATCATGCATCTGACCGAAATTCTGGTTAGGAGCATGACCGTGCAGCCGGATTAAGTAATACCTATTCAGAACAAAGAGGATCTCAAGGCGGTGAACTGTACCGGTTCTTACGTATATCTACCGGGGAAAGAGTAAAGCAGGCAGAGATCAAACCATTACGCATCCAGGTCCAGAGGTATTTTCGTTCAACCGCATCAACCAGAAACACCCCGTCATACCCCACCGGTCATGCAACTCACTCACGGCTTTTATCTGCCGCTTCAGCTCAGGCAGAATAGCCTCCGGTATACTCTGCAACGGCGGCTCTGTGTAAATCGGCGTGCAATATTGACCCACCTTTAGCCTAAATCGACGTCCAAAATTGACCCACCCCAGCACCCTGGAACGGATACGACTATTGCGGAGGAAGTTGTCGAGAGGATTATGAACAGTACTGAAATT
>MGZK01000102.1 GCA_001802125.1 Geobacteraceae bacterium GWC2_55_20
GCCTGCGACAGGGTCAGGCAACTAGGGTTAAGTGTTACCTTGGGTGCGTTCCGGAACAAATCTCATATTCCAAATTTCCTGATACAGCATTCTAAGGTACTGACGGTTGTCTAGACAGAAAAACGATGAAATTAAGTTTGGTTCAACCCAGTTGAATGCCCCTTGTTCTTTGAAAGATCAGCTTGTTCAAGTAATCCGCTGAAGTATACCTCAGCCGGGGTTTTATAATCCAGCGACTGATGAGACCGCTCATTGTTGTAGTAATCGAAGTAGGTTTTGATTCCGTCTTTTGCTTCCTGAACCGTTTCGTAATCTTTCAGATAGACTTCCTCATACTTTAACGATCTCCAGAGACGTTCGACGAAGATGTTGTCAATTGCCCGGCCTTTGCCGTCCATACTGATAAGAATGTCGGCATCTTCCAGAAGCTTGGTGTGACGCGGGCTCGTGAATTGTGAACCCTGGTCGCTGTTGAATATTTCTGGTTTTCCTCTGGTTAAAGCCCGCTCCAATGCTTCGACACAGAAGTCGGCCTCCAGGGTGATGCTGATGCCAAAATCAAGAACGTAGCGGCTGAACCAGTCAATGATCGCGACCAGATATACAAACCGCCTTTAAGCCGGATGTAGGTTATATCAACACTCCAAACCTGATTAACCCGTACAATCGGTACGTTGCGCAAAAGGTATGGATATATTTTGTGGCCCGGAATCCGGCGGCTCAGATTTGGGCCGGGGTAGATCGCCATCAACCCCATAAGGCGCAGCAAATGCCGGGTGTGCCGTGTTCCTACACGCGGATGTCCTTGCTTCTTGAGCCAGTCCGTCAGCTTGATAACGCCCAGGAAGGGATGCCGGGTATACTCTTCATCCAGCAGTCGCATCAGAGTCAGGTTCTTAGTAGAAACCGGAACAGGCTGGTAATATAGGCTGGAATGACTCAGCCCCAAAAAGCGGCACTGCCTGACAACGCTGATCTTGGGATGTTTTATATCTATCAGCAGACGCTTTTGAGCAGCGCTACATCCCAGATTTTTTTTGAGCCAGTCAAGTTCAACCTTGAGTTGGCCTATCTGGCGATACAGTTCCTCTTTGAGTTTTTCGTCTGCTTTTAAGGAGTTGGTTTTCTTGTTGTCAAAGGCCGCTGCCAACTGATCCTGTGCCTGACGCTTCCAGGTGGTGATCTGATTCGGGTGCACTTTGTAGAGAGAAGCCAGATCAGCGACGGTCTGATCTCCCCGGATTGCAGCCAAAGCAACCTTCGCTTTGAATTCGGACGTACGTTTCGTTCTCATGTTTGCCATCATAATTGCCTCCACAATTATGGGCAAACCAAACTTAACTACCTGTCCGAAAAACCGTAAGCATTATATTCACTTCTCATGGAAGCCCCCTTAAAATAATAAAAGCAGACCTTACAGATCTGCCCCCTGGGAAGTTGCACATGTCCTGAAACCTTTGAGATACAGGCTTTGTTACATCTTTTCCCTCACCTTTAATATGTCTCACTTAATGCATGCCTTTATACAGTAAGAAAATAAGTATTGACATGATATTACAACTAGTTACGGGCTGTGCCTATTCAGTATGCAATCCGATAAAGGTATCAATATCACGTTACATTTTTGAAACTTATCAACAGCTTCAACAGGGTTATCAACATTATTTGTGGAAAGCATGTATCCCCCTGAAGTTACGATAGTGATAGTTTCTTGCTTACAATTAGTGAAAGAATCATCTGGTGGGTAACAACTCTGAAATTGGTTTTAAAACTGGAATGATGTTAGGATGCAATGAGTTGGTATGAATCCCAAGGAGCTTTTTTCGATGATCTGTCCTTATTGCAAAGAAACCATTCAAGATGGTGCGATAAAATGCCGCTACTGCGGTTCAATGCTTAATCTTGACCCATCCAGCGCCATAAACATTGATAACATCAGCAGTGATGAGATTCGTGAATTTGTCGGACCCAATGCCCACTATTACGTACAGAACTTTTCAAAGTACACGATATCAGGCAGAGAGCAGTTCTGTGCTACATGGAACTGGTCTTGTTTCGGATTTACTTTCATCTGGTTCTTGTACCGGAAGATGTACTTTTGGTCAGTTGTCTCTTTTGTCGTCTTCTGCATTCCAGGCATCAATTTTCTCCTGCATATCGGAGCAGGTATAGTCGGTAACTATCTGTACTACAGGTATGTGAAAGAGAAAATCCTTGAAATCAGGTCAACACAACTACCGCAGAATTACAATCCGGTGCTGCAGGAACTTGGCGGGGTCAACAAGTGGGTGATCACGTTGGGAGTGGTCATCGGTATAATCATGACGATACTCATCTCGATCTTTTTCTCGACGATGATTGCTTCCATGAGTCATTTGGTAAGAATGACAATCTGAACCACAGGTGATAGATTTCTACCCATCGCATGAATACTTGAATCCGTTTATGAGGTATTACTTGCGCATTTGCTTAAAGATGCCGGTTTGAGGGTTGAGCGTCAGGTTTCGATACCGATTGAATTTCACGGTATCCGGTTTGATGAAGGATTCCGGGCAGACATGGTCGTGGAAGACAAAGTGATTCTGGAACTTAAATCAGTAGAATGCATCAACAATGCTCACAAAAAGCAGGTTTTGACGTATCTGAAATTGACAGGTATGAAGCTGGGTTACCTGCTTAATTTTGGTGATGAACTGATGAAGGACGGTATCACCCGTGTACTGAACGGCAAACTCGAATAATCGAAAACAGGTTACTCTCACTGAGTCACGGAGGCACAAAGGAAAACCAGGACTCAAAGGCTCTTGGTTTTGATTTTCTCCGTGCCTTCGTGCCTCTGTGAGAGATAAGTTTTGACTCTACGCGGCGTGAGGGGTGACCTCTGGGTTGGAGTTTCAGACATTTATGTTTTCAGATAGTACAGCTCTTATTTCTCCAACAACTTCCTCGCAAGACCATGCAGTTCCGCGTTTGCCAGCGCGACCACCTTTTTCTTTACCGAACGGGAATAATACTCCTGTTCCGTCTTTGTCAGGGGCAACCCTTCCAGCCTCTTCTTGAACAACTCCTTCTGCTTCGGCGAAAACATTTGCGACAGGGCAAAGGCCTGGGAATACTCAACCTGCTCGACCAGGGAAAACTCAGGTGATAGAAAGAATAGAGAGCCGTTGAATGGATGGAGCAGGTCAACGACGAACAGTACCAAGGGAACCGATGAACCGAAATAGTTCTTGAAAATAAACCAAATGATCAATATAGTAGGCATAAGCTATGTTAATGGCTATTATTTTGGTCTATAAGTGCCTGGATTGGTTGTGATGAAACAAAGAACATACTCAAAATACGCAAAAGAAGCCGCTTTATTGCTCGGTCAACAGATCAGGCTCGGGCGCAAGGAGCGCCAATGGTCTGAGCAAAACCTTGCGGAGAGGGCCGGTATTTCCAGGGGGACACTCCAGAAAATAGAATCCGGTGAAATGTCTCCGTCCATCGGGCTTGTATTCGAAGTTGCCGCATTGGTTGGCGTGCCTTTGTTTGAGCATGAGAGCCGGGCACTTGCAACCGGCATCGAACTGGCGCAAAGCAAAATAGCTCTCCTCCCCAAGCGGATCAGAAACAAGACAAAGGCGGTGGATGATGAATTCTAAACCGCAGAATAGAGAAGCCTTTGTCTGGATATGGCTTCCCGGAGAGACGCAACCGGTGGTTGCCGGTAAACTTGAAGCGGATAACGGCACAGTCAATTTCAACTATGGCAAAAGTTATCTTGACCGGATAGGCGACAAGAACCCGGCTATCCCGATTTATGAGCCGGAATTACCTCTGAGGGCCGGAGTGTTACCCTTGCCGGGCGACCTGGAGATACCCAATTGCATTCGGGATGCAGCGCCCGATGCCTGGGGGCGACGCGTTATCATCAACAGGCAATTCGGCCTGAAAGGTCGGGATGCGGATACCGGCAGCCTGGATGAACTCACCTGTCTCCAGGAATCTGGCTCCGATCGGATCGGTGCGTTAGATTTTCAGCGCTCACCAACGGAATATGTTCCCAGAACTCCCCATAATGCCGGTCTGGAAGAGTTGCTGGCATCGGCCGAAAGGGTTGAGCAAGGTATTCCATTAACAGCCGAGCTTGATCAGGCGCTCTTCCACGGCAGTTCCATTGGTGGTGCGCGCCCCAAGGCTTTGATAGAAGATCAAGGCGTCAAGTATATTGCCAAGTTTTCGTCCGGCAGTGATCTCTACAGCGTCGTCAAAGCCGAATACGTTGCCATGCGGTTGGCGTCCATTGCCGGACTGAAGGCCGCACCGGTCAAGCTGGTAAAGGCGTCCGGCAAGGATGTCTTATTGATCGAGCGCTTCGACCGGATTGCGCTCGATTCCGGGTGGGCGCGAAAAGCCATGGTTTCCGCCCTGACCCTGTTCGGCCTCAGTGAGATGACGGCACGTTATGCCAGTTATGAAGAGTTTGCGGAGATCATTCGCCATCGCTTTACTGAGCCGGGAACAACCCTCAGGGAGCTTTATAGGCGGCTGGTTTTTAATATCTTGTGCGGTAATACCGATGATCACGCACGCAATCACGCCGCATTTTGGAATGGGAAAGAGCTGTCCCTGACGCCGGCCTATGATATTTGCCCTCAAGGTCGTACCGGCAATGAAGCGACCCAGGCCATGCTCGTAACCGGAGTAAACCGGTTCAGTCAGCTCAAAACCTGCCTGGCGGCAGCGCACCAGTTCCTGCTTTCCCGGCAGGCAGCGATCGATGTGATTGACCGGATCGAAATGGCCATTCGTGACAATTGGGAAAGGGTCTGTGAAGAAGCGGAACTTGGCCCGGTTGATAAAAACTATCTGTGGGGGCGGCAGTTTCTTAATCCGTTTTCCATTGAGCGATGACCCGGAAGAATGCAAACGAATGAAGGGCGTTACGGGGAGTGTCCCGCATTCCCGCTAATTGAGGAACGCGGGTAACATTTTTGCTTCCAGCGTCGACGTATAAACGATCGTATATGTTGCGAGCCATAAGAATCGTTGAGACGGTAAATATATACGATCATATATTTCGCAATGTCAATTTCTTCCCGGCCATGATATAAATCTACTAACGTAGATAATTGGGGGCCGGAATGAGAATTTTTACTGCGGAAGACCTCGGTAGCATCATCAGGCAGAAACGTAAAGCTGACGGACTCACGCTGGAGGAGGCTGCTGCCGTCTGCGGGGTAAGCTATGCTTTTTTCTCCGCACTGGAGAACGGCAAGGAAACCGTGCGCCTGAACAAGGTTCTGCAAGTGCTCGCCAGTCTCGGCATTGAACTTGAGGCGAATACCCGCACCTGGAGCGGACCGGGGAATGCATCATGAGCCACGACCTTCATGTCAGGATCGATGGAGCGATTGTCGGTCGCATGTGGCTGGACGACACGAAGCGATTCTGTTTTCAGTACGACGAGGGGTGGCTCACCACCTCACGCATACCGCTATCCCTTTCCCTGCCACTGCGCCGGGAACCATATATTGACGATGAGTCACATCCCTTTTTCGCCAACCTTCTTCCCGAAGAAAAAATGCGGGCCGTTATTGCCCGGAACCTCGGAGTCTCCCTGAATAATGATTATGGCCTGCTTGAAAGGATCGGTGGGGACTGCGCCGGGGCGGTCTCGATCTACCCTGCAACGGATGAATCGCAGCGTGAACCGGGAACCTACCGGCAGCTTACTTTGGATGAGTTAAACGCCATCATCGGAGAACTCCCGAAACGGCCCCTCCTGGCCGGCGAAAAAGGTATTCGCCTGTCTCTGGCCGGCGCCCAGAAGAAGCTTCCAGTCTATTATGACGAGGAGCATTTCAGTCTTGGGCTTGATACCGCTCCCAGCAACTACATTATCAAACCACCCATTGAAGATCTGGACGGTACCGTTGAAAACGAAGCGTTCAGCATGACCCTGGCCCGGGCTGTCGGCCTCGACGTGCCCCGTTCATTCATCCACCGGCACGGCGGCGCACCTGGCGTATTCGTAGTCAAACGTTATGACCGCATTGCGGCTGCAGAGGGAATCAGGAGACTGCATCAGGAAGACTTCTGCCAGGCGCTCGGGATTCCACCCGAGTTCAAGTATGAGACCGAAGGCGGGCCGACTCTGGCGGCATGTTTCAATCTGGTGCGCCATGCCAGTATCAGGCCGGGGAAAGATCTGCTCTCTCTGTTGAACTGGGTGATCTATAACTACCTGACCGGCAATTCCGATGCCCATGGCAAGAATATCTCCCTCTTGCTGCTGCCGGAAGGCCCGGTGCTGGCACCGTTCTACGATCTGATTTCGACCAGGATCTATTCCCATTACAGCCTGGCCTCCGGTTTGGCGATGAAAATCGGCGGGATCGGTGATCCGGATTCACTCCGGAAAAGACATTGGGAACAGTTTGCCGAAGAGGTCGGCATCAAACCCCGGCTGGTGTTAAGCCGCATTGCCGAACTGGCGAAGAGGATTGAGGACTCCCGCTTGCAACTCTTCACTGGGAGTTTTGCTCCCTATAAATCCGATGCCTTGTACCGTTTAATGGAGTTTATCGGGGGACAGACAGAGAGAACCATTCGGATACTCGCATAAAGTTGAATAGCATTATCGCCACCACCGGTCACCCGCGGAAGATATTGTAGGTGGAATTCATGAGCAGTCCGATGAACGTCATCGTCTGTCACGAGTGGAGAGAGTAGCTTGTCAAACCCACGCATTTTACTTTGAGCGCAGTTCCGGCAGTCTGCATCTGGTGATTAGTGAGGGATGCGCACGGTCGGGTGGAGTAATGGAGACCTAGCGAGAGAAACGAGAAAGCCCGCTTTTAGGCAGGCCTTGAGATTTATCTTATCATCTTGGAAGCTCGACCCCACCGAATGAACTTGGTGGGCTTTTTATATGCACTAATTCTGATTTGCAGAATACTTATGCTTCTTGTGCTGATGCTCCTGATGGTTAAAGCTAATCCCCACACTACCTGAATCAAGTTCAACGATTCTCCCTGTAAACTTTTCAGAACTCAATTTAGTCTTGTCGTTTAACATCAGTCCACACATTTCACCAACGTGCAAACCATTTGGAACATCGTCATTCAACTTAATCAATGCTCCAGTTAGTGATAAATTTCCTAGTAGTGCCTGATAGGTAACTCCATCAAGTCCCATCAGGAGACAATGTGAACCTCTACTGATGCTGAAGTTGTCTGACTCATTTTTCATGTAATGTACTCCTCAACTTCCAATTTTACTCCTTTATCGAGTAAATAAGGAAA
>MGZK01000103.1:0-122 GCA_001802125.1 Geobacteraceae bacterium GWC2_55_20
AGGCTGCCGCTGGTCGTACCGCTGTAGTTGGCGTCGCTGATCGTGGCGATAACGGGGTAAGTTCCAGCGGCGGTTGGCACCGTGTCGCTGCCGTTGTAGGTGATGGCAACTGACAGACCGGC
>MGZK01000103.1:134-17037 GCA_001802125.1 Geobacteraceae bacterium GWC2_55_20
TACTGTCGCCGGTTTGGCGCTGCCGTCATAGGTCTGGTTCAGGTTGCTTAATTCAACCGTTGCGGTTGCCTTGTTTACGGTAAGCGAGACGTTTGACGTGGCGCTGTTGTAAGCAACCGTATCGCTCGGTGTGAACTGCAGCGACAGGGTCTGCGGTCCGGCATTCAGAACAGCTCCAGCGGCCGGGGTATAAGCGAAAGTACCGGCAACATTGGCGCTGGCATTCAGTTGTGTTGCCGAAAGAGCCGTGCCGTAGGTTATAGCCTCCGGCGCCGGCCAGGTTATGACCGGGTTCAACTTTTCGTTGACGGTCAGTGTGACGCCGGCGCTGGCATTTTCATAGTTGGCGGCATCGGCTGGAGTGAATGCAACTGACAGGTTCTGGACGCCGGTAGCGTTCATAACAGTGCCTGAAACCGGGGTGTAGACGAATGTGCCAGCCGTGCTTGAAGTAGCATTAAGTTGAAGCGAAGTCAGAGCCGAACCGGTATAAATCGCTGCCGGAGCCGGCCAGGTGATGACCGGTGTTGCCTTGGATATTATCAGGCTGCCGCTGGTCGTACCGCTGTAGTTGGCGTCGCTGATCGTGGCGATAACGGGGTAAGTTCCGGCAGCAGTTGGCACCGTGGCGCTGCCGTTGTAGGTGATGGCAACTGACAGACCGGCGGGAGTGGTGGTTGCTGTCGCCGGTTTGGCGCTGCCGTCATAGGTCTGACTCAGGTTGCTTAATTCAACCGCTGCAGCGGCTTTATTTACCGTCAGCGATACAGTTTTGTTTGCGTTATTGTACGTGGTTGTGTCAGTTGGCGTGAATACCACCGACAGGGTCTGCGGTCCGGAATTCAGAACAGCTCCAGCTGCCGGTGTATAAGCGAAAGTACCGGCAACATTGGCGCTGGCATTCAGTTGTGTGGCCGAAAGAGGCGTTCCGTAGGTTATCGCCGCCGGAGTTGCCCAGGTAATGACCGGGTTCAATTTGTTGTTGACGGTTATGTTGAAGCTGTAGCTGGCCGTGCCACCCTGGCCGTCACTGACCTGCACAGTTACGTCATGCGTTAAATTGTTCTGATCAGCTGCCGGTGTCCAGCCGATTACTCCGGTTGTGCCGATGGTCATGCCGGTTGGTTTGGTCGTGAGACTGTAGGTCATTAAGTTGCCGTCCGGGTCGCTGGCTACGATCCTGTAGCTGTAAAATATGCCGACAGTGGCCATGGCTGGAGGCAGGGTGGTGGTGCTGATTACCGGCGGACGGTTGACGTGCGTAACAGCGATAGTGAAACTCTGGTAGGCATAAAGATTGTCAACATCATTCACAACAACAGTTACATCTTTATTTCCTGTCTGGGACATTGTCGGCGTCCAGGAGACAAGGTTGCCGGATATTGACATCCCCAGCGGTGCAGTCACAAGTCCGTAGCTCAATGTGTCGCCATCGGAGTCGCTGGCCGTAATGCTGTAGGTATAGAGCTGATAGTCATTGGCAGTCAGAACCGGAGTACTGCTAATGACCGGCGGGTGGTTGACCTTGTTGACCGTCAGGGTAAATGTCCTGCTAACGGAAATATTGCCGGCTCCGGAGTCGGTTACCGTCACCGTGACCGGGTATGCCCCGGAAACGCTGACCGGGTAACTGATGAGTCCGCTGGTGGAAATGGTCATGCCGGCCGGGGCGTTGGTCAGCTCGTAGGTAAGCGTGTCCGTCGTATCGGCATCCAAGGCCACAACCTGATAACTGAATGAGACGCCTTCATTGATGGAAGCATTGGGGATGGCGCTAATCTGTGGAGGATGGTTGCACAACACGGCCGGATCGCTGGTTCTTGTCGGGAAGGCCTGATCACTTACCAGGAGCAGCTCGTTGGTGATGTCGCTGGTTGAGTTGACGGTGATAGACAGCGGCTTGCTCTGTATAGCAGCGCCGGCCGCCAGGGTCGCCAGGCTCCAGGTGACACTATTGGCGCTCTGGTCGTAAACGGCGCCCTCAGCCGGCGGATCGGATGAGGGTGCAGTATTTACTGGCAAAAAGTCGATGATCCTGAAATTACCGAGGCTCTCCTCGCTGTTTGCGATGTTGTCAAATGTGATGGTATAATCCGCCTGCCCGCCGTATGTTACGCAGCCGGCATGGGTTTTGGCGGCCGTGACCGGCTTCGTGTAATACAGGTCTTCGTTGATTATAAAGCTGATCGATTGATTGACCGGAATAGTCAGGTCCCACTGCTGGGCGAACTGCATGTCATAACCATAGAGGTAGGTGGTCTGTGGAATTGAAAGGTCGCTGGGGGCATCATCCCTCATTCCGGGCAGTAGATCCAACTCACTGAAATCCATGTCGTATTTGTTCGGAGGGAGCGTTGATTCGTGAACAATCACGACTCCGCTTCCGTCAGCCTGATCACCGTTTTGATAGACCTTGTTTCCAACGAACTCCAGGTTGTCGGACATGGGTTCAAGGTCGCTGATGTCAAAGTCCGAGTATTCGAAGAGATGATAATCCAGGTCGATTGCAGAGGTATTGGTAATAGTGACATTCTTTTGCATCCGGGCGTTCCCCCCGGCTGGATAGGTCAGTATATAACTGACGGTGATGTCAAAGGCGTCGGTAAGGGAGTAAGTCAGAGAAAGTGTGTTTGGACTCATTGCTGATGGCGGAACTACACTTTTAAGTGAAAGAGTTTCAAGCGATTCTTCCTTTCCGGATGGACCGATTCGATACCAGAACCACTGTTTCCAAAGCCGTTCGGCATTGTCAACCGTCAAAGAGTAAAAGCCGTACGATTCGGCGTCGTCAATCATCGCTTGTGCAATGACGGTTTCTCCGCTTTTAACCTCCAGAACATGTGTTTCTGCTTCACCGTTTGATACCGTAAAACAGAGCGCCAGCAGAAGTTGAATCAGAAACGGCAATGTCTTTGCGAAAACCTTCATTTGATTACTCCCCGCGGATCTCACCATTGTTCAAATAATCTTCGGCATTTCAGGCTGGTTAATGCAGCTCGGCAGCCCCCTTACAGTATTACCAGATTCTCCACAACCGCCGAACCATTCTGAATCGTCAGCGATCCTGCAACTCCGGTTACACCGGTGTTCAGCAGGAAAGCGCTATCATAGCCCCCCTTGATGGTTATACTGATGTCCCTGTCCAATGCGAAACCATTGAAGGTGACGACTCGCGTCTGAATGGTCATACCGTTTAACGTAGACGGATCAGCATAAGCTTCCTGCAGCGTGTTGAAATCGGTTCTGGAACTGTTTGCGGGAACCTTGGCCTGTGTGAGTTTGAACTCGGAAGTAACGGTGCAGTCGGCGGACAGCGCACCGGTTGCATAACTGTTGCCGGCCAGCGTTCCGCCGCAGCCGCTGACACCAGCGATGTAATAACCGGCGCCGGCACTTACGGCAAAAGTCGTGCTGGCTCCGATGTTAAAGATTTGTGGCACGTTCGGAGTCATGCTGCCGCTGCCGATAATGGCAGTGGAGACTACGCAGGTCTGATTGATGGTGACATTCACGGTGATCGAGTCGAGCCCCCCCTTCCCGTCCGAAACCTGGACAATAAAGCTGTCCGATCCGACAAAACCGGTCGTGGGGGTGTAGGAAATGCTCACGCTGGCCCCGCTGCCGCTCGCCACGGCCGTTCCGTTGGTGGCGGCCCCGGAAATGCTCCAGGTGAGAGTGTCGTTATCGGCGTCAGTGGCATGCAAGGTCAGGCTGAACGGAGTCGGAACCCCGTCTTTGCTGATTGATACTGATACGGATTCTCCTTCCGAAATCAGGGGCGCGCTGTTCGGCAGCGCATCACGAACCGGCCATACGTAATAATCATACCCCCCACCGGCTAAACCCGATTTCAATGCATAATCCGCATAGCCATCATAAATATCCACAATCCATGCATAATCCAGACTTCCGGTGATGCTGCTGGAAGACCAATAGTAATCGGACTGGGCATTGGTGAAGGGATGGCCGGACGGCAGGGCCGGAATCGAGTTTTCCAAGTCGATCAGACTCTGCATCTCCTTGCGGTTGGGCAGGCGCCAGTCGCCGGCCTGCGAGCCGTCGTTCAGAGAACAAGCGCCACTGGCCAGAGCATTGGCGCTGTTCAGCGCTATCTGCCAGTCCTGCAGACCGAAGCAGTTGGCATTGGTCAGCCAGACCAGCCCGGTCAGATTATCGGTAACCGTGCCATTACCGTTGTTCGTAAAACGCGGATCGGGCCAGGCCGCGCCGGCCAGTTTGTCGCCATCCTGGCCGGTTCCGGCGCAGGCAGTAGGGAGACCACCCGAGTCCCAGCAACTCTTCTGACCAGTCTGGGGCGGCTGCGCCGTCGCCGCCGGAGGGCTGACCACTTTTGAATCACGGACCGGCCATAAATAAGGTGTTGAATCAATCTTGTCACCAGAGATCAAGTATCCGTCGCTGATATCCATGATCCAGGCATAATTATTGTAGCCATCGGTCGCATCGCTGCTGGAAAGCCAGTAAAAATCGTTCCTGACATTGCTGAACGGGTGTAACTGCGGAATAGCAGGAATGTTTCGACCCAGGTCAACCAGACTCCCCAGTTCGACCGCGTTGGGCAGTCGCCAGTCACCTGCCACTGATCCGTCGCTAAGCGAGCATGCTCCGTCCGCCAGCGCATTGGCGCTGCTCAGAGCCCCCTGCCAGCTCTGGACGCCGAAACAATCGGCATTCTTCAGCCAGACCAGTCCGGTCAGCTTGTCGGTGACACTGCCGTCGGCATTATCCGTGAAGCGTGGATCGGGCCAGACAACACCGGCCAGTTTGTCGCCGTCCTGGCCGGTACCGGCACAGGTGATTTCTGCTCCGGCGGTATCAAAGCACTTGGTTTGCCCGGTTTGAGGAAGCTGGATGGTTGAGGCATGAATGACGGGGGATAAACATAGCAGCAGAGTGATGGCAGCGGTACATGTAACGATTTTCATTGATCGACCTTCCTGTTGGTAAAAGAGGTATCCAAGAGAGGAAAAACCGTCCCCAACAAGTGAAAGACGGCTTAGTTTCGATCAATATTTACATATTTTTATTGTAATTTTCAAGTTAATTTTGATTATATTTTAAAGCATAATTAATAATTTACAGAATCCGGCTCAGAAACTGTGCGAACTCTTCATCAGCATGCTGACCCCCAGATAAGTGAACAGCATCACAAACACACCAACAATCCCGAGCCAGGCTGTAAGCTTATCCCAACCTGCCCCCTTCAGCCGGACATGCAGCACCATCGCGTAAAAAAGCCACAGTACCGATGTCCACAACTCCTTTGGTGTCCAGAGCCAATAGGTGTCCCAGGCGTAATAGCCCCAGATTCCGCCGGATTTCATCGATGCCGAGAAGAACGTCCATCCAACGGCGCGGCTTTGTAGTACACATCCAGATAGCTTTTCAGACAAAGCACTTTACCGCCACTTTCTCTATGAAATACAAGAGCCGTAAGTCAACTCTTGGATTTTTCGGAAGTTGAGCTACGACTCTGTTTTCAATTGGTTTAAAATCCGTTGAATTACGAAGCTGCAAACGGATCGAGTGTTTTTAATGCGGTTCCATTGAAATCCTTGATATTCCTTGTCACAAGAATCAAGTCATGATGAACGGCTGAAGCAGCGATAATGGCATCAGGTAGTTTCATTTTTTTCTTTCGGCGGATTTCTACAGATAGCTCCATCACAAAAGAAGAAATCTCTATCAGCCGGAATTCCTTTAGAAATGTCCGTACGACATGTTCTTCATCTGCGCTAAACGAGTATGAAAGTGTTTCCATCCAGGTAATTGGCGAAATTGCCAGTTTCCCCCGGTGGGAGCGCAAAAACGAGACAGCAGCTTGTTCACCTTCGAGGTAGTATATGATGATATTGGTGTCGATCAGGTACACTATCGCACGTCCCATTCTTTTCTCATTTTTTTCTGAAATTTAACCCCGTCAATTGCGGATTTTTGTAGAATGCCGGCTGCCTGCACAAACGCATCATCCGACACTTCTCCTGTAACAACAGGGGTGATATCGAGGAGAATATGTTTTTGCTTGCCAATTGCAATTCCTGGGTGGGGTATGAACCAGCCGTCTTTTTTTACTATCGCTTCAACTCGCATGTCGTTGCTCCCTTTCTTCTTCACCAAGTCCGACGCATCAGTAATGAATCACCCCGCCGCAAGCAGCCGGGTATCTTTAACCTTAGTTTATGTTTGAATCGCCCCAAGGGGCGGGGAATTTACCCACAGAGATTAAAAATTATGTTTTGAGAATATAATGCTTTGAATTCAAAGACAACGACAAAAGCAGAAAATGGGGAGCCGTTTTTGCGGGTGCCCATAAACCCCGGAATATGATGTCGGTTTGCTCTCGCCATTCATAGAATTCCCTTTTTGCCGGCAAAACATGGCGTTAAGACAACAAACAGGGTCAGTCTGACACATTAGCATTGACATTACGATTGGTTGACTTGGTCCGCCCCCAGTCCCAACTCCGGTATTACTCGTCATACCCAACTATCTCAGTGACGTTGCCATATAGTTGGGATATATGACAGTACTGGTCTCCATCCTTCGAATTTATACAAGTGCTTCCGGCTTTAACAGCTCATTTCCCCTTCTGAAGATTGAAAGGTGTCGTAAATACTCTCTTCAGTTCCAGATAGTATATAAAAACCATCTCATGCGCTGTTTGTTAGTAGTGCATTCCAATTTATCAAACAAGCTAGGCTTCGTCACAAAGCAATATTTCAGAAACTGTGCGAACTCTTCATCAGCATGCTGACTCCCAGATAAGTGAACAGCATCACAAATACCCCGACAATCCCGAGCCAGGCGGTAAGCTTATCCCAACCTGCCCCCTTCAGCCGGACATGCAGCACCATCGCGTAAAAAAGCCACAGTACCGATGTCCACAACTCCTTCGGTGTCCAGAGCCAGTAGGTGCCCCAGGCGTAATAGCCCCAGATCCCGCCGGCTATCATCGATGCCGAGAAGAACGTCCATCCCACCAGCGCGGCTTTGTAGTACACATCCAGATAGCTTCTTGTTCCGGTCCTGAGAAAGGCTGCACAGGTCAGTCCACCGATCGCGAACAGCGCATATGCCAAAAAAGCCACTACCACATGCAGCTCGAACCAGAACGTATCCAGGATCTGGGGCAGCGGCATGTTGAGCGGCTTGAATCTCAGTGCCAGCAGCGTAACCGAGCCGGCCGCCAGGCCGGTGGCAACTGTAAACCAGCGCACGCCGCGCAGGATCGGTGAAAATGACATGAAAAAACCTACTGCCGACAGCGACAGTGCAAAGAACAGCAATGTGTCATGCGGACCGATCAACGGCAATCTACCGAGAACCAGCCCGCGACTGCCGACATAGATCAGCTCCGCAATCAGGCCGGCCATGAGCCCGATCCGCCAGCGGCTACCGCAGACCAGGCAGATTACTGCAAACCAGGGCATCCAGTTTATGGTCATCGGTTCAGGAGCCTCATAGCCTGACGACCGTGGTAATGGTACGTTCGTGCAGATAACGTTCCAGCATGTACAGGGGGATTCCGACCAGAGCACTGATGAAGATGATGTTGAAGATTTCTATCAGATAGCCTGCGATCGTGTGGGGAATCGGCTCCAACACCCAAAGAATGAAACCGACGATCATGGACACCGGCACATAGGCCATGGCCGTCCAGATCAGCCATGTAAGCGCCTTGAGCGAAAAATGCATGTGCCTTAGGAACATGACCGCCACTGACAGGGTAAGCAATCCGTAGATGGATTTAACCCAGTGCATGAAACCGTAATTAATGAAAACATACCAGCCTGAAACCTGCTCATCGCGCTGTTCCGAGAGTCTCGCCTGTATGGCTTGGCCATCGTAATCGATCACGCCCCACAAACCGGCCGCCACGATCACGACCGCCGCCAATGCCACCCCCCAGCCGACCAGGTTGACCGGATGCAGGTTCTCGATAAAATCCGCAACCGGCGCCGATTCGACCTCGGCTGGAGGCAGATCTTCATCACGGTTGAATTTCTTTGTCAGAAGTTCCTGATTCCTCTGTTGCAGCACTTCTTCGCGTTGGCGCTCAACAAAGGACTTGATCAGCACGCCACACTTGGGACATATCCCGAAAGTTTCGTCACCGAATGTGCTGAAATTGCAGGCAGGACATGTATCAACCAGATACGAATCCTTGTTGGCATGGGGCTTTCTGACCGTAAAACCCTGCTGACAGCGCGGACAACTGACAAAACGTCCGGCTTCAGGGATTTCATGTTCTGGTATGCTGCCTACGGCATTGCACTTGGGGCAGGTAATCTTCATCTTGATGACATCTCCAAAGGATCTTTATTGCGGATCGCAACTTATTGCAGTTTGTACCAAATGATAATCAACCTGTCACCAATACAATCATTTACTCTCCAACAATAAGTTTCCTTGCTGGTTATTTCAACCCTGAAAACAAGCAATCCAATAGCAACAATCTGCACAAAAATTAAATTTTGCGGTATAGTACAGACCACAAAACTGGAAGGGAGCATGCATATGTCATTTAACGGCGCTCTGGAGCATATTCCACTCGTAGACGTCATCCAACTTCTTCATATGACCGCCAAGACCGGCATTCTGTACCTGAAGAGTCCAAAAGGCGAAAGCCAGCTGGTCTTTCACGAAGGTTATTTTGTCAGCGCCAACCATCTCAACGACAGTGTGCGTATCGGCAGGGTTCTGGTGGATATGGGGGCCATAACCGCCGAACAGCTTGAGCAGGCACTGGATCTGCAGAAAAACGCCGGCCAGGATAGAAAACCGTTGATTGCGATGATGATCGAACAGGGTGTCATCGACAAGGATACCGCCTACAAGGGGCTGGAATCACTGATAGAAATGACGATAGTTGAAGTTCTGACATGGCCTAGCGGCACATTTACGCTGGATGTTTCAAAAGAGTACGTTTCGGACGAGTATCGCTACTTCCCGGAAAAGCTGCATCAAGAGATACTTCTTAATGCCCAGGGTGTGTTGATGGACGCTCTGCGCATCTATGATGAAAAGATGCGGGACGGAACCCTGAGCAAACTGTTTTTCAGCAGTGAAAGTTCCGAAGAAGCCCCCGTGGCTGACAATGATGCAAGTGCTCCGGTCATCACCGCCGACCTGTTGGGACTAGAAGACCTGGATACGATAGAACGTGAAATCCCGGCGGTGTTCACCGGCCTGGTTGATCATGACCCGGCCAAGCAGCACCGGCACATTGTAGCAACCGCGCTGCCGGAAGCGCCCCTGGATCGCCAGGAACAGCTGGTGTCGTATCTTTGCGACATCTCCCGCAAAAGCTCCGACGCTTCAAAGCCGCCGGTGACGGCGGTAATACTGATGACTCGGGACGAGCTGCTTTCGCATGTGATCACCACCTATTGCAGGCATGAAAACCTGTTTGCCTTTTCCACCGATGATGAAGCGACCCTGGACATGATTATCGAACAGTCACTGGGACGTGAACTGCATCCGGTCCTGGTCTTCGATGTAACCGATGATGACGACAAGGATCAGGCCCTGGGATTAGTGCTTCGCCGGTTGACCTCCTACCCCCGGATAACCGTGATGATCGCCGCATGTCCCGGAATGTGGAATTCCAACGGCATGCGCGCCCTGGAAGCCGGGGTCCGCGCCATCATGCCGCGCCCCTGCCGCCAGTGCCATGGCGAGCGCTACGTGGCACTGACGATCGATTTCATGTCGTCGCTGGGGCGATTTTTGAAGACGGTCATGCCCCCCTGCCAACCGGAAATCGAGCAGCGTTTCAGCAACGGCATGGCCCGTTTGAGAAATCTTTCGGAACCGCCGGAGATCGCACTGGCGCTGCTCAACTTCGCAGCTCTGCAATTCGAGAGGGTGATTACCTTCGTGGTTGCAAAATCCGAGCTGATTGCCGAGAAGTCGATCGGTGTAACCGGCAGCAAATCCGACGGCCCGGCCCCGCCGCTGATGTTCAGAATCGCACTGGAAAGCCGCTCACTTTTCCAGGAGGCGGTTGAAAAAGGAAGGCCTTACTTCGGGCAGCGCAACGACAACATCCTGACTTCGGTGCTTTACAAGGAGATCGGGGCTCCGCGCAGTCCGAAAGTGATGATATTGCCGCTGATCAGCCGGGGCAAGGTGATCGCCCTGACCTACGCCGATTTCGGCACGAAACCGGTATCCCCGCCGCATACCGGCCTGCTGGAAGCGATGGCCCAGCACGCCGGATTGGTGCTGGACAACGCGCTGTACCGCAAGAGCATTGAAAAGCCTGCCTGATCTGTTATACAAGAAGCAATCTTCGATTCATTTACAGCGGGGGAAATGATGGACGCGAACATACTGCACCAGATTCTTGAAATAGCATTCCAGAAGAAAGTCTCGGACCTGCACTTCGAGGTTGACAATCCGCCTTTCTTCAGGGGGAGGGGCCAACTGATTCGCGCCAAGATGCCCAACCTGACTCCGGCCGACACCGAGTTCATCGCGGCCCAGGTGCTTGAATACAACGGCCGCCAACTCTCAAGTGACCTGAAAGAAAGCGACGCATCCTACTCGATCCCTACCGGCGGGCGCTTCAGGGTCAGCATTTTCCGCCAGAAAGGGCACTATGGAATCGTGATGCGCGTGATTCCACCGGTGATCGGCACCTTCGAGGACCTCAATCTGCCGCCGGTGCTGAGCGAGATCGCCCAGGCCCCCAACGGCCTGATCCTGGTCACCGGCCCCACCGGCAACGGCAAATCCACATCACTGGCTTCCATGCTGCGACACTTGAATGAGAACTTCAGCTACAACATCATAACCATTGAAGATCCAATAGAATTTTTATTTACCTCCAAAAAGAGCTGCATCATCCAGCGTGAAATCGGCATCGACACCGAAAGCTTTTCCACGGCGCTCAAGGCGGCGTTGCGAATGGACCCGGACGTGATCATGGTTGGTGAAATGCGCGACAAGGAGACCATCGACGCATGCATCAAGGCGGCCGAAACCGGCCACCTGGTGCTTTCGACACTGCACACCCAGGGCGCTGTCTCGACCATCAACCGGATAATCGGTCACTTCCCTCCCGAGGCCCAGGAGATCGTCCGCCAGCGCCTGGCCGACATACTGGTGGCCACCGTTTCACTACGCCTGATCAAGGACAAGAGCGGCGAGAACATCCTGCCGGTGGTGGAGATCATGCGATCGACCACAACCATCCAGGCCTGCATACGCGAAGGCCGCCTGGACGAGATCGAGAAACATATCGAGAACGGCGCCTCCCAGTATCAGATGCAATCGCTGGACATGCATCTGTTGCAGATGTACCGCCAGGACATGATCTCTATCGAAGACGCCAAACGCCTGACCCATTCCATGGACTTCGAGCGCAAACTGATGTTCGACAATTAGGCAGATGACTACCGCTACCTTCAGTTACCGCCAATACATTTCACCAAGGGTCGGGACGGTCATGAAACAATGCGTCTGACCCTTTTCAAAAAAATCCTGGCCGTCACCCTGCTGCTGTCGCTGCTGCCGCTCTTGGCATCATCGCTGATCCTCATGTCAAATCTCGAATCGGTCAACACCAGACTGACGACTGAAATTGGCGGCACCTCCGACATTCAGGCCGCCGAATCGCTCCAAATGCGCGCCCAGCATGTTGCCGATACGATTGCCGATTTCCTTCGCAAGTGTGAAAGTGATCTGCTTTTTCTCACCAGCACCCCCATGAATAAGCAGACCCTGAGCAACTTCTACATCACACGCCGCAGCGAGGTCTGGAAAAGGTTCGGTACGAATGAAGATATCCGGGAATTACTTCCACTCTACCGTTCAATCGCTTTCATCGACAGCAGCGGCAAGGAGCGTCTTGTCATCCGTGATGGCCAGTTTTTGCCAGCTTCCGAGTTGCGCAATGTCGCCATACCCGCCAACACTGAATTCAAGAGTGAAGATTACTTCAGCCGGATAAAAAAAATGCGGCATGGCGAGATCTACGTCTCCCACCTGACCGGCTTCCACGTTTCCAAACAGGAGCAGTTGCTCGGGGCATCTGATCCGGAAAGCACCTCCAAGGGTGCAACCTACGACGGCGTGATCCGCTTCGGCTCGCCACAGTATGACGACAAGGGCCACTTTATCGGCATGGTGGTTATCTCCCTCGATCACCGCCACCTGATGGAGTTCACGCAACACATCGATCCGGGGCGCAACTTTTCCACTGTATTCCCATCCTATAAAAGCGGTAATTACGCTTTCCTGTTCGATGACGAGGGCTGGATCATCACCCATCCCAAATACTGGGACATACGCGGACTGGACCGTACCGGCAAGCCGGTGCCGGCCTATAATGCAGGTTCCAGCGCTGCTGATATCGAGGCAGGACTGATTCCATTCAATCTCGACCAGGCTGGCTTTATACATCCGAACTACCCTGTTGCAGCTAGCGAGGTAAGGAAGGGCAAAATCGGCTACGTGGATACCACTAACGTTGGCGGAGCAAAAAAAATCATGTCGTTTGCGCCGATACCCTATGACACCGGCGACTACAGCAAATACGGCATATTTGGCGGAGTAACCATCGGCTTCCAGGTAGACCAGTTTCACGACGCGGCCCGCAAAGGAAGCCGCCTTATTAATCGCGAACTGCGCGAACATCGCCGGGTCAGCGCCCTGATCATCCTGTTGACCGCGCTATTGGCCGGTTTTTCAGCCTGGGCGCTATCGCGCGGCATAACGCACCCCCTGCACCAGTTGATCGACGGAACCCGACGTCTGGCCGAGGGTGATACGTTGAGCAGGGTCAGCGTTTCTTCAAAGGATGAGATGGGAGAACTGGCCGACACCTTCAACATCATGTCCAATGAGCTGGAGATCCGCAAGGTCAGCCTGTTATCGACCCTGGACGAGCTGCGGCGCTCACGGCTTGACATTCTGGACGAACGCAACTTCAAGGAAAGCATCCTGGAGAGTATCTCCAGTGCCATCGTCACATTTTCTCCCGATGGCCTGCTGACCTCGATCAACACCACCGGCAGGAATTTCCTCGGCAGCGAGGTGGCGGTTGACATGCACTATCGGGATGTTTTCAGCGGCTGGGAAGGGATGGAACAGCGAACACAAATGGCTCTGATAGAGCACAGCGGCTACGGCCGCCAGGCCATGCGCTTCGAACGCAACAACGGCTGGGCCCATTTCGACGTCGGCTTCTTCCCGATCGGCAACAATGCCGAACGCGGGTTGACCGTGACCATGCGAAACGAAACCGAAAAGGAGAAGCTGCGCGAGGAGATGATGCGACTCGACCGCCTGGCCTCGCTGGGCAAGCTCTCGGCAGGTATCGCCCATGAGGTGCGCAACCCGCTGACCGGCATCTCGCTGCTGCTGGACGACCTGCACGACAATGCCGCGCTGGCGCCCGACGACCAGAACATGATCAAGAAGGCGCTGGCCGAAATCGAACGGGTTGAGCGGCTGATCAGCGCACTGCTGAATTACTCGTCACCGGTCCGGGCCGATTTCAGGATGGGTGACCTGAACCTGGTGATCAATGACACCGCGCTGATGATGAAAAGACAATGCGAACGGCAGAAGACCAGCATCGTGGTGGATGCCGGGGAACTGCCCTCTTTCCGCTTCGATCCGGAAAAGATCAAGCAGGCGCTGATAAACATCATCAAAAACGCGCTGGAAGCGATACCGGACGGCGGCGAAATCCGCATATCCACATCCGCTGACTCACAGCGTGCCAAGTTGATAGTTTCCGACAACGGGCCGGGCATCCGCGAAGAGGATCTGCCGCTGATCTTCGAGCCTTTCTTCACCAGCAAAGGGGCCGGGACCGGACTGGGACTTTCGATTACACAACGCATCGTCGAGGAGCATCACGGGCAGATCCGGGTGGAGAGTTCCACCGGGACCGGAACGGTGTTTACATTGGAATTGCCGCTGGCTTACTGATCCTGATAAACTGAAACACAGATGAAAAAGGCCAACCATGGAAAAGATACTGATAATAGACGATGAATCCTTCATCTGCGAAAACGTCGAACGCATCCTGCGTGATGACGGCTACCAGGTCTGCTCCGCCGCATCCGGTAACGAGGCGCGCGAAGTAGTATTGGCCAATGACATCGATCTGGCGCTGCTTGACCTGAACCTGGGAACGGAAAACGGTATCGACGTGCTTAAAGCGCTCAAGGAGATCGACCCGGAATTGCTGGTGATAATCATCACCGGTTACGGCTCGGTGGAGAGCGCCGTGGATGCGCTCAAGTTGGGCGCGTTCCACTACATGAAAAAACCGTTCAAAGCCGATGCTTTAAGAGTAATAGTCAAACTGGCGCTTCAAACCCAGACACTCAAACGCGAGGTACGCAACCTGAAACGCGCCGACGGATTCCTGCCGGGGCGTTTTCCCATGATCGGAACCAGCAGCGCCTTCGGCGAAGTGGTTTCCCAGGTGCGCGAAATCGCGCGCATCCCCTCCTCCACCGTCCTGATCACCGGTGAATCCGGCACCGGCAAGGAACTTGTGGCGCGCGGCATCCATGATCTGTCCGAGCGCAAGGAAGCCGCCTTCGTCGGCATCAACTGCGCCTCGCTGCCGGCCAACCTGCTGGAGAGCGAACTGTTCGGCCACGAGAAAGGCGCCTTTACCAACGCCACCAGCCGCAAGCCGGGTCTTTTCGAGGAAGCGCACCTGGGCACAATCTTTCTGGATGAGATCGGCGAAATGGATATGAGCATGCAGGCCAAACTGCTGCGCGTGCTTCAGGAGCGGACCATCCGCCGCGTGGGTGGCATCAAGGATATCGCCATCGATGTGCGCGTGATCGCCGCCACCAACCGCAACCTGCACGACAAGATCGCCAACGGCGGATTTCGTGAGGACCTGTTTTACCGGTTGAATGTCTTTCCGATCCACATCCCGCCGCTGCGTGAACGGACCGACGACATTCCCGCGCTTGCGGCCTACTTCCTGGACAGCTTCAGCCGCTCGTTCGGCCGCAACTTCAGCGAGGTTTCCACGGAAGCGGCCGAGCTGATGAAACAGTACGCCTGGCCCGGTAATATCCGTGAACTCCGCAACGTGATCGAACGCATCTGCATCATGAGAAACGGCCCGGCGCTGCTACCGGAACACCTGCCCCCCGAAATCCTGGGAATCTCAAGCTCAAATTCTGCTTCAATCGCGGTGCAAGGTACGAAAACGGCTGTATCTCTCGAATCCGCCGGTGGATTGGAGGATGCCGTGGCCGAGTTCGAGAAGAACATCATCAGCCAGGCGCTGAGGAAGACCAGGGGCAACGTCCTGCAGACCGCCGGGATGTTGAAGATACCGCGCGGGACACTGCGCTACAAGATGGATAAATACGGATTATAACTATCAATATGTCCGAGGAGGTACACCATGCGCTACTTACTTATTATGATTGGATTGTTGCTGTGCACATTAGCCACTTCCATTAATGACTGTTCCGCGGCTTCGAAACAGGAAAAGGCCACCTTTGCCGGGGGCTGTTTCTGGTGCATGGAAGCCCCGTTCGACAAACTGGATGGAGTGTTTTCCGTCACAGCCGGCTATACCGGCGGCTCCGTCAAGACGCCGACTTACGAACAGGTATCGGCCGGCGTGACCGGCCATGCCGAAGCGGTGCAGATCGTCTTCGATCCGGCCAGGGTCAGTTACGCCAAACTTCTGGAGATCTTCTGGCACAACATTGATCCCACCGTCAAGGATCGCCAGTTCTGCGATATCGGACACCAGTACCGCTCGGGGATCTTCTATCACAGCGAACAGCAGCGACAGGCGGCGCTGCTGTCAAAATCGGCGCTGGACAGAAGCAAGCCGTTCAGGGAGCCGATCGTAACTGAAATCACCGCGGCCACGGAGTTCTATCCGGCCGAGGAGTACCACCAGCACTACTACAAGAAGAATCCGCTGCGCTACAAGTACTACCGTGGCAGCTGTGGCCGTGACAAACGTCTGAAAGAGCTGTGGGGAAGCCTGGCTGGGCATTGAGAGAAGTCAGCACCTCAACGAACTGTAGCGGGGAACCTGACGGACAGATCCGCATCGGAACCGGCGCCTACCGGCGCGCCAATCTGGCGCTGTTCTGCGCCGGCTTCGTAACCTTCATCACGCTCTATGACTTGCAGCCACTGCTGCCGCTGTTTGCCAGGGAATTCGGCATATCACCGGCCGCCGCAAGCCTGCCGCTGTCGTTTTCCACGGTAGCGCTGGCACTGGGGATGCTGATCGCCGGGACACTCTCCGAAACAGTTGGCCGACGGGCGATAATGACCACGGCGCTGTTCCTGACCTCAATCCTGGCTTTATTGACCCTGTTCAGCCACTCCTTCGAATACCTGCTGACACTGCGCCTGGCGCAGGGAATCGCACTGGCCGGCGTCCCCTCGGTGGCCATGGCCTACCTGGGCGAGGAGATGGATGCCGGTTCCATCGGCCCGGCCATGGGGCTCTACATCAGCGGCAACGCACTGGGGGGCATGTCGGGCAGGATCGGCTCGGCGCTCCTGTGCGAGTATGTGCCGTGGCAGAATGCAATTGCGCTGGTCGGAGTTATCAGCCTGTTACTCAGCCTGGTGTTCCTGAAGTGCCTGCCCCCCTCGACCAACTTCCGCCAGCGCCGGTTCCGGTTCGGCTACCTGTTCACCTCGCTTTACCAGCATCTGCGCGAACCGGGCCTGCTCTGTCTCTACGGACTGGCTTTCCTCACCATGGGCGGTTTTGTCTCGCTCTACAACTACATCGGCTTCCGTCTGCTGGCAGCCCCCTACGGCATGAGCCAGTTCCAGGTCAGCCTGATATTCCTGGTCTACCTCTTGGGCTCATTCAGTTCGGGTATTGTCGGCAGCCTGATCCATCGATTCG
>MGZK01000104.1 GCA_001802125.1 Geobacteraceae bacterium GWC2_55_20
GATTGTTGTACCGGGCGTTGCCTTTGACCTTTCCGGACACCGCATCGGCTACGGCAAGGGCTTTTACGACCGTTTTTTGCGGCACCCCGGCCTGAAGGCTCACCTGGTGGGGCTCTGCCACGACTTTCAGCTGCTGGCGGATTTAATACCGGGCGAACAGCATGACATCCCCATGGAGATCGTCGTCAGCGACAGACGGGTCATCCGCACGGAGAAGTAACCGAGGCCGCGTTCGCGGTTCGGATTTACATAAAGGAGGTTATTGATATGGAAGTAATCATTGCCGTTGTAGTTACACTGGCCGTCGCCGCTGGAGCGTATTTTGCCGGAAGCAAGCTGAACAAGAAGGATTCCGGCATAATCTTCAAGCAGGCCGAGGAACTGGCCAACAAGGTCATCGAAGACGCTCGCCGAGAAGCTGAAAACATCACCAAGGAAGCCCAGCTCAAGGCCAAGGATGCGGCCATTCAGGCCAAGGAAGAACATGAACGCACTACCCGCGAGAAGAACAAGGACCTACAGGTTCTTGAAAAACGACTGGCGCAGAAGGAAGAAAATCTCGACAAGAAGATGACCCTGATTGACCAGAAGGAGATGGATTTTCTCAAGAAGGAACAGACTCTTGCACAGAAGGAACAGCTGCTTAATTCACGCGACGAGGAATTGAAGAAGGCGGCAGACGTACAGAACGAAAAACTCGAGCAGATTTCGGGCATGACGGCCGGAGAAGCCAAAAAGGAACTGATGAATGCGATGGAGAACGAGGCCAAGCACGACGTGGCCAAACTGATCCGAACCATCGAAGAGGAAGCCCGCGAAACCGCCGACAAGAAGGCCAAGGAGATCATGGCGCTGGCGATACAACGCTATGCCGGCGAATACGTGGCCGAGCGAACCGTATCGGTGGTTCCGCTGCCGTCCGACGAGATGAAGGGACGCATTATCGGCCGCGAAGGGCGCAACATCCGTGCCCTGGAAGCCGCAACCGGCATCGACCTGATCATCGACGACACCCCTGAGGCGGTAATACTTTCGGGATTCAATCCTGTCCGCCGCGAGGTTGCCCGCCTCTCCCTGGAGAAGCTGTTGGCCGACGGACGCATCCACCCCGGCCGCATCGAGGAAGTTGTCGCCAAATCGACCGAAGAGGTTGAACTCTCCATCAAGGAAGCCGGCGAGCAGGCCGCCTTCGACCTGGGTGTGCATGGCATTCACCCGGAGGTTCTCAAGCTGATCGGACGTCTCAAATACCGCACATCCTACACCCAGAACGTCTACCTGCACTCGCTGGAAGTAGCTTTCCTGTGCGGCATAATGGCCGCGGAACTCGGCATCAACGTGAAACAGGCCAAGCGCGCCGGACTGCTGCACGACCTGGGCAAGGCGGTTGACCACGAGGTCGAGGGTTCCCATGCCGTGATCGGCGCCGAACTGGCCCGCAAATACGGTGAAACCCCCAAGATCGTACACGCGATCATGGCTCACCACGAAGACGAGAAGCCCAACTCGGTACTGGCGATCCTGGTACAGGCCGCCGACGCGCTCTCCGGAGCACGCCCGGGAGCACGGCGCGAAATGATGGAAACCTATGTCAAGCGCCTGGGAGATCTGGAGCGGATTGCCACATCGTTCAACGGCGTCCAGTCTTCTTTCGCGATCCAGGCCGGCCGCGAAATCCGCGTCATGGTATCCAGCGACCAGGTATCCGACGACCAGTCGGTGGTCATGGCCCGCGACATCGCCAAAAAGATCGAGGCTGAAATGACCTATCCGGGGCAGATCAAGGTTAACGTGATCCGCGAAACCCGCTCAGTTGAATATGCCCGTTAAACTGCTTTTCATCGGCGACATCATCGGCAAGCCCGGACGCCAGGCGCTCTCGCGCGAACTGCACCGCCTGGTGGACCGCCACAATGTCGATCTGGTAATCGCCAACGGTGAAAACGCCGCCGGCGGCTTCGGCCTGACCGAAGAGACCGCCAAAGACCTGTTCAAGCAGGGTGTTCACCTGCTGACCAGCGGCAACCACATCTGGGACAAGAAAGAGCAGGTCCCGTTGATAATGGCCGACCCGCGCATCATCCGTCCGGCCAACTATCCCGCCGGCGCCCTGGGCAACGGCAGCGCTGTTCTGACCACACCGGGCGGGATCAAGGTCGGAGTGCTGAACCTGGAGGGGCGGGTCTACATGAAAAACCTCGAATGCCCCTTCAGGGTCGCCGACCGTGAAATTGAGCGGCTAAAGCAGGAAACATCCATCATTTTTGTTGATTTTCACGCCGAGGCCACGTCGGAAAAGGCGGCGCTGGGGTGGTATCTGGACGGGAGGGTCAGCGCCGTGGTCGGCACCCATACCCACGTCCAGACTGCCGATGAATGCATCCTGACACAGGGAACGGCCTTCATGACCGATGCCGGCATGACCGGAGCATTCGACTCGGTGATCGGCATGGGCAAGGAAGAAACCATCAACCGCTTCCTGACCCAGCTGCCGACCAAGTTCGAGGTGGCCAAGAAGGATATCCGCCTGAATGGTGTCGTGATCGGTGTGGATGAACAAAGCGGCAAAGCGCTAAGTATCGAACGTATAAATATAAGTTGTTAAAAAGCTTTGCCACAGAGGACACAGAGAGCACAGAGTTTATTGCCAAGAAGCTAACTGTATTATTATGTTATTTACTGGTTTTAGATTTTAATTCTCTGAGTTCTCTGTGATCTCTGTGGCTAACATGTTTTGAGGAGTTGTTAAATGTCAGTAGCCGAACAGATGGCCGTCATCAAACGCGGCGCAGTCGAGATTCTGGTTGAAAAGGAACTGGAAGAGAAGCTGGAGAAGTCGCTCAAAAGCGGCGTGCCGCTCAAGATCAAGGCCGGCTTCGACCCCACCGCTCCCGACCTGCACCTGGGACATACCGTACTGATCCACAAACTGCGCCAGTTCCAGCAGCTGGGGCACGAGATCAACTTCCTGATCGGCGACTTTACCGGAATGATCGGCGACCCGACCGGCAAATCCGAAACCCGCAAGGTGCTAACCCGCGAGGATGTTCTCAGAAATGCCGAAACCTACAAGGAACAGGTCTTCAAGATACTGGATCCGGAGAAGACCAAGGTGGTCTTCAACTCCGACTGGTTGAACGAACTGGGCTGTGGCGGCATGATCGCCCTGGCTTCCAAGTACACCGTGGCCCGCATGCTGGAGCGGGACGATTTCCACAAGCGCTACAACTCGCAGCAGCCGATCGCGATCCACGAGTTCCTCTACCCGCTGATCCAGGGCTATGACTCGGTGGCGCTCAATTCGGATGTGGAGCTGGGTGGCACCGACCAGAAGTTCAACCTGCTGATGGGCCGCGAACTGCAGCGCGAATGGGGCCAGTCGCCCCAGTGCGTGCTGACCATGCCGCTTTTGGAGGGGCTGGACGGCGTCAACAAGATGTCCAAGTCTCTGGGCAACTACATCGGCATCAACGAGCCGGGCGATGAGATCTTCGGCAAGATCATGTCGATCTCCGATGACCTGATGATCCGCTACTACGAACTGCTGTCCGACATGCCGCTGGCCGAACTGGACCAGATCAAGGCCGGCCTGAAAGACAGGTCGCTGCATCCGATGGCCACCAAGAAAGCGCTGGGGCGAGAGATCGTTTCCCGCTTCCACGGCTCCGGCGCCGGAGAGGCTGCCGAGGAGAATTTCGTCAAACGTTTCAAGGACAACGAGATTCCTGATGAGATGCCTCAAGTTGCTTATTCGTTGACCGATGGCAGCGTACTGCTGGCCAAGGCCATGACCGAAGCCGGCCTGACCAAATCCAACGGCGAAGGACGCCGTGCGATTGACGGCGGCGGGGTCAAGCTGAACGGCGAAAAGGTCAGCGACACCAACCTGGAGCTGACCGCTGCCGGCGAATACATCGTCCAGATCGGCAAACGCAGATTTGCCAGGATTGTGCTGTCATAGATTTTAGCCATACTCCTTAGAACGAAAGCGGGACCGGCATTATTGCCTGTCCCGTTTTTTAATTTTGATTTTCATTTCAAAAGATAATCGACAGTTCGTCCTTTGTTCTCCCACTGCATAGCCTGCCGCAGTAGACTCCCACCAGCAGATGCATGCGCAACCACAATCCGGGCAGCATGTTCCGCAACCCAGTCGTTGCGTCGAGCAGCCAATTCTGTGGTCAGACGCCGTGTTGTATCCTTCATGCTGACAATGGCCGCCTTCCCATTCTGTGCAGCCAATAACCAGGTAGGCGGAAGATGAGCCTGTTCCAGTTTCCGGGTTATAACGATCACGCAAGGCGCACCAGCCGTGAACAACACCTCCAGCACCGACTGTTCGAGCGGTGAATGAAACCCGCTGATGACCGGGCTTTTGCTGTGTGCATGCTCAACCGCCCAGGCCATCGCCGCAAGGATTACCGCTCCCGGACATTGGCGGGATGAGAAAAAAGCGGTCAGAGGTCGATCAAGCAAGAACGCGTTTCCGACACCTTGCTCACCGTCCTCCAGAGACCAAAAAGATAATGAACAGTCTTCTATCATATTGATTGCTTTGATATATTTAGATTTGCCGAGGTTGTTATCTTGGGTGATAAATAATAAACCCGCCTTGGCCGTAGGCTGGCTGGTCCGCAAATATCTTCAATCGAGGTTAACGGGAGGGTACATCCAAACTCTACTCGACCCGGCTATTTCACCCATGTACCACCCTCTAGACTATTATGATAATAACCGATCTAGTAACACGCTGATTATTAAGCATTATTTCTGTTGTGGAAGTTTATTATCTTGCGTGATAAATAATAAAGTTACAATTGAGAATCTTCACGCGACGGTTGATTTCTGGCCGAATGTTTTAATCATGGTCCAGGCATAACAAAAGTTCTATACCTTATATTTTCAAAACAGATAATAACGGTAAATTCAAAGCATTGATTACACAAGGTATTTATTATTTATCCACGTTATTATCAAGCTCACCGGATAATAAATCGAAATCCTCTTCGACATGTTGAGGTTTGACATAAACCATGTTGCGTTTGCCACGACCGGCCATCGGCACCAGCACTCCCTCATCGACCCAATCCCTGAGCATGCGCGATGCCTTCAATGTATCCACATTGGCAATGCGGCACAAATCTGCATTGGCTATCGAACCGTGTAGATCAAGCCAATTCCCGACTTCGTCCCACACACTCGGCCGTTCATGATTGAGCAGGGTAACGGTGACGCTCTCCACGGCGGCTTCCAGATTTTGCCGGTAACGTGGCGGATAGAGCCGCGCCGCGGACATCTCAGCAAACATCATACGCACCCCCTCGCCGGCATCGATGTTGGGTGGCACCGGGAATTCGCGCAGATTACCGGCTATCAGCGGATTACGGGCTTTTGAACCTGCTTTGGCAATATTGTTTTCATTGATTGAGCCAGGAAATGCGCCAGGGCTCTCGACTTCGATCCGGTTGTCGAAAATACGGATGAAAATGTCCCTGTTAAGCCGGTAGTCGCGGTGAATCACTGCATTGACGATAGCTTCTTTTACGACACGTTCGGGATAGGCATGCCGTGCCTTGAAGCCGCTGCGAGAAAGGGTCAGGCCCCGGGCCAGCTCTTCCAGTACCAGGCGCACCGCCTCGTCGATCTGATCGATCAGCGGCCCGCGTATGGTTTTGGGAGGCTTGCGCAGGTTGGGCGTAGCGCCGGCTTGCATCACATTGCCATCATACAACATGAGTCTGATGTCAGCGCGCGAGCCCTGGGCGGCAAGCAAACTGCCCGGTTCATCGGCAAACAGCAGAACTGCAGCACGACGTGGCAGCATGTCACCCCCTGATTTTTCCGCCAGACCGATACGGAAAAGCTGGTCAGCAATGGCACCGCTCTTCAGGCCGCGTGCGTCGACAAAACGCCGCCATGCATCGGTTGCCAGCAGGTCGAGGGAGACCGGCACTGGTTCACTCTCGGCGCTACGAACTCCGCGCCGGTAGGAAAGTTCGGCAATCTCCGCCGCCGTCATCTCCCGGTTGCCAGAGGTCAAGCGGGTCCAGGTGCCGTCGTCCACAATGGAATGCACCTTGTCACTCTGAGAAACCTGCACCAGCACCACCTGTCCGGCGCTAGAGTCGCGCAAGGTGCAGGGGAGGCGCAAGAAACGGATGGTTTCGATGGGTGGGTGATACTGGGTGCGCACCTTGCGTGTCAGCTCATCCAGTGCTTCGGGATTTTCCTGGATGCCGAAGAGCCGGACAGCGCCTTTTCCCTGTTTTTCATCTGCGACGCCAAGCGCCAGCACTCCGCCCTCGGTGTTGGCAAAGGCGCAGATCGCCTCCAGCAGTTTGCGGACGATCTTGTTGTCGCCCATGCGCTTAAACTCCAACGTACGGCTTTCATGGGCGGCCAGCATGCTGGCGATGCGCGGGGCGGCCTGTTCAGGGGTGAGATCAATCATCGGCGTCCACCTCCTCGCCGTTCAGGCCCATGCGGTATTTGTTGTCGTAGTTGATGATACAGTACATTACACGTTAATCCTCTTCCGCTTTGTTAGATCAATTCCAAAAACCCGTATCTCTTCAATATCATAACGACTGCTAACGATAGTATCAGCCTGAGCTTGCAGCAAATTCACCAACTTCTCAAAAGACATATCTTTCTCGTCGGTCTTGCGCTTCCATTTTCCCTGCCAGACAATTAGGTAGATTCCAAATTGAGAATGAGCATCCCGCATATACTGCCCAACAAGCTGGTTGTGAAGCCGCTCTGAAAGGTTAGGAACAGGCCAGTTATCGGCTTTTTTCAATTCGATGACAATCGGATAATCAACGGCAGGGGCATGAATGTTCAGGTCGGGTCGGGTTGCATCGGCATATTCATCCTCAGAGGAAACGCTGTACTTCCCATGACTGAGAGTACAAAGTTGGTCTGCAAACCAGTTGCGAATTTTTGGCTCTTCAATAGCGGCATCCAGCAACAGTTGAGCCTGACTGTATCTGCCGTCTTCAAGGTTAAGCCTGATATCATCGAGCCGGCTACAGGCCAGATCAATCAGCTCGCGAGCAGATCGAGGCCGCTTCTCCGCTTCCGTTGAAAATGTAATGACATCCTCACTCTGCCACGGTTCAAGCTCGGCATCCTCTGAGGCACGCCTCCGAGCGAGCACATACATGCGTTTGCGTGACCTCTCGTGAGGCAGAACGCGAGAAAAATTAAGCAGTGTATTGTATGCCGCCGGTCCCGGTATGTTGTAGACTTTCTCCAACAGATAACCGCGTACTGATTCGGCATCGTCCCGTGCATTGGGGGTGTAACAGCCGTCATAACGATTATCTTCATCAATTCTCACACAACCGTAGACCAAGGGAACGAGTTCACAAAGCACTTCAAGTCGCTCAAAATCTCGATGTATATTACTGAATCTAGGGCTGCGGTGATCAAATAGTGCATTGCAGAACGAGATCATGCGTTGATCTGCTACTGCACCGCCTTTGGGCTCTTCAAGCCACACTTTAAGACGTATCAGGGCATTGTCTGCGTCTACGTAAAACCAGGCGACAAGCCAGGTAAGGAATCGCCCTTCGTCTGAGGCGGCGTTGCAACGTGATTGCGCCAATTCTGCAAAAGCATGTTTATCAAGTTCAGACCATTGCAGAGCTAAAGTCAGTGCTGCCTCAAGAGTCTGAGCATGGGCTGGCTCTTGTTTTTCGAGCAGATTCAAAATGAATGGGAGAAATTGCAGGCGCAACTCTCCAGACCCATACCGCAAGACCTGCAACATATGATGTGGCGCCGCATTTTCAGCAGGTGTTTCATATTCCCATACCAGTTCATTATGCATGATCTCATTGAATGCATCCGGGTGTGCTTCCAACAACTGCTGCGACCACAATGGTAGTCCATTCATCTCAAGGGACATGTAGCGTGCTGCAAGTTTGGCCTCCGAGACAGAGAGTTTCTTTGCCCAATCAGGCCGTGTCTTCGTTTCGATTGTAAGACCCATCATCCCCACAATAAATCCGTTGGCGATAGAATTCGTATTTTCCTCTGATTTAAGTTTCGGCTGGAAGAGTCTCCAAAAAGCCATCAACCCGTCACGTGCCGCCTCGGCAACTTCCTGACCAAATTCGGTAATCAGAACGGCCCAATCACCTTTTCCAAATTTAGAGTCGTCACAATGCTTTGAAATCTCCTTGGAGAGCCAGTAAAGGTCGCCAAAAACCTTATCCACCGTTGATTTGTCTATGTGTCGAAGGCGGGTTGGATTCTGCTGAAGACCGGCAATCCATGTTATTCTTTGCTCTTCCTGTTTCTTCAACTGCTTTTCCTGTCGTTTTTTCAGATCCCGAATTGACCGATCATGTCTTTTCATCTCGTCGGATTTTTGCGGGGGGCTTAGAAATTCCCGGAGGGCGTTACCCAGTTCCGGCTCCCCCTTAACCAACCGCCTCAGACGGTTCAGTTCTTTTCTGCTCTTGCCGGAATTCCTCCAAAGTTGAAGTGCTGCTAAAAGGGCAAAAAGACGATCATCCATATCTGGCAACTGTGAAATTTGCTCAACAAAGTAATCGGCATCATCTTCCTTCAATAACCATGACGTGTTTATATAAGCGCTCCAAAACACAGAGCGGTATTTCTCCTCATTCTTCAACTCTGATCGTTCTTTTGAAATAGCTCTCCAGAAGAATAGATGCCGGAGTTCGGGGTTAGAAATCACAATAACCTGAAACAACTTGTCGAAATCTTTAACTTCGACATCGTAGTTACGAACACGCCAGGCAAGTTCAACTGTCCGAAGGAGTGACTCATCATGCCAAGCAGCAGGGTCAGAAGAAATCGCCCGTTTCACAAGTGTAGCGGCATGGGGAAATAGCCATTTATACTGTTTTGAAATACAACAGAAACGAGGGTATTTGTAAGGTTCACGCTCCAGCAATTCGAGCAATCTTTTCAACAACGGCAAGCAGAGTTGCGGAGGGCAGGTGTTCTCAAAAATCTTTTCGAGGACATACGATAGGTCACTTACTGAAAAACGTTGTGGAGGCGCTACTTTTTCCAGAATGTCCAACAGCAGATCAGGAGAAATGAATTCCGGGAAAAACGCATCGATAACTTCTGCCAACAGCTTTGTATCCCACGTGGTTTGATTGGAGGTAATTGCCTGAACAATAAGTTGTTTCTGGATGTCATTCCCGATGGCATGTATCGCCCTTATGGCTCCGATCCTCGTGTAATGATCCATTGCCGAATCAAGTGCAAACCTCATGGTGATATCGGCGCAGGCCTTAAGCTCACCTTGCCAGACCATGCGAAGCAAGAGTTTTCTGATTTCCTCGTGGTCCCCGTACTGTTCCAGCAGTGTATTTATGGTGTCGGCAAGCTCCGGATCCGCTAGGCGCTTGAGAGAATCAAGATCAAATGTTTCATCGTCTGTTTTTTGTTTGAAAATTACCTCGGTATATTTCCGTAATAATTTCTTCCGAATTATGATTGGGAGACTTGCTGGGTCGCCATAACCAATCAACACCTCCGGAGCAACCTCGACCAACCGCTCCAAGATTCGGTCATCTTTTATGGCAAGCCATGCAGCAACAGGTTTCATCGAAGGAATGACAAGGCCCGCGCCATAACGTTTGGCGAAAATGAGGTTATCGATTGAGCGCCTGTTTTTCCCGCTTGCAAGAAGGTGTAACAACCATTGGGACGTCAGATACTCTCTGGTTCGGCGTTCATAAATACGTACCGTGCCGTACGTAGCAACTTCAAATAGAGCCCTGCCCAATAATGTTTTTCTTTCCTTTGGTTCCCACTCCGGCAAGATGTCCGTGGCGTCAATTGCCTGCGCTGCACGATGGGCAGCCACCGGGAAATCTGGCACGATAATTACATTCTTGCGAGTAAGGGTCATTGCGGCGGCCATGGCCTGAGCACCAGTTCTGGCCTTATTTAACGGCAAAGGGCATCTTTCGTCCCGGTCGGGTTTTGACTCCGAGATTTTTTTGTTAATATTAAAGGCGACCATTTCAGCGTGAGACCCGAATCGGTGAAACTTTTCCCAATATACGATCAAATCAAGGAGGTCTTGAGGGGTTTCTGCAAAAGGCTCGATAGCTGCTCGAATGATGGCATCCACAAACGCATTAGCATCAGGAATGCCTTGTTCTGAAACAAACAAGCGCATTTGGTCATGATTCAAAGGGGCCAATCTGACAATTTTGACTTCAATTTCGGAAACAGTCTCACGCTTAACAGCCCTGCTGCCACTTGGAAAAATTTTGGCTGCTTTACCCGCAGTCTGTTCATGCATCTGGGTTTCGCTTCTTTTGAACGGGAGTTTTTCCACAACCAGTTCATAATCGGCATTTGCCTTCCAGTCATTGCCTCTTGATGAGATGAAAATGTGTGCCCGATCCAAGGAATCACCCAATGCACAAGCAAATCGCTTCAGGGCTCTTTCAAATCCTTTAACATCAACCAAACGGGCCTCGTCAACCGAGTCCAGGAAGAACCAACCAGGGGTATCCGTTTGTTGCCAGTTCGTCATTTCATCCAGGCTGCCTTCTTCAAAAGCATAGCTTAAATCTGATTCAGCTAATTCCTCGATACGAAAAAAGAAAGCGGTCTTCCCTTCGCCACGCAACGTACGCGCGGCTTCACGAAGCTCCGCTGTCTTGCCGGCACCGGCCTTGGCAAGAATTACTACCCGCTTGTTTTGTAAGAGTTCAGACCAGTTGTCTGCTTTCATTCCGAATGCAGAGTTATAGCGGAAGCTGTCGGGGTCGTAATCCGATTCGTCTTTGACAGGCCAGAATGTGCGGTTTAGATCAATGTGCATCTTCGAAAGGATGGAGATGCATCCCGATCAGAACCCGACAAAGCTGCCCTTGACCGGGGTCCCAGGATTCTATTAGATCGTCCAGCGCCTGCCAACCTCTCAGGTTGAAGTAACCGACGCTGAAATCGGCATGACTGGCCGTCTCAAGGGTGGCTCGAAGTGCAGTTAGAAGCTGTTGCGAGATGTCGTCAAAAATTCGGGGCATGATAGTCCAATTAGTACAAAATGATCTGTGAGTTATAGCAAAACACCCGATCAAATGCCATACAAACAAAAAAGCGGGACCGGCATTTTCGCCTGTCCCGCTCTTTCTTTTTCTGGATTGTACTATTGCCCTTACCGAAGCTTCAAAACTCTCATGATCTTGCCGGTCACCCGATTGATCACATGAGTACGCGGCAACGAGGCGAAAGGGGGAGACTGGCGGATACCCATCGACCTCAACTCGTCGATGATCCTGGCATCCTTGCGAACCCTGAGCCCCTTCCTGAAAGCCTTCATTGCCAGATCCTTCTTTTTCGCAAGCAGATAAATCCGCCCCAGGTGCAGATAGTTGTCGCTGCTGTGCGGATTCATTGCTATCGCCTTGAGGCACAGCTCGATCCCTTTTTGAAATTGCCCGGTTTCCCTGGCCAAGCTGTAGCCCATCAGGGAAAGCATTTCCGGCGATTCCGCATGCTGATGATTGTGCTGATCCATGATCGCGCCCTTTTCCTCTGATTATGATAGCACAAGTTTACCATCAGACCGTTTGCAATGTCGATCATTCAAAACCTGCTGCCATTTCAACATAACATTACAGTCTGAAGTTGGCCATCTCCTCCTGAAGGACTTTGACCTGCAAGGATAGCTTAGTAATCACATCGTCGAGCACCTTGGTCGAACTTGCGTTTGAGCGGGCCGAATCCTGGATTTTACCGATTGACTGCACTATCTGGTTGCTGCTGCGGCTCTGTTCGTCCGTGGCCTGTTTAATCTCGCGGATCATGCTGGAGGTCTGCTCCGTGATTCTGGCTATGAAGCTGCTGACATCAGCCTGTTCTTTAGTTGCAAGATTGACCTCACCGGTCAGGGATTTCATCTTCTCCGCCGACTCCATGATCAATTCGTTTCCCTTGCCCTGTTCGCTGGTGGCCCGGGCGATCTGGTTGACCATCTCCGAAACCCGCTCCATCGCCAGACGTATCATCTGGCTCCCCTGGGCCTGTTCGCTGGTGGCATTGGCAATGTGACTCATGCGGTCGGTGGACAGCTGGATACCAACCACAATTTTTTGTAACGCACCTTCGGACTCTCTTGAGAGCCGCTCACCGTTGGTGATGCTTTTTTCCGCCATTTCTATGGTGCTGGCGGCCCTGTGGGTCTCGTTCTGGACCGTCTTGATCACCTGGGCGATCTCCTTGGTGGACAGCTTGGTTCGATTGGCAAGCTCCTTGATCTCGTTTGCCACCACGGCAAAGCCCTTGCCGTGCACCCCGGCCTGGGCCGCGATGATTGAGGCGTTGAGCGCCAGCAGATTGGTCTGTTCCGCCACATCGTCGATCACCAGCAGGATCTTGCCGATATCATCGGCCTTCGCATCCAGCGATGTGATCGCCTCAGTGGTCAGCCCCGATGCCTTGCGGATTTCGTTGATACCCTTGATGGTGGCTTCGACGGTTCTCCTGCCGGATTCGGCGTCATTCAGGAGATTATCGGAAATACCGGCCGTATCGAGGGCGTTGCGCTCGACCTCCTTGATCGAGTTATCCATTTCCGCGATCGAACTTGCCGTTGACAGCGCAATATCCGAAAGTTGCTGGACGTTGTCATTGATCTGATTCACCGCAGCCGCCATCTCGATGATCGAACTGCTCACCTCCGCCACGGACCTGTCCAGACCATCGACATTGTGGGCAACCTCCTCGATGTTTGCAGCCATTTCAAGCGCCGACGTGGAACTCTCGTGTGCCGAACCGGAGAGGTGTTCGATACTCTGGGCCACACTTTGGATCGAACCGGTGATTTCCAGCACGGCACCGGAGGTCTCGTTAACGCCAGCAACCTGGATTCCGGATGATGACACCACCTGACGGACGGTTGCGGCAATCTGTTCGGAAGCCGATTGCAGCTCGGCCGACGAGCGTGTCAGCTTCACCACCATGCTGCCGAGCTTGGCGACCATGATGTTGAACTCAGCTGCCAGTTGACCGAGCTCATCCTTGCTGTCGATCGGAATTGAGTGACTGAGATCCCCGGTCCCGACCCTGGCAACCGCCGAAACCAGTCGTTCCAGAGGGCGCAGGATACGGCGGAATGCAATCAACGCCGTTCCGATCATGCCGAAAATTCCAACCAGCAAGAAGCCAGCCACAGCCAGCCGCCCCTTGTGGATGATCTCCCTGCTCTCATCTATCGAGGCCGCCAGCTCCCTGTCCTGCTCCTCGCGGGCTTCGTCGATGACCTGCTTGATCTCGCGCCAGATGTCTGTGTCTTCGCCGACCACCGACATGGCCTGGTCACGGTTTCCAGCCTGGATCAGCTGGATTATCCTGGTCTTGAGCGGGTCGGCCTCGGCCCACAGCTCCGCTGCTTCCCCCATCAGCGCCCCGGCCTTGCCGCTGTTGAGCGTGCGCGCTTCATTGGCCTTGGCGGTGAACTCTTTTCGCGATTCTTCAAATGTTTTGAGAGCCACTTTATCAGAAGGATCAATCACCAGGTTTCTCAGGGCGATACCGGCACGCAGGCCGATGCTGTAGGTCTGGTCAAGATCCCGGGAGAATTTCAGATCACTGATGATCAGATGTTCGAGCTTGTTTTCCTGGTAATTACTGAAGGAGATAAAACCGATCGCGATAATAAGGAAGAGAATGGCATTTGCAGAGGTGATGGCAATTACTGTAGCCCTGATGGTCATGTCTGTTTCTCCTCGGTCTCACGGTAGGTCACGGCAGACTATTGCACTGGCTTGTCATCATATCACAAAAAAAGCGGCATCGCTGCCGCTCATTAAATTGTAGGTCTACAGATCGTTACATCTCCATGATCACCGGCAGAATCACCGGCCGGCGCTCGATGGTTTTCTTGCAGAAACGGCGCAAGGTCTGGTGGACCACGGTCTTGACCTCCTCACCGTCACAGCGGGTCTCCACGTTCAATTCACCCAGCGCAAAGATGACGGCCTTGCGGGCATCCTCAAGGTATTCCTGGCTTTCATCCTCGAACACGAATCCGCGCGAAACGATATCGGGACCATAGATCACTTCGCCGGTGGAGTGGTTCATGCCGATGATCACGACGATCATGCCGTCCTCGGACAGGTGTTTGCGGTCTTTCAGCACCATCCGCCCCACATCGCCGATCCCCTTGCCGTCAACAAAAACCCGCCCCGATTCGATCTTCTCGACAATAGCGGCCGTATCGGCATAGAACGAGACCACCTCGCCGTTGGTGGCCAGGATGCAGCGTTCCTCGGGGATGCCGACCTTGCGGGCCAGCTCGATATGCTTGACCAGGTGCCGGTATTCGCCATGAATCGGTATGAAAAAGCGGGGCTGCACCGTGTTCAGCATCAGCTTGAGCTCTTCCTGGCTGGCGTGGCCGGAGACATGCACCTCGGACACCTTTTCGTGGAAGACCTCGGCGCCGCGACGATAGAGATGGTTGATCAGTTCGGAAATTGTGCGCTCGTTGCCGGGAATCACGCGCGAGGAGAGGATCACCGTGTCCCCCTTTTCCAGCTTGATCTGCTTGTGATCGTCCATGGCGATGCGGGTCAGGGCGCTCATCGGCTCGCCCTGGCTGCCGGTGGAGATGATGCAGACCTGTTCCGGCGGCAGATGCGGCAATTCCCTCAGGTCCATCAGAATATCGTCCGCAATCGTCAGGTAACCCAGATCCCTGGCGATCTGCACATTTTTAACCATGGAGCGACCGTTCAGCAGGATCTTGCGGCCGCAGCGGGCGGCATTGTCGGCCACCTGCTGCACGCGATGGATGCTGCTGGAGAAGGCGGCCACGATGATACGGCCGCTGCAGCGCGGAAATATTTCGGCAAAGGCTTCCCCGACATATTTCTCGGAGAGGGTGTAGCCCTCGCGCTCCACGTTGGTGGAATCGGACAGCAGCGCCAGCACACCGGCCTCGCCGTAGCGCGACAGGCTGGCCAGGTCGGTCAGCTGGCCATCGACCGGGGTATGGTCGATCTTGAAGTCGCCGGTATGGATCACGACCCCTTCCGGAGAGGTGATGGCCAGCGCGCAACCATCGACCACCGAGTGGGCCACCCGCAGGAACTCCACGCGGAAACGGCCCAGCTGCACAGTGTCGCGCGGCTTGACGATCACCAGCTCCACCGAACCGTCAAGCTTGTATTCCTTGAGCTTTTCGTTGACAAACCCCAGCGTCAGGGCCGTGCCGTAGACCGGCACGTTCAACTCCTGCAGCACGAAGGGAAGCGCTCCGATGTGATCCTCGTGCCCGTGGGTCAGGCAGATGGCGCGGATATTCCCGACTCTCTCACGCAGCCAGGAGATATCGGGTATCACGTAGTCGATTCCGAGCATTTCCGGGCTGGGAAACATCAGGCCGCAATCGACGATGATGATGTCCTCGTCATAGATGTAAGCCATCATGTTCATGCCGATTTCGCCCAATCCGCCCAGGGCCACTATCTGCAACGCCGAGTTTGATTCCAAAGTTTCCATGATCTATCTTTCCCGCTGCTGCGGCACCAGCGCCGCTATCTTCTTGTCGCAACGCGCAATCCAGTCTTCACCGGGGGTAACCAGCCAATGATCGGCATAAAACGAACTGCGCAGAGAACGGTAAGCAATCAGGGCCCGGTTGACATCACCCAGCTTTTCGTTCTGTTCGGCAATCCGCCACAGTTGTTCGGCAGCCTTATTTATCGTGGGGTGGAAAGGGATGTACATATGGATGGCCGACTCGAATCCGGCCACCGCTCCGGGAAAATCGCCCCTGCGAAGCGCTTCCTCTCCCAGCTTGTACTGACTGCTCATGCGCCACCAGGTTCCCGCAAGGAACATCAGCAGGCAGATGACTACTATTACCGCTCCGTTAAGCAGTATGCTTTTTTGCTGATCGTTCATCGGGTCACCTGAAAAAATTTGGGATAAATGTCAGCAGCACCCCGAGGGTGGTCACGACCACTCCCGCCAGGGCCGCCAGTGCGGCGCCGATATCGTAGGGACTCTTCAAACGGTGGGCGGCCGGCAGCCCCCAGATGATGCCCGCCATTCCGGCAATAATCAGAATTATGTACTGATAACCAATGTTCATTCAATGCTCCAACGCAGATTCTATCGTATTCCGGACCTGTTCCATCATCCAGGACTCGGCCTCGTTCCGGCTCAGGCCGTCCGGTATGATCACGGCAGGGTGCAGCACCATCTGGATGTCGCCGCTGTACAGGCGGATCCGGTTGGGAGGGTTTATTTTACCGCTGCCGTTGATAGTGACCGGAATCACCGGAACACCGGCCTTGCGGGCCAGGATGAAGCCGCCCCGCTTGAAGGGGAGCAGATTGCGATCCCTGGAGCGAGTCCCTTCGGGAAACATCACCACGCTCTTGCCGTTGCGGATCGTGGCGGCCGCTTCATCCACACTCCGCAAGGCCTTACGGCCATCGCCACGATCGAGCGGGATGTAACCGCCACGCCGCATTGATGGGCCGAAAACCGGAATGTCGAACAGTTCCTTCTTGGCAATCCAGTGGAGCTGGCACGGCATCGCTGAAAGCAGCGCCAGGATATCGAAGTTGCTCTGGTGGTTGCTCATGAAAATGGCCGGGCCGGCCGGAACATTCCCGGTTCCGCTGACGGTGACCCGGACCAGGTTCAGCGCCAGAGCCAGCCGCGCCCACAGCCGCGCATGCCAGGCATAGGCCCTGCCGCTGCCGTCGAACAGCGTCGTGACGAAGGCGCTGACTGAAAACAGAAATGTCAGCGGAATGAACACCGCCAGATAGAGATATGCGCGTACCATCGAAATGCTCCGGATATAAACCCTGCTAAATTACAGCGTTATGCGGGGTGAGTCAAACTAATTCTGGCAGGAGAATTGGACAGGTCTATTCCAGGGTCGTGCGCAGGCGTTTCTTCTCGGACTGGATTTTCTTGCCGCTGAGGCGCTGCTCTTTAGCCCGCTTCGGCACGCGGGTGGCAACCCGTTTCTTCACCTTACGCTCACGCTTCTCCAGCGCAAGCCGCAGGCGCTGCATGGCGACCTCGCGGTTCTGGAACTGGGAGCGGAATTCGGAAGCCTGAGCGACAATGCCGGTCGGCAGGTGGCGGATCCGCACCGCCGAATCGGTCGTGTTGCGATGCTGCCCCCCCGGTCCCGAGGCCCGGTAGAAATCTATTTTCAGATCTGCTTCGTTGATTATGATGCTGGCTGACGTCATTTTGGGCGGGTATCCATAATGACCATCCTCATCCTGATGCGCCGGATGAGGATTAAGTCACCTTGGTTATCTTACGGATCGAATCTTCTGGCGCTGTTCGCTGGCCAGTTCTTCGCTGGTGATCAATCCTTTTTTCATCAGAATTGTGACAAAATCCTCCATCGGAGCCGGTTCCGCGGCGGCAGCGGCGGGCAATTCGGGAGCGGTTCTTTTCTTTCTGCGTGCGGCAACCAGTGCGGCAAGATCCTGATTGGCATCGGCTGGTCTGTTTATCTGTTCCACCATGGCTTACCTCTTCCCCTGATGTATTTCAATAAATAGCAAGATGTTAACTGAAAGCCGGATTGTAAGCGGCCCTCAGACAATCTATCGGCATTCTATTCAATTTACTTGAATGAATCAAGAAAGATAAACCTTAAAAACTAACCCTTGACGCAGACGGCGTATTTGAGGTAGCGCCCCTCCGGGAAGGTGACCGGGTAGGGAAAATCCTCCGGCTGGCCGAAAAGCGAAATCACCCGCAGTTCATTGCCGGCCTGCAGCGCGCCGCGCCGCAACTCCTTGAGGTATTCGGCCAGATCGACCTTCTGGTGGTTGGAGGAGGCGATCAGCAATCCGCCGTCATTCAGCAGCGGCAGGGCGGCCGCCACCAGGTCTGAGGTGCCGCCGCGGGTCGTGAAGCGGCTTCTGGAGGTGGTCGAGAAAGAAGGCGGATCCATCAGGATCACGTCATAGCGTTTTTTGCCATTCTGCAGTTTGCCCAGCACGGCCAGGCAGTCGCCGACGATGAACTCGTGCCGCTTGGGATTGAGGTGATTGACACCGAAGTTGGCCCTGGCCCACTCGGTATAGCCGGGCGAGGCATCCACACTGGTGACAACCGAGGCGCCGCTGGCAGCGGCCGCCGCCGAAAAGGCGCCGGTATAGGCAAACAGGTTCAGTACCCGCTTCCCCTCCACCCGCTTCATCAGATCCTGGCGATTCCGGCGCTGGTCCAGGAACAGTCCGGTATTCAGTCCCTGCTCCAGGCTAACCAGAAAAGTCAGGCCGTTTTCGCGCACCTCCAGCCGCTGTGGCGCGGCGTTGCCGGCCAGCAGACGACCGTAGTTCTTGCTGTCGCCGGCCGCCTCCAGCTCGCGGGTCTTCTGGGGCCGCTGCTTCTCGTAGATCCCCAGCGGAGACAGCAATTCCTGCAGGATTTCGGTGACCAGCTTCAGGTGCGGCCGCCAGGCAGCGCTGTAGAGCTGGATCATCAGGTAACCGGCATAGCGGTCCACCGTCAGGCCGGGCAGGCCGTCCCCCTCGGCGTTTACCAGCCGGTAGGCATCGCTTTCCGAGAGGTCGGCATGCTCACTGCGCAGCCGGATCGCGGCCTGCAGACGCCTGGTGAGCCAGGGGCGCTCCAGCCGGATCCGCTCCCGCGACAGCACGCGCGCCGCAATGCGCTCCTGCGGATCGAGCAGCGCCGTCGCCAGAAACCGCCCCTGGCCGTCGCACAGTTCCACGGTCTGCCCGGCCTTGCCGGCCGGCCATTTCTTCGTATAAGCGTCCGCCACTACCCAGGGGTGCCCCAACTCCAGCATCCGTACGGTTTCGGGCCCGACCACCCATCTCTGCTGCTGCCTTGTCACTTGTTCCTCCTGAACTGAACCCAGGGATACACTCTCTACCTGTAAAAAAACCGCCGTGCGGCTGAGGCCTGCACGGCGGGGTAAGTTAACTGGTCCGTCTAGCTGTCAGTGATGGAAACGCCCCTTGCGCTCCTTGTGGGCCGGAGTTGGAGACTTGTGGCAATCGAAACAGGCCTTTTCCTCGACCTTCTTGGTTTCAAGCGGCGACGTCTGCCCTCCCAGGGTCGGCTGATTGTACTCCGGCGTCTGGAAGTTCAGCCGGCCGCGTTCATCGGCAATATTGGCGACCTGGTAGTTCACCTGCCAGTTGGCATTGATCGGCAGTGTGTGGCACTGGTCGCAACCGCCCGGCGGCGGAATGCTTTTCCAGGAAGTAAACATGGCACAACCGCTTATGGTGAAAACCAGACCCATCAGGGCCAGCAGGGTATATTTCATCGCGTTTCTCCTCAGGTAAAAAATCGTAATGGAAGCGATACTAGCACAGCGGATCGTGAAAATACAGCTTCATGCTCAGTATCTTTGCTGCCGCTTGACTTGAACAGGCACAAAGCGTAGCTTGGCGCTGTCTAATCATCACTCTTTAGCGTCTCAAAAAGCATGCTCGCCATTGCAGCAGCAGTGATATCAGGATAAGCCGTTCAGGGTGTTTGTTGCTTTGGGCGGTTTTTTAGAATTATTCTCCCGTGACACGAGGATAACCACATGCTTAGGGATATGAAAGCCCATACGCATCTTAAACCGGGGCAAAAGGGGACCAGAAGACTGGTTGAGCAGTTTGGAGACAAGCTGATCTGTGTTCGATACCGGTATGACGAGATACGGCAGGTCAGGATGAAGACGGTGGAAATCATTGTTGACGAAAGACCATGCGATCCCAACATGCGGCATCGGGATAAGGATACTGTTGCGGTGATGGTGCCGTTTACAAAGACAGCTCTTCGGGACAGGCTAAAGGCGGCCGGGGGACGATGGAATGCCTACGACGCCCATGATGTTTGACTTTGATCGTTTGAAAAGTGAGGAATAGATTATGAGTTTTCCGGAATTAGGTCAATCCTACTCAAGGGTTAAAATTAGCGCGGAGCTTGGTGGTAATATCAGATCATCATTACCCGAGTCTAATGGAATTGTTGTGTGTGGCTGTTTCAATACAGCTCACAGATGGAATCCAGGAGCGCCCGAAGAGGTTACTCTTGGGACCAAGCAACGTGTCAGGACCGCAGCCCGGAAACTAAAAGAACAATCTGCGATAATTCCAATTTTCCTTTTCACAGAAACCTCTAAATGGGAATACATAGGCGATTATCTTTGCATGGAATACACAGAAGACAAAGAACTCTGCGACCAAAAGATAAAAGAGAATCCTGAACGGGGTCCCATTGGTGGAGTTCTTTATTTCGAAAGAGCATTCGGATCGATAGTCCACTCAGAGCGGTTATCTCAACATGGTGGCGTTCTTCCAGCAGTAAGAATCTTGCCAATGTCGCTAGGCGAGTTTGAAGATGAAGGTTATCAAAACGTTGATGATCTTCAGCAGAAGTACTTTATGAGTGAATTGCCATTCAAGCAAGGCGGTTGTTACAATTACAAAACAAAAGGTCTCATAGCGGATCCGGGTACGGTCGTTCTGTTTCAATGTGATGGTCTCATTATAGCCAGTGCTTCCTTCAACTATCGCAAAGAATTCCTTCAGCCATATATGGGCCGGTACAGTGGAGGTCTATATTTTGATGTGAATTCGATAAGAGTCTTCAATCCGGTTGATGCAGGCGGAATCAAGAATTTTTGGCCGACCTTCAAACGCTTTGGGAATGTCACGCAGAAACTAAATATCAACAGTTACTCTTCATTCGAGCAGTCACTCGCGGGAGTTGAGACACCGCAGATGTGGCTGCGTGCGGAAGAAGCGGACAGTACAACATGCCTGAGCGACAACGAAGTTTATGTGCCACAAGGATATAATCGTCGGCTGGTGGTGGAACGGCAAATCCGTGAACGGCGTGGGCAGGGCGTATTTCGTGATGACTTGCGCAAGCTATACGGAGATCGTTGTTTGGTAACCGGCTGTGAGGTATTGGCGGTCTTAGAGGCAGCACATATAAGCCCCTATCGCGGTGAAGAGGATAACCACCCCGGAAACGGCCTCCTGCTGAGGTCTGACATTCACACCCTCTTTGACCTGGACTTGCTAGGCATTGAACCGGAGTCGTTACGGGTAGAGTTGCACCCGGATGCCTGCAAAGAATATGGGCAGTTTGTCGGCAAAACTCTTGCTTGTATTGTGATAAATCGACCGTCGAGGAAAGCGTTGCAACAGCGATACGAACTATTCAAAAAACGCAGAGGTATCAATTAGAACCATGAGGTGCCGCCTCTTGAACCTGGATATGACACTGCATGTCTGGTCGGTTCGTCCCCAAGCATCTGACAAAAGGAGAAATATATAATGAAAAAACTATTTTTGACATCGATAGCTATATTAATATTTGTAACCCCCGTATCAGTACTTGCAGATTGCACAGTTTATGAATATGCAGCGTTAAAGGATATGAATCAAGAAGAGTTACAGGCAGCATATACAGCTGTCACCGAAGCGGGGTTAAGTGCAATTAAATGGCAAACTAAATTCATACAGACTGGTGATAAAATTTCCGAAAAGAAAGAAGCACAACAAGCCAAAATCTGTGACGAACAGGAGGCGCAAATTAAGCGAGTGTGGGTCAAAAAGTTTCCAAATGCTAAGCTGGAATAAGGTTGACAAATCGGCGCATATTCGTCGCCATAGTCGGCCACGCTCATCGCTGTTAAGCGAAGTAAAGATGCCTGGAGTTCTGGGGACCGGGAGTTCTGGGGGAGTTCTGAGGAGGGGCTGGGGGGACGTTGCTTGCTAATTGACTATTGAGATATATTAGTTAAATAGCAAGCAATGTCCCCCCAGCAGCTCCCCGTATGACGAAGCAAATCGAATTCATTTCGTTTACAAATCGGCCAACTACTGAAAAAGAACATGGCTAACAATGAGGTGGCAAACGGTCTCCACTTCGTTAGTCGAGGAGAATTATGAAAGATGGATGGTACGACGAAGAATATTTTGCTTTGGCCGAAAGTCAGGAGGAGGCTGTGCAGCTTACAGCTGAATATGGAATATCCGCAACTTTGCCAGGATATTTCTTCATCGGACTGATTGGCTGGGATGATTTCATCCTATCCGATGCAAGTGGAAACTACTTCAGAGTGCCGACAGTACCATTGACGAATGAATATTTGAAGCCCTACCAGTTTCCAGTTGAGAAAATTCGAATGGAAGAAGACCCGAAATTTACCGGGAAAGCAAAATGGTACAGTACTCCACTGATATTTGGTGGATCGCCTACAGACGAGAAGAATATGACTTGGGTTTCCTTTAGTCAGCATGCGCAGTTGGTGTGCTGGTGGAACGCCAAGTACCAAAAATTGAAACAGAATAACGCCTAACCACATCCTTGGACCTGCCCTTAAACAAAACCGGCGGGTCAACGCCGACCACGTTGCACAGGAAAGAAGAACTCAAGGGAAATATTTGAGACTTAGTGGCCGTGAACAGCACAATCTGATAAGAGTTCAACGACCCAGGCGTTGATACTCTTGCCGTGAGCGGCAGCTTGTGCGGCGAGACGCTGATGCAATGCAGGAGGTACTCTTAAATTGAACTTTCCGGAGAAATGTTTGCGCGGCTCAACCCCGTCTTCGGCGCACATTTCGAGAAACGCCTTGAGAGAGGCTTCTCCCTCTTTTCGTAGATCATCTACTGTGATGGCGTAAAAGTCGGCACCACCGTTAATCCCGATAAATTCTCCCCGGAACATGTTGATTTCGGGATCATATGAAATGACAGCGTCATATCCATTGATGTTCATGTTGTTCATGGCTTAACTCCGTTTTCTTCAAGCCACTTCCGAATGGAGGCGACTGCTCCTTTATCCGTATCCGGCGAAGGATGCGGACGGTGAAATACTCGACGATCACCAAAAAGACGGACCCCGACGCGGGAACCTTCCCGCTCGGTGATCTCAGCTCCAAGCTCTTTGAAAAGAGCAAGAATGTCCGGCCACTGAATGTTTCCAGGGACAGGATGAGCAAAGATGGATTCCAGTGTTTTGAGATTTTTCCGTTTCACATGATCTTAGTACCACAAAATAGTACCACGGTCAAGAGCCCGAAAATATTTATAGAAAAGTATCCAGGAAGATACACCGGCCTGACAGCCGGTGATCTCCCGTCCCGTTGTTCGCGAATTGAGGAAACAACATGCCGCTGAAATGGACTGAGACACAAGGTCAGTACTTGGCCTTCATTTACAACTATACAAAAATCCATGGCAGGCCTCCCGCTGAAGCTGAGATGCAAAGATACTTCAAAGTGACCCCACCAACGGTTCATCAGATGATTCTGAAACTCGAAGAAAACGGGTTGATCAGTCGAGTGCCCGGACAGGCGCGTTCAATCAGACTGCTTGTTCCCAATGATGATATCCCGCCGCTAAAATGATAACGCAACGAATGAACTGGACGTCCGATGAGCAGTTGCCTCCCGACATATTTTGAAAGAGCATAACATGGCCAAAAAACCGTCAAAGAAACAAGCACCGGAACCGTTCATGGAACCGGAAAGTGATGAACATTTTGCCTATATCGCCGGATATACCTCCGGGGGCGCTCCTTATGGCATAACCTGGGAAGAACAGGAGGAGATCGAACGCCGCGCTGTCGTCAAAAACTCCGTCACCCCACCGGAACAGAAGGAACCTGTTTCCCTGAACGATATCGTGCAGGAGATGCAAATCATTTCCGACACGATGACAGTCTATTTCCAGCGGAGTACCGGCAAATTTATCATGGTTACTGACGAGTACAAATACGCCGCTGAAAGTGACGCTCCGCTCGATGACCGTCCGGAATGGGAGCAAGAAATCATCCGGGAGACAGCCGAGTTCCTGGCCAAGGAAGACAACGGCGACAATGTCCCGCTTCCCACCAGATATGACATACACGAATACGCCATCATGGAGAGATTCTGCTTTACGGTCGAAAACCATAAGATTGCCAATGACCTGTTTCGCTCCATAGCAGGTAAGGGAGCATTCCGCAGGTTCAAAGAGACACTCCATAGGCACGGCATCGAGAAGAGCTGGTACGCGTACAAAGATGAGGCGTACAAAGAAATCGCCCGAGAGTGGTGCGAGGATCACGGCATTACCTGGCAGGATTGATATGCTTTTGCACCCGGCAAGCAGCCTGCACCCTTTTCCCCCTTTTCGCACTACCCCGTAAGGATAACGCCATGATAAAACAGTCTGACCTGTTTATATTTCCCACAAAGAATAAAGATATGGCTCTGCCTATGGCAGAATAGAAGCGGAAAATTGATGCCAGTGGAGTTGACTTCCCTATGGAACTCTCAGGCAAAGCTGGAGATTACCCGGATAGAACCGTAATTCCCCGCCCTGTCCGAGAGGTACACCCAGGCGGCTCTTTTCCAGACGCCCGTTCACCTTCACCCCGGCTCGCAAGTACCTGCCGATCAGGGATAACACCCGTTTGTCGTGGACTTTTCTGCTCACAAGATGCATGAGCAGGTCATGGTTGACACAAAAGCAGATTACCGGCATTGGCACGCGGAATAATATGCCACTTGGCAATTTTTGAATTTGGCTGTTTGGGCAGCGAAGCTGGCAAGTACCTCTATCTCGGCTCGTCAGGTGTAAGCCTGGCGGCAAAACGGGGTGAGAAGTATTTGAAAGCCGAAAAAGAGCTAATGACCCGGATTATGGATGCAATATAGAAATACCAAGCAGCCCCGAGGCACTGAGAGAATGAGTGAGGAGTTGGTGTGAACGGAGAGAATTGCACTTCTTTCGAACTGCTTGAGAAGTATCAGGCATTGCTGGCGGAAAACCGTACTCTGAAAGAGGAAATCAAAACCTTAAAGTCTCAGTTGGATCATGCAATTCCACACATTCCCCATGATGAACAGAACGAACATGCAATCGGAGCTGCAGTAAGCGACGGGCAATCCGTTGTGAATTCCATCCTTTCAACTATCAACGGCAAATCAAATGTAGTGTACAAAGTACGTCTGTTTATGTCGCTCTTCAAGGGACGGGACGATGTCTACGCCATCCGGTGGGAAAGCAAAAAGAAAGGGAGTTCCGGTTATTCTCCTTGTTGTCGTAATGAATGGCAACGGGGGGTTTGCGCAAAACCAAAGGTTAAATGCGCGGATTGCAGACAAAAATCGTATGCCCCTTTTGATAATAATGTGGTTGAAGAGCATCTGCGCGGGAAAATTGTCGCGGGAATATACCCGATGCTCATTGATGAAACCTGCTGGTTCCTGGCGATTGATTTTGACAAAGGGGAGTGGCAAAAAGATGTGACGGCGTTGCGAGAGGTTGCGGCAGAATTCTCCATCCCTCTCGCGGTCGAACGCTCCCGCTCCGGCAATGGCGCCCATGTCTGGTTTTTCTTTCAAATACCTCTGTCAGCGACCATGGCGAGAAAATTCGGCACTTCCTTGCTTACCTGCGCCATGAGCAAAAGACATGAGATTACCTTCAAATCCTATGACAGATTTTTCCCCAATCAGGATACGATGCCTTCAGGCGGTCTGGGAAACCTGATCGCGCTCCCTTTGCAAAAAGAGGCGAGAACTGCCCAACACAGTGAATTCATAGATGAAATTTTTGAGCCGTATGCCGATCAGTGGGCGTTTTTGGGCACAATACAGAAACTCTCAGAGGATGACGTAAACCTGCACATAACAAAGCTCTGCCAGGGGAATGAACTGGGCATCCTGAAAGTAGATGAAGAAGATACACTAAAACCGTGGGATACGGCAAAGGTCACGTTGCGGAAAACAGATTTCCCACGGTCAATAGAGATTGTCAAAGCAAACATGCTCTTTATCCCCAAGTCAGGCATATCCCAGAGGGCGCTGAATCGAATAAAACGTCTGGCCGCGTTCAGAAACCCGGAGTTTTACAAAAAACAGGCGATGCGTTTTCCAACCTATGACGAACCGAGAATTATCTGTTGCGCCGATGACACTGCCGAATACCTCTGCCTGCCAAGGGGGTGCGAGGAAGAGCTGAGAGGGGTGTTGTCTGAACTGGGTTTGGCTGTCAACTGGGTGGACAAGACCAACTGGGGCAATAAGATCGATGTTGAATTCAAAGGATATTTGAGGGATGAACAACCACAAGCGCTGGATAAAATGCTTGAGCATGATAGTGGAGTGCTCTCCGGCACGACAGCCTTCGGGAAAACGGTGGTGGCAATCAGGTTGATCGCTGAAAGAAAAGTCAACACACTCATTATCGTTGACAGAGCCAGTCTGATTGTGCAATGGAAAAAAAGATTGCCGGAGTTCCTGACCATTAACGAAGCATTGCCGATGCCGGAGCCGGGCCGGAAGCGGAGAGGACGAAAAAATGAGGTCAGCATAATCGGGCAAGTGGGACAAGGAAAGGTCGAGTTGGGTGGCGTTATTGATATCGCCCTGATGCAATCATTGAACCGAATGGGTGATGTCAGGGAGTGTGTGAAAAACTACGGCATGATCATTGTTGATGAATGTCACCATGTCGCGTCCGTGAGCTTCGAGACCATCCTCAAAACCGTAACTGCTAAATATGTCTATGGGTTGACCGCCACGCCCACCAGAAAGGATGGGCGTCACCCCATAATATTCATGCAGTGCGGCCCGGTTCGTTACCGGGATGATGCCAGGCGACAGGCGGAAAAACGGCCGTTTGATCATTACGTAATTCCCCGATTCACCTCTTTGCGACCGCCATTGGACAAAGAGGAAAAGGAGGTCACCATCCAGTCGCACTATGCGGAAATGATCGTCAATGAGTTGCGCAATCAACTTATTGTTGATGATGTGGTGAAAAGTCATGAGGAGGGGAGGAATTGTCTTGTCCTTACGGATCGGACTGCACATGTTGATTTTCTCGCCGGAAAGCTGAACGAAAAAATACCGGATGTGATATCCCTTACGGGGAGAATGGGTGCGAAGGAGACCGGAGAAATCCTGAAACGATTGGTTGATACTCCTGCTGAACGGCAATTGACGCTGATCGCCACGGGGAAGTATATCGGGGAAGGATTTGACGAACCGCGTCTTGACACGCTCTTTTTGACCATGCCCATATCGTGGAAAGGGACGCTGCAACAATACGCAGGCCGGCTTCACCGGTTGTTTGATAGCAAGAAAGAGGTTCAAATCTACGACTATGTGGATATCCATGTAAAAATGCTGGAGAAGATGTATAGCAGAAGACTCAACGGTTACGCCGCTATCGGCTACAAGGCTAAGGCAGGGAATGTCGAAGCGGATACGATTGATATTATCTTTAACAAAGGCAACTTTCTGCCAGTTTATAGTAATGACGTCATAGCCGCAAAAAGGGAAATCCTGATTGTAAGCCCGTTTGTCACCAAGAGACGCACCCTTCAGATGTTGCCGCAGATGGAGGTCGCGCTGCGGAATGGGGTGAAGATTGTTGTGGTGACAAGAAAGGCGAAAGATTTTAAGGGGAAAGACACCGCCGCATTGCAGGGAACTCTGGATTTGTTGAAAAATCTTGGAGTAAGCATGGTCTTCCGATCAAACATCCACCAGAAGTTTGCAGTGATCGATCAAAGGATCGTCTGGTATGGCAGTATCAATCTTTTGAGCTTTGGTGATGCCGAAGAAAGCGTTATGCGGCTGGAATGCCCCAATATTGCCAATGAACTGATTAAAATCATGGGGGACAATTAAAATAACTACTAACTTCTGGAACCATAATTTTGCAATAAAAACAGCTTATTGCAAATTAAGATCAAGGCGTTGACCTTAAATAGATTATTTACAACAATTGCTTATAATTCTGGAGATGAGGTTAGCTTAGAAGGGCTTTCCAAATCATCTGGAGTCGCAAAGAATACAATAAAAAAATATTTGGAATCCGCATTATTAATAAGAAGAATTCATAGAATTGATAAGACAGCAAGGCGCTTCGAAAGAGCAACCACATTTAAGGTATATTTAACAAATCCATCTATGAGAGCAGCACTATTTGGACCAGTAAACCGTTCATCCGATGCTATGGGAAGTCTAACTGAAACAGCAATTTTCTCACAATGGTTCCACGAGACTGTTTTTGTGGATAATTTGCATTATGCAAGATGGAAAAACGGCGAAGTTGATATAGTGGCTTGTGAAAAATCTTCACAAAAACCATCGTGGGTTGTTGAAGTCAAGTGGTCTGACAAGCCTTTTGCTAATCCTGGAGAGTTAATATCACTTGTTGAGTTTATACAGAAAAATAATATGGAAATTGAGCCGCTTGTTACCATCTGTCCAAAATGAACCAAATAAAGAAATATCGTAAGAAGAATAGCCTGGGATCTATGACAAGTGAATAACCAATCGGTTATACAAGGGTCCAACCATCGGGTGCTGATGCCCAGTAATTTCGACGCCGATGATTTTCGCTTTCAATAATGATCACGGCACTGTGCAATCAAGAGGGTATCACCTTCAACTGCATATACCAAACGGTGGCAGCTATCAATCCTTCGAGACCAGAAACCGGCAAGCTGGTGCTTGAGCGGTTCGGGTTTACCGATACCGGCAAAAGGTTCACGCTGAATATCCCGAATAAGAATATTTATGCGCTTGAGCATTGCCTTGTCGGTCGTCTGCCAGTAGAGATAGTCTTCCCATGCTGCAGTTGAGAACTTGATCATCATTCCATCAGCTCTCTATCTTGACCGCCTCCCGAACGTAGCTCCTCGACTGATTCAAGCAACCGCTTGGCCCCTTGGGGATTCCGGAGCAGGTATGCTGTTTCTTCAAATGAGTGAA
>MGZK01000105.1 GCA_001802125.1 Geobacteraceae bacterium GWC2_55_20
TACCCGCGACCTTGCGCAATCCGGCACGATAGTCATCCTTGACGATGCCGTTTTCAGTGATGATGGCCGTTATGAAGCGGGCCGGAGTCACGTCAAAGGCCGGATTGCGGACATTGATCCCTTCCGGCGCAATCGCGATGCCCTTGATGTGCGTCACCTCACTGCCAGGCCGCTCCTCGATCGGTATCTTGCTGCCGTCGGCGAGCGTCAGGTCCAGTGTCGATACCGGGGCCGCCACATAGAAGGGGATATTGTTCTCCCTGGCAAGCACCGCCACCGAATAGGTGCCGATCTTGTTGGCTGTATCGCCATTTGCGGCGATCCGGTCAGCGCCGACCACGCAACAGGTGATTTCGCCCTTGCTCATGAAGAAACCGGCCATGTTGTCCGAAATCAGGGTGGTCGGGATGCCATCCTTGAGCAACTCCCAGGCTGTCAGGCGTGCGCCCTGCAGCCAGGGGCGGGTCTCGTCGGCAAAGACCTGGATCTTCTTGCCGGCCTCGTGGGCTGCGCGGATCACCCCCAGGGCGGTGCCGTAGCCAGCCGTGGCCAGTCCGCCGGCATTGCAGTGGGTCAGCACCGTGGCTCCCTCGGGGATCAAGGTCGCGCCCCACTTGCCGATATTCCTGCAGATGGTCAGGTCTTCCTGCTCGATCCTGATCGCTTCCTTTTTGAGGATTTCACGGATCCTGTCGAGGTTCTTGTCGCGGTTTTGCTCAGCGACCCGTTTCATCCGTTCGATGCCCCAGAAAAGATTGACCGCGGTTGGACGGGTGCGGGCCAGCACATCGCAGACGTTTTCCAGTTGGCGAAAGAAGGAATCGTGGGTATCGGCGATGATTTCCCGCGCCCCCAGCGCGACACCCATTGCAGCGGCCACACCGATGGCGGGCGCCCCACGGATGATCATGCCTCGTATCGCATCAGCTACGGATTTGAAATCGGTATAGGTGTTGTAGACCTCTTCGCCCGGCAGGCGGGTCTGATCAATCATAATCACGGTATCGTCGCGCCACTCGATTGTACGGAAAGACATAAAGTAAACTCCTTAGGCCGGTTGGATGTCGTCTGCTGCATTTGGTCTTGTCGTAAATGAGCCGACCGCGCCTTTTCGCTGAATATCAGCTGAAAGGTTGGGATCAGCTGCTATTAGTACCACGGAGCAGCTGAATCAGGCAATATTTTCCCCACCGTTTTATCTTGCCTCGCCGGAAGCCATGCTGCTATAAATCCGGCATTAAATAAGGTCGATGCATTGAAATACGTTCTATCGGGAACATATGGCTGGCAAGAATACAAATATTCCCAAACTCCTGATCATCTGCGGCCCGACCGCCTCCGGCAAGAGCGAGCTGGCTCTGAAGCTGTCCCATGAACTGGATGCCGAGATTGTCAACGCCGACTCGATGCAGGTTTACCGCGGACTGGACATAGGCACCGCCAAGCCGTCCCGCGAACAACTGGCCGAGGTTCCCCATCATCTGGTCGATGTGGTTGAGCCGGACGGGACCTTTTCGGCGGCGGATTTTGCCATGGCAGCCGATGCCGCGATCCGGGAGATCAGTTCCCGCGGCAAGCGCGCCATCGTGGTGGGTGGCACCGGCCTCTACATCCGCGCCCTGCTGAAGGGGCTGGTGGATTCTCCCGCCGGTTCCGCCGAGATGCGCGCCGCATTGCAGAATGAGGCCGACCGCTCCGGCAACGCGGCCATGCTGGAAAAACTGCGGCTGGTAGACCCGGAACTGGCTGCCGGACTGCATCCGAACAACCTGGTCAGGATCATCCGTGCCCTGGAAGTGCATCAGCTGACCGGTGTTCCGCTCTCCCGCCAGCAACAGGAACATGCCTTTTCAACGCAGCGCTATCACAGCCTGCAGATCGGCATCTCGGTCGAGCGCGCCGAACTTTACGAACGGATCGAACGGCGAGTTGAACTCATGTTTGCCGGCGGACTTCTGGACGAAGTGCGCGGCCTGCTGTCGGCCGGATTCGGGCGTGAACTGAAGGCGCTGCGTTCAATCGGATACAAGGAAGCTGTCGCCCATATCCTGGGAGAAATCCCCCTGGAAGAGGCTGTCCGCCTGATCAAACGTGATACCCGCCATTATGCCAAACGTCAGTTGACGTGGTTCAAGGCGGACCCAAATATATTATGGTTTGAATATCCGGAAAAGTTTGATACTATTTTGCAGCATGTAATTGAATTTCATGAAAGACGGGAGGCGTAAAAAGATGGCAAAAGCACCTTTCAATATCCAGGATCAGTATCTCAACCAGGCCCGCAAGGAGCGGGTGCGCGTTGCGATTATCATGATGTCGGGTGACAAGCTGGAAGGGTTCATAAAGTCTTTCGACAATTTCTCGGTATTGCTGGATTCCAGCGGCGATATCCTGATCTACAAACATGCCATCTCCACCATAACCTCGGCGGATGGTTCCTTCCGGCTGCACCAGTAGCCTCCTCAAACAGCCCCCCGGCTCTCAGTCGCGGGGGCTTTCCGGTGGTAAGACGATCCCATGCAAAAAAGTTCCAGAATTCTCCTGACCGTTGCACTGTTGCTGCTGGTTCTGACAGCGGCCGCGCTCTATTTTTCCTCGGCGGTGTTCCTGCAATTGTTCATCGCTTTTGCGCTGGCTTACATTCTGAATCCGGCGGTAGAGCTTCTGGAGCGGCGAGGAATCAAACGGCTCTACGGGATCCTGGTCGTATTCACTCTCGCGATGGCAATCTGTATCGGATTCACGGTTTTCATGGCAGCATCGATCAGTGGCGAATTTTCCAAGATGCAGCTCAACCTGCCGGCCTATGCCAACCATTTCTATGATATCACACCGCCGGCCGTCAAATCGTACCTGAATATCGAGACTCCAGACAAACTGGCGCTGCGGATGAGTGAACTGTTACAGCAGACGCGCAGCTCCGCGCCCGACCTGCTGAAGCCGTTGCTGGCATTCCTGCAGAAAGCGCTGACTTCGACCATTTCCGTGCTCCTCGCTGTTCTGGGCTATCTGATTATTCCTGTCTACCTGTTCTATCTGCTTTTTGATCTGCCTCGGCTCAAGCAATTCATAGAATCTTTCATACCGGAACGCTTTCGCGGCTGCTACACCGAAAAACTGGCCGAGGTGGACAATGTGCTGTCCGGATTCGTGCGCGGGCAGCTTTCGGTCTGCGCCATCCTGGCGCTGCTGTACAGCATCGGACTGTATTTCATCGGCATTGACCTGGCGATCGCGATCGGCACGCTGGCCGGAATTACGTTTATCATCCCCTATGTCGGCACCATCATCGGCATCTGCCTCTCGGTCGTGATGGCGCTGCTCAAGTTCAACGACATTCTGCATCCGCTGCTCTGCCTGGGATGGTTCGGACTGGTACAGTTGCTGGAGGGGATGGTGATTACCCCCAAGGTGGTCGGTGATACGGTCGGCCTGCATCCGCTGGTGGCGATCGTCGCGCTCCTGATCGGAGGACAGCTGTTCGGAATCATCGGCATGCTGCTGGCGGTGCCGGTAACCGCGGTGATGCAGGTGTTTTTGCGATCCCTGGCGGCCTACTACCGCGATTCCGAATTCTTCCGGGGGGCCTGATGAAAGGTCTTCTGGTAGAATCAGTGGCCCACGGTTCAATTGCCGAGGAGCTGGAGCTGAAGGCCGGTGACCGCTTGCTGGCGGTTAATGGCCATGCGTTGCGGGATATCATTGATTACAGCTACTACACCTCCTGCAACGACGAACTGCTGCTGGAGGTAGAAAAACCTGATGGGGAACTCTGGGAACTGGAGGTAGAGCGGGAAACCGGCGAGCCGCTGGGACTGACTTTTCCCGCGCCGGTCCCGTCGCGCTGCGCCAATAACTGCGTCTTCTGTTTTGTGCATCAACTCCCCAAAGGGCTGCGCAAACCGCTCTATGTCAAGGACGAGGATTACCGTCTTTCGTTCCTGAACGGCAACTACGTTACCCTGGCTAACCTGAAACCTTCGACCCTGTCCCGGATCATCGAACAGCGTCTTTCCCCGCTTTACATCTCGGTGCATGCCACCAATCCGGTCCTGCGTGAACAGCTGCTGGGCAAGGCGGGAATACCACCTGTCATGGACCAGCTGCGGCAGCTGGCCGCGGCCGGCATCGCGATGCATACCCAGGTAGTGCTCTGTCCGGGGCTTAACGATGGCGACGAGCTGGAACGCACCGTGACCGAACTGGCCGGCCTGTTTCCAGCGGTGCGGTCGCTGGCGATCGTGCCGCTGGGGCTGACCGACCATCGTGCCAACCTGCCGCTGCTGACCCCGGTAGATGGCATTTACGCCCGTGAATTCATCTCGATCTGGGAACCACGGGCCAGGAAACTGCGCCGGCGGCTGGGAGAGCCGTTCCTGTTTCTGGCGGACGAGTTCTATCTCAAAGCCGGGCTGCCGTTTCCGCCGATCAGGGAGTACGGCGACTTCCCGCAGATTGAGAACGGGGTCGGCATGGCTCCGCTTTTTGCCCGGGAGGCCGGGCAGGCGCTACGCCGCGCCCGCCCTGTGGCTTCGTTCCGGGCAACGGTCGTAACCGGGGTTTCGGCCGCCGGATTTGTCGGTGAATTTCTGGAGAGTCTTTCGGAAAAGACCGGGCTGGAACTGGTGCCGCTGGTTGTGGAAAACAAGCTGTTCGGTCCCACGGTAACCGTGAGTGGTCTGGTGGCAGGCAACGATATTGTTGCAGCGCTGGCCGGGCACGAGATCGGTGAGGCGCTGCTGCTGCCGGATGTGATGCTGAAAGAGGTGGAGGACGTCTTCCTGGACGACGTGACACTGGAGGAGTTGCAGCGGCGGTGCGGCTGCCGGGTGGTTACTTTCGACTCCACGCCGCGCGGCTGCTACCGAGCTCTGGTGGCTCTGCAAAGGTCGATGAAAAGTGCCAGGGCTGATTGATGATGCAACTCCATTAATGTATTGATTAAAACATAAACCTAGCCAGCAGGAATATTGATAACACCATGAACCCTCAACGTTTCATCAACATTGCCGCCCACCTTCCGGAGATGGCCCGACTGCAGCCCGATACCACGGCCATCATCTTTCCCAAGGGCAACATCCGCCTCTCCTTTAGCGAGTTGAATGCGCTCTCCGACCGCATCGCCCACGGTCTGGTCAGAAACGGCATCGGCCGGGGGGTGCGCAGCGTGCTGATGGTGCCCCCCGGGCCCGATCTTTTCGCGCTGACCTTTGCCCTTTTCAAGACCGGTGCGATTCCGGTCCTGATCGATCCCGGCCTTGGAATCAAAAACCTGAAGGCCTGCCTGGCAGAAGCCGAACCGCAGGCTTTCATCGGTATTCCCAAGGCCCATGTCGCGCGGATTCTGTTCGGTTGGGGCAAGAGCACTCTCAAGACGCATGTTACCGTCGGACGGCGACTGTTTTGGAGGGGAACGACCCTGGACAGCCTGCTGCGCCACGATGAAGAAAACATCTCCTTTTCAGCCGCCCCGACCGGCCGTGACGACACCGCCGCGATTCTCTTCACCAGCGGCAGTACCGGCCCTCCCAAGGGGGCGGTCTACAGCCACGGCAACTTCGCGGCCCAGGTCGAGGCGCTGCGTGCGGTCTACGACATCAGGCCTGGCGAAATCGACCTGCCCACCTTCCCACTGTTCGCGCTGTTTGCGCCGGCCCTGGGCATGACCGCGGTAATCCCGGAGATGGACTTCACCCGTCCCGGCTCGGTGGATCCGGAAAAGATCATCTCCGCCATTACGACCCATGGAGTTACGACCATGTTCGGCTCGCCGGCCCTGATCAACCGGGTCGGACGTTACGGCGCCGAACAGGGCATCAAGCTGCCCACGCTCAAGCGGGTGATCTCGGCCGGAGCTCCGGTGCCGGCCGCGGTGCTGGAACGCTTCACGCTCATGCTGCCGCCTGACGCAGAGATTTTTACCCCATATGGCGCCACCGAGGCGCTGCCGGTCTGTTCCATCGGCAGCAACGAGATTCTGGGTGAAACACGAGCGATCACCGATGCCGGAGGCGGCGTCTGCATCGGCCGCCCGGTGCCGGGCATCCGGCTGGAAGTGATCGAAATCAGCGATGAGGCGATCCCGTCCTGGAAGGATTCGCTGCGGGTTCCTACCGGCAAGATCGGCGAGATAGTGGTTCAGGGGGAACAGGTGACGCGCGGTTACCACAATCGCCCCGAAGCCAACCGGCTCTCCAAGATCACCGACCCGGCCGGCGGCTTTCTGCACCGCATGGGGGATCTGGGAGGCTTCGACGACAAGGGGCGGCTCTGGTTCTGTGGACGCAAATCCCACCGGGTCGAAACCCAGGATGGACCGCTCTTCACGATCCCGGTGGAAGGGGTCTTCAACACCCATCCGGTGATATTCCGCACCGCGCTGGTGGGAGTCGGAACAGCGGGCAGCCAGCGTCCGGTGCTGTGTGTCGAGCTGGAAAAGGGCATCAGCGTTGATCAGGAGCAGATCAGGAAAGAGCTGCTTGAGCTTGCCAGGGCCCACGTTCACACCCTGGGCATCGACACCTTCCTGTTTCATCCGGCCTTTCCGGTCGATATCCGCCATAACGCCAAGATATTCCGCGAGAAACTGGCGATATGGGCAAAAGGGAAACTGTCATGAAAGCATTAGTGACCGGTGGAGGCGGCTTCCTGGGCGGCGCGATCGTGCGCATGCTGCGTGAGCGAGGCGACCAGGTCAGGAGCTTTTCGCGCGGCGCGCATCCAACCTTGGCGGCTCTGGGCGTGGAGCAGATCCGCGGCGACCTTTCGAAGCGCGAGCTGCTGATAAAGTCGGCCGAGGGGTGCGACATAATCTTCCATGTCGCGGCCAAGGCCGGCATCTGGGGCAATTACGATGATTTCTACAGCGCCAACGTGACCGGCACGGTCAACGTGCTGGCCGCCTGCCGTGCCAACGATATCAGCCGTCTGGTCTACACCGGTTCCCCGAGCGTGGTCTTCGACGGACGGGACGTGGAGGGGGGCGACGAATCCCTGCCCTATCCGGACAGTTACATCGCTCACTACCCGCAGACAAAAGCCATGGCCGAGCAGATCGTGCTGGATGCCAACTCACCCCAGCTGGCCACCGTATCGCTCCGCCCGCACCTGATCTGGGGGCCGGGAGACAACCATCTGGTGCCACGCATCGTTTCCAAGGGGCGTGCCGGGAAACTGCGGCGCATCGGCAGCGAGCCCTGCCTGGTGGACACGGTCTACGTGGACAACGCCGCCGAGGCCCATCTGCTTGCAGCCGACCGCCTGATTCCGGGTGGAAACATATCCGGCAAGGCCTATTTCATCTCCAATGGCGAGCCGCTGCCGCTCTGGGATATGGTCAACCAGATTCTGGCCGCCGCTGGACTGCCGCCCGAAACCCGCAGCATACCGCCACGACTGGCCTACGCCGCCGGCGCTGCCTGCGAGGGGCTCTGGAGTCTGCTGCGCGTGTCGAAAGAACCGCCCATGACCCGCTTTGTCGCCAAGGAGCTGGCCACGGCCCACTGGTTCAATATCGACGCCGCCCGCCGCGAACTGGGCTATGAGCCGCGGGTGTCGATCCGGGAAGGGCTGCTGCGGCTCAGCCAATGGCTGGCGACCGAAGAGTTATGATCAATCTCTGGCCAGGCACCGGCGAGGTTCACATCCGCCTGTTCACTCTGGCCATTGGAGACGCGGAACACCCCGGACTGAAACAGCTGCTGACCCCTGATGAACGGCAACGGGCCGACAGACTGGTTGATCGACAGGTCCGTAAGCGCTTCATTGCCGGACGCGGCCGGCTCCGGGAGATCCTGTCCGGCTACCTGGAAACGGAACCGGCCAACCTCCTTCTGACAACCAATCCATATGGAAAACCTCGGCTGGAAGATCGGCACGACCATGAACTCCGTTTTAACCTTTCCCACAGCGGAGACCTCTGTATTCTGGCGCTGGCCCGGAATTGCGAGTTAGGGGTTGACCTGGAACAGGTGCGGGATGATCTGCCTTTTGAGGCGATCGCGAGGCAGTTTTTTTCCCACCATGAACAGACCGAGTTTTTCTCTCTGCCGCCAGCGTTGCGGCCGGCCGCCTTCTACCGCTGCTGGACCCGTAAGGAAGCCTTTTTGAAGGCGTGCGGCAGCGGTTTTTCCTCCCCATCCGACATCTGCGATGTATCCCTGCTTCCCGGCCAGCCGCCGGCGCTGCTGGAGCTCCGGAGCAACCCCGAACAGCTTTGCGAATGGAGCCTGGCCGACCTGGCCGTCCCCGAAGGTTTCTGCGCCGCGCTGGCAGCTCGGGCGCAACTTTCCTCCGTACTTTTCTTTCGATAGTTTAAAAATCAAAATGTTCGGTTGCGCGACACTCTGTATGTGATATAATTAATTTCATTTTTCTAGGTTAGATTTTACACGGTATTTTGTCGGGAAGGAATTGCATGTATCACGGATTATGTTTTCTTTTGTTATTGATGGTTTACAATTGTAGCACTGTTTTTGCGGCAGACAGTGATGCCGTCGGTCGGGTGAAAACTATCAAAGGTTCCGTCTATATCCTCAGGGGTGGCGAACAATCCGCTGCTAATATCGATATGAAAATCGTCAGGAACGACATTCTGCTGACGGGCAAACAGGGCTCGATGGGTATTGTCTTTAATGACAACAGCACGCTCTCGCTCGGTCCGGATACTAAATTCCAGCTTGCAAGCTACGAGTTCAATGCCCTGGAAAAGAAGGCCGGTTTTGTCGGACAGATTCGACGTGGAACAATGATCTACCTGAGCGGACTGATCGCCAGAATGAATGCCGACGCGACCCGTTTCGAGACACCCGTCGCTGTAGCGGGTGTCAGGGGCACAAAGCTGGCGATCAAGGTGGAGGGAGGCGACAATGAATAATCATGTGCGCTGTCTCCTGATATCATTGCCAATTCTATTGTTCGCGTTGTGCGGTTGCTCTTCACCGCGCAGCAAATTTGTTCTGCTGCCGTCGCCGGACGGGCATGTCGGCAATGTGACCGTTGCCAGCAAGGCGGGCGAGATCCATCTCGCCAAACCGTTTGAGTCGATTGATCTTTTTTATCCCGATGATCGCCCCTCTCAACCGGTCATCATGACTGAAGCAGAGTTCAATAGCACTTTCAAGGATGCCCTGGAGGCTCAACCGACTGCCCCGCTCACGTTTCTGCTCTATTTCGAACCGGGCACATCCAGGTTGACGCCGGAATCCGCAAAGACCTTGCCGGTAATCATCGATTACATTCGCAAGGTACATTCCAGCGACATCAGCATCAGCGGCCATACGGACAAAGTCGGTTCCAGGGATGTCAACGTCAGAATTTCCAGGGAGCGAGCCAATGAGGTCGCAAAACTGCTCACAAGCATGGGAGTTGTTGCCGAATCGCTGGAAGTAGCTTCCCACGGCATGGAACTGCCCCTGATCAATACACCGGAGGGGGTGCCGGAACCGCGCAACAGGAGAGTTGAGCTTGTGGTGAGGTAATTTGGCTTCAACCGGGATGTATCGCCTGAACATTCGTAAAATCAATAGATGATTATATAGCCGTGCTGCTCGGCAATCTTGCGCACTTCATCCTTGTCCTTGATGGTATAGATCTTCCCTTCCAGCTTGAAGGTGTAGCCCCCCTGTCCATCCGGTATCGCATCCTCCAACAGGGCTTCAAAAGTTGCTGTTTTGATCATTTTGCCCTCCTCATAGTTCAGATATCCTGACTGAAAGCCTTTCTGACCGCCCCGGCCAGCTGCATAACCTCCTCCCGGGATGTTTGCCAGGAGCACATGAAACGCGCCCCGCCCGATCCGATAAACGAGTAGAAACGCCATCCCGCGTTACGCAACCTGTCCGCGACCGCCTCCGGCATCTCCACGAAAACCGAGTTGGCCTGCTGAGGGTACATGATCCGGATTCCTTCGATCGCGGTCAACTGCTCCGCCAGCAGTGTGGCACAGTAGTTGGCATGCCGGGCGTTTTTGAGCCAGGTATCCCCTTCCAGCATGCCTATCCAGGGGGCCGAGATGAAACGCATCTTGGAAGCCAGCTGTCCGGCCTGTTTGCATCGGTATTCGAATTCTTCGGCCAGTTCACGATCGAAGAACACCACCGCCTCGCCGACCGCCATGCCGTTTTTGGCCCCTCCCAAACAGAGCACATCGATCCCGGCCCGCCAGCTGATGTCGGCGGGAGCCACATCCAGCGAAGCAACGGCGTTGGCAAAGCGGGCCCCGTCCATGTGAACCCGCAGGCCGTAACCGCGAGCCAGTTCGCTGGCCGCCGAAATCTCCGCTGCGTTGTAAACCGTGCCGACCTCGGTGGCCTGGGTCAGGCTCAGCACCCTGGGCCTCGGATAGTGGATATCGCTGCGCCTGGTTATGGTTCGTTCGACCTCGGCCAGGTCGAATTTACCTCCCGGTCCCGCTACGTGCAAGAGCTTGGTGCCATTGGAGAAAAACTCCGGAGCGCCGCATTCATCTGTTTCTACATGGGCCAGATCATGGCAGATGACGCTGTGATATGATCGGCAGAGCGATGCCAGCGCCAGCGAGTTGGCCGCCGTGCCGTTAAAGACGAAGAACACCTGGCAATCGGTTTCAAAGATCCGCCGGATCTGTTCGCAAGCTCGCTCGGTCCAGTAATCGTCTCCGTAGGAAGTTACATAACCGCTGTTGGCAGCCTGCATGGCCTGCCAGGCCTCGGGGCAGATTCCGGCATAATTGTCGCTGGCAAACTGGTTGAATGTTGTCGCTGGTGCGTTCTGATCCGAATCGGGCATTTATTTCCTCCGGCTACCTGGAAATCAGGTCCATGAACATCGAGAGTACAAATTAGCATCAGTTTCGGGTGGTAGCCAGACTTTTTCCGGCTGGTTCCGTCACAATGGTTGAATACTGTCCGATAAACGGCTATTATATTAAATTAGCTCATCATCCAGTCAAGGAAGAATTATTATGCATTACAGCCGGATGCGGCTCTCACACAAGTTTGTCCTGGTCACTCTGTTTACCGCGATACTGGTCGGTTTCACGGTGTTGCGCACACCTTCGGTCACCGGTGAGCCGGCCGCATCCCCGTCGGACAAGGCCATCGAGGATCTCTCCCGGGTCGAGTACCCCAGCCTGGCAAACATCAAATGGCATGCACACTTCGTACAACCTCATCAAACACTGGAATCGCTCTTCGGAAACGACTGGATCTGGGTCGCCCGCTTAAACCGGGTGGACCGGCGGCACGTCTATCCGGGCATGACCATAAAAGTTCCTGAAAACATGGCCGATATCCGCAACTACACCCCGCTGCCCAAATTCCATGAGCCGGCCGCCCGGCATGGCAAATATATCCTGGTGGACATCACCGAACAGTGGCTGGGCGCCTACGAGAAGGGCCGACTGGTCTTTTCAGCCCCGGCGGCCACCGGCAAGGCCACCACCGAAACACCGGCCGGCATGTTCCGGATCGATGCGCGCCATATGACGCACACCTCGTCGCTATACAAAACCGCCAACGACGAGGAACAGTACCCGATGGACAACGCCATGCGCTTTTACATCGGCCCGGACAATGTTTCCTACTGGATCCATGCCCGCGACCTGCCTGGCCGGCCCGCATCCCACGGCTGTATCGGACTGTACGACGAAGAGATGCAGAACCGCGTTTTCGACACCCCGGCAAAACCGGTACTGATGGATTCGCAGAAGCTGTACGAATGGGCTGTCGGTGAAAACGAATATGGAGATGATTACGGGGAACTGGATGAACTGGAAGATGGACCGGCGGTCGAAGTGCGAGGTTCGCTGCCGCGCTATCTTGACCAGCCTCCAAAGATTTAAAGCTGAATCCGGGAGGGATACCATGAAAAAATTGCTGCTGGTTGTGCTGGCCATCTGTACATCCGCGACACCTGTCCTGGCTGCGCGGACGGTCTATCTGAAAGAAGGGGGAACCATCAGCGCAAGATCCGTCTGGAGAGCCAAGGGCAAGGTGCATGTTCTGGTAAACCGTGACACGCTGACCGAGTTTTCCTTATCGGAAATAGACTTGAAGCGTACCTTTGCCCGCAAGCATCGTGCGGTTCGCAAGCACCACCGGGTTTCAGGCGCTGTACAGGCGTCTAAAGCTGTGCCGGTGCCGGTGGCCGCTACTCAGACCTCCGTCAGCACCAAACCGGGACTGAAGCTGCCAAGCATGCCGGACCTGCCCAAACTCACCGGAAAAGAGCCGGGAACTCAGGCGCCCAAGGGCGAAGAAGGCACCATCAGGAAACACAAGAAAGAAATGGCCGAAAGAGCCGGGGAATAGTGCCGACCATTTAAAAAGCAGGGGCGAAGCAGCTTACTCCCGCTTCGCCCCTGCCTGCTTCTGCTTCGTGTGCATCCTACCTGGCAAGCCAGCGGGCCACATCCTTGGCATGATAGGTAATGATGATATCGGCACCGGCCCTCTTGAAGCCGACCATTGTCTCCATCACAACCCGCTCTTCATCGATCCACCCCTTCATAGCAGCCCCCTTGACCATGCTATATTCGCCCGACACATTGTAGACCGCCAGCGGCAGGTTGTACTCGTTGCGCAGGTCCCTGAGAATATCCAGATAGGGCAGGCCGGGCTTGACCATGATGATATCGGCCCCCTCCTCGATATCCGAAGCCGCCTCGCGCAGCGCTTCCAACCGGTTGGCCGGATCCATCTGGTAGCTGCGGCGATCACCGAACTGCGGCGTTGATTCCGCCGCCTCGCGGAACGGCCCGTAATAGCCCGAAGCATATTTGACAGCATAGCTCATGATCGGAATCGAATCATAGCCGTGCTCATCCAGTGTTTCCCTGATGGCAGCCACCCGTCCATCCATCATGTCGGACGGAGCCACCATGTCCGCACCGGCTTCCACATGCGAGAGAGCCTCGCGTGCAAGCAGTTCCAGCGTGGCGTCGTTATCCACATCCCCGTTTTTGATTATCCCGCAATGACCGTGATCGGTATATTCGCACATGCAGACATCAGTGATCACCGCCAGTCCCGGAACCTCCTTTTTGAGGGCACGGATCGTTTCCTGGATTATGCCTGTCTCGGAATAGGCGTCGCTGCCGACCGCGTCCTTGGTCTCTGGAATCCCGAACAGCAGCACCGCCGGGATGCCCAGGTCCCGTGCCTCTTTTGCATCCGCCACGATATGCTCGATCGATTGCTGATAGATCCCCGGCATTGATGAGATCTCTTTACGGATTCCGCTGCCGAAAGCCGAAAACATCGGATATACTAGGTCGTTAACCGAAAGAGTTGTTTCACGAACCATCCGGCGGAAGGTTTCATTGCCTCTTATTCTACGTGCACGGAACTGTGGGAAAAACATCAAAAATCCTCCTTGGCCTGCGGCAGTTGTACTGCCGGACTAGCGTGATTGTCAGGTAAAAAGAGTAATGCAGGCCGGATAAAAAAGCAAGATTTTACCCCAAAAGCTTGCATTGAAATGACATTGTGCTAGTATACATAAAATAGTTTAAGGCTGTAATTGTTCTTGCGGCTTATAGATCTGCATTGACATTGAATAAGTATCCACTCATCGGTACATCATCTGAAAAGGAGGACCAACAATGAAAAAAATGTTAAGCGGTATTATGGCAGCGGCTTTGATCGTATCGGCAAGTGCCTCATTTGCCTCTATCAAGGAGAGTCAGTTTTCAATCTCCCCTGTGATCGGCGGCTACACCTTTGATGAGAAACAGGATCTGGAGACTACTCCGGTCTATGGAGTCCGGGCCGGCTACAACTTCACCAAAAGGTTTGGAATCGAAGGGCTGTTCGACTATGCCAACACCGAACTTGACAACGGCGGCAAGGGCGATGTCAGCATGTATCGCTACGGCGGAGAACTGTTGTACCATATGTGGCCGGACAACAAACTGGTCCCTTATCTGGCGGCCGGATACGCCGGAATCAATTTTAATGGTAACGGTATTAACAATAAAACACGGGGCGCGTTCGATTACGGCCTGGGCGCCAAGTATTTCCTGAACGACAATTTTGCGCTGAGAGGTGATGTTCGCCACATAATTTACAGCTACAGCAAAACCTATAACAACATCGAGTACACCCTGGGCGCACACATTCCATTTGGCGGAACGCCCACTGCTGTTCAGCCGGTCGCGCAGCCGGTGGTTCCTGCTCCGGCGCCGATGCCCGAGCCTGCCAAAATAGTGCCGCCTCCACCCGCAGCGCCTGTTGCCAATATTTCCGTATCACCGGTAACGATCATCAAGTCCAATGATGCCGCAGCCACACTGAGCTGGACATCCAGCAACGCCGACAAATGCTTTATCCAGCCTGAAATCGGTCAGGTAGCGCCGCAGGGTTCACGCGCGATTTCACCCGCGGAAGACACCGCTTACACGCTGACCTGCAGTGGCCCCGGTGGCGAAGCAACCAGCAGGACCAGCATCGGCGTGACTCTTCCTCCACCACCGGCCCCGGCCCCGGCGCCTGCCCCGGTTGTGGAATCCGCCCAGAAAGCCGCAGCTGCACAGCGTTTCTGCGATAAGCCGGCTGTACTGGCGGTCGAGTTCGACACCAACAAAGCCGACATCAAACCCAAATACAAGGCAGATCTTGAGAAACTTGCCGAATTCCTGAAGGAATTCCCCAATGCAAAAGGCGAGATTTCCGGCCATACCGACAACGTCGGCGGCAAAGAGTTCAACCTCAAGCTGTCACAGCGCCGGGCCGACAGCGTCAAGCAGTTCATGGAAAAAGACCACGGCATCGCTCCCGAGCGTATCACCGCAAAAGGATTCGGGTTCAGTAAGCCGGTTGCCAGCAACAAGACCAAGGAAGGCAAAGCCAGGAATCGCCGTATCGAAGCAAACTTCACCTGTGAATAGCCACGCTGACGGCTGATGAACTCAAAAGCCCTTCCGGGATGTATCCGGAAGGGCTTTTGAGTTGGGGCTTACAATTACGGTAAACCGATTACTTTTTCCTGCGATCCTGCAGGGAAATCACCTTGGGGGCGCCACCCTCCTGACGCATGCGCGTCTGGCGTTCCTTTTCTTCTTTTTCTTTCTCAATCCGTTCCAACTCTACCGGCGAGACAACACTTTCCAGACGCAACGGGGTTCCCCCCATAGTGAAGGCAGCTCCCTCCATCTGGAAATCATCAAGAATCCAGGTAAATACCTGCAGTGGAAAAGTCAACACCAGCAGCTTGACCTGCCACCATCCAGCCTTGACATCCGGTGAAATCTCTTCGACCCGGGCGTAAAATCCCGGTTTGTCATCAACGTGTATAAGGACGAGATCATTGGTAGCGGTCATCTATATGCCTCTTTGATTATGGATTGGTTGCTTTGTCGGTTTTTCTGCCCACAACAGCAGAGGTGTGCCCAGATTAATGTTCAATAGAAGTGACGCTGCACGCAGACATTCCCGAAGATTATTTTCGAGTGCCGTCAGATCCACTCTATCCGAATCAGGAAGTTGACCTTCAAGGGAGTCACATACAAAAAGAATACAGTCAAGCGGACGAAAACCGGGCTCCAGAATACATCCCCTGGCATTCGAGTAAGGACACAGGGGCTTCTGTGAAAAATCCGGTACGACCGATATTCCGGCAGCGCAGAGGGCTAGACCGTCGAAGACATTCACGCGGTACTTGCCGTTCAGGCAGCATTGCCCGGAACAGTCACGACAGATTGTTTCCGAATCAGCAGCCAGTGTAATGCCAGCCAAAGATTCTTTTCCAACGCAATAGCCGGACAACAACTCCGGCAGCGTTTTTTTGGCGGTGGGTGAAAGATCGCTCAACAGAGCATTGAGTGACACCAGGCCATCCCGCCACAAATTCTGATCGCTCACATTGTTCCTTAATATTTTGGTTGAAGCAGTCCGTAAGCCGGGTTCTGTTCCCGGCGCGGGTTACCCCTGGCCGGGCGATGGTCATTCATCTGGGTCTGCCGTTACCGGCAGCCTCAAGCAGCCAACCCGGAGGCACGGACGGGTAGCCCTTAACGCCTCCCTATTTGGCCTTGCTCCTGACGGGGTTTACCTGGCATCCGGCGTCACCGCCGGATCCGGTGAGCTCTTACCTCACCCTTTCACCCTTACCTGCCGAGGCAGGCGGACTTCTCTCTGTGGCACTTTTCCCTGGGGTCACCCCCGCTGGACGTTATCCAGCGTCATACCCTGTGGAGCCCGGACTTTCCTCCCCCGGATCAACCGGCGGCGGCCACCTGGACTACTTCAACCAAACTCTCGATCCGGCGGAACAGTACGCTTCCACCGTTAACCAACAGGTGTTACTGCTGTTTCAGGATCAGGATCCTCTGACAATGCGGACAGGTCAGCAGTTCTTCATACTTGAACAGGTTGTTATACAGTTGTGGCGGCAGATGCATGTTGCATCCCAGACAATGGCCGTCGCGGGCAATCGCGAGCGCCTGGCCGCGACGCTGATCGCGCAGGGCGGCAAACCGCTTGACCAGGCTGGCGGGCATCTCTTTTGTCAATGTTTCCCGGCGGGCAATATCGGAATCAATGTCCTGCTGAATATTTTCAATTTCCGACTGTTTTTCCGCGATGCGCCGTCCGGAGTTTTCGGAAAGTTCTTCAAGTGCAGCGCTTTTGGCTGCAACCGCTCCGGAGATTTCCTCGATCTGGCCGATCTTCTGCAAAACCCGTTCTTCAAGGTCGGCAATCTGCTTGCGCGCCGCAGTGATCTCTCGCCCGACCGCCTGGAACTCCTTGTTGGTCTTGATTTCCTTCATGTTGGTTTCAGCCCGCTGAATATTTTCGAGTTCCGCAGCATGATTGACTTCCAGATCGCGTTTTTCCTGTTCAAGCCGGGCAAGCCCGGCTTGCATTGCGGCCAGCTCCTCACGGGACGCATCAATCGTCTGGGCTATTTCGTTAAGCTCTTCATGCAACCCACTCTGCTTGACCTTCAAGCTATCGATCATTTGGTCAACTTCCTGTAACTCTTCCAGCATGTCCAATTTCTTTTTCAAAGTCGTTTTCCCCCTTTGGTACAAGTTTTATTTTTTCACCGGTTCGGTCTATATTTTGAAGGGATCACTTTCCAGAGTGCAGGGCATTACCAGGCATCCTTGAAAGCCGTTTTCCTCAAGAGCGCGACTCAGACGCTGCGATATTTCCTCCACCATGATTATCTCTGACTTAAAATGTCCGGCATCTATCAGAGCGATCCCCAAATCCTGCGCGTCACGGGCATCATGATATTTTATGTCACCGGTGACCAGAACATCCGCGCCCGAGCGCGCCGCATCGCGCAACAGGGATGCGCCGCTGCCGCTGCAGAGAGCGACCTTCGAGACAGTGGCCAATGGATCACCAACATAGCGCAATCCCGGAGCAGACAGCGCGTCCCTCACTCGCCCCGCATACTCTCCCAGGGAAAGCGGGCTCGGCAGACGCCCGATCCGCCCCAAGCCTAACTTCTCTCCTTCATTAAGCAAGGGATATAGATCGTAGGCCGGCTCCTCATAAGGGTGTGAAGCCAGCAGGTCTTTCAGCGCCCGCGGCAGATTCTGGCGTTCAATCAGCAGTTCAAGCCGTTCTTCGGAAACCTTTTCCTGTTTTCCGACAGTCCCGATGAAGGGCCTGGCGCCATCCAAAGGCAGGAAAGTCCCCTCGCCACCGGCGGCAAACGAGCAGTCCCGGTAATTGCCCTGTGCGGGCAGATGGGGAAACAGCGCATTTCTCACCTTTTCAAGATGACTGGCAGGAACGAAAACGACCAGCTTCACCAGTTCACGCACGGTTGATATCCGGAGCGGCGAGCAACCCGAAAGTCCGATTTTCCGGGCCAGCAGATCGTTCAGACCGCCGTTGGCGCTGTCATAGTTGGTGTGCATGCAGAGCACCGACAAGCCGGCGCTTATTGCGGTATGTATCGAATGTCCCTGTGGTGTTGCGAAGGATATTGATTTGAGCGGCTTGAAAATGAGGGGGTGATGTGTGACAAGTAACTGACAGGAGGAAGATACGGCGGAACTGATTACGTCCGGCGCCGGATCGAGGGCAACCATGATCCGCGTAACATCCGCGCCGGGGTTGCCCACCTGAAGCCCGGGGTTGTCCCATGCTTCAGCCAGGGACGCTGGGGCCATTTTGTTAATGATACCAAGTATATCGGATGTTTTTGGAATTCTCATGGCATGCAAATAAAAAGAGTGCAACCTTGCGGTGTGCACTCTCGTGTTGAGGTATGGATGTGGGATAACCCCTGTTCTAGTGCCGGCATCCGGCGTATGTTCCTCGCGTTGTGAAATGGTGGGCCCACCAGGACTCGAACCTGGGACCAACCGGTTATGAGCCGGTGGCTCTAGCCAACTGAGCTATAGGCCCCTGAAGGGAAGGGTCATAGTAGAGTACGGAATAATCATTGTCAAGCGTTTAAAGCTGTTCCAGCGCTTAGGCCCGGGACAGGAAGCGGCCGTCACGGGTATCGACCTTGACTTTTTCTCCCGACTCCAGGTACGGAGGAACTTTTATCTTCAGGCCGGTTTCCAGGATCGCGTCCTTGGTTTCCGCGGTAGCGGTGGCGTTTTTCAGAACCGGCGCGGTCTCGGTCACGGTCAGCTCCACACTCAGCGGCAGATCCACGTTGACCATGCGCCCCTCGAACAGTCCCAGCACAACCTCGGTGCCGTCCAGCAGAAACATGGACAGGGGGTCGAAATTTTCAGCCTCCATCTCGAACTGCTCGTAGTTTTCCAGGTCCATGAAAACACCGCGACCGCCATCGGCATACAGGTACTGACCCTTGTGGCGTTCGAAATCGGCCTCATCCACCTTGTCGCCGGAGCGGAAGGTCTTGTCAAGCACCTGGCCGGTAATCAGGTTGCGGTAACGGGTCTTGACCATGGTGTTGGCGCCGCGAGCCGTGGGAGACTGGGTGGTGACATCGGTAATGATGCAGGGGGCGCCTTCGAGCTGGATGACAAGCCCTTTTTTGAAGTCGGACGTAGTGAACATAAAAAGCGGGTTCTCCTTGAATGATAATTATAGTTTCTTGCGGTATTCCGCGGTGGGCCAGAAAGGGATGCCACCGCGCGGTGTAAACTCTCCGCGCACAGTCAGCCAGACCGGATCCAGCAGCTCTGCCAGATCGTTGCAGATGCGGTTGACACCGGCTTCGTGAAACTCACCATGCATCCTGAAAGAGCCAAGGTAGAGCTTGAGGCTCTTGCTTTCGACGCAGAGCGCGGCCGGCTGATAATCGATGACTATTTTCCCGAAATCCGGCTGCCCGGTCATCGGGCAGAGACAGGTAAATTCCGGACATTCGATATGCAGTGTCCCGACCGCTCCCACCCGGTTCATTTCGGGCTGGGCAAAGGGGCTGGGAAACGCTTCCAGAAGTGCGGAATCCGGCTTGTCATAGCAATAGGAGGTGACGCCGGCCCCAAGAGATTTCAGCTGTTCATGCAGTTCCATCATCCACATCCCGGACATGATAATTTAAAAAGCTTGGCAGCATAGCAACGAAGCTGCCGCCAATCAAATCATTTCTTAGTCTCTGCCTAAATTTCATTCAGTCGTGCGGGGCCAATGGTAACGACCCGCTCACCCGCGGATACCGCGGTTTCCGACGGCACATTTAGCCGCACGCCGTTACCGTCTCCCAGTCCCAGCGCCAAGTGTCCCATCGAGCGGCAGCGCCCGGAGAGCTCGCCGAATGTCCCGCCACTGGCAACCGCGATAAAGTAGATCTGCTGCCCGCCCCTGGAACTGAACAGGTCGGCGATAACCGCCTGCACACCGGGATTGAGCAGTTCCTGGCTGATAAAGAGCGAATCGAAGCGCGAGCTGCAAACCACCCGGTCACAGCCAGCCTTACGCAGCAACTCCTCCGAGGCCGGATCGACACATTCGACCACCGTTTCCACGGTGCGGCAGCGCGCCTCGATTGCCAGTGTAATGGCCACATTCAGGTTGTCCGAGGCCGGGTCACCCGGGGCACGGCAGAGCACGACCGCATGCGAGGCCCTGTCCAGCGCTGCCCGGCTCAGGGTTTCATCGCGGGCCGGGTTGCCACGAACAAAATGTATGCCGCGTTTCTGGAGCTCCGGCGGCAACTCATCCAGGAACTCATCGATCAGCACGACCTGGCTGTTCCTGGAAAAAACGGGGTCGAGGTACAGCTCTTCCAGCACCCTCTCGACCTTGGCCAGCCCCGGGAAATTGAAGATGACAAGCTGCCTGTTCAGGTTAAATTGCGACATTCCTTTTGCCTCGCGGGTCTTTGATGTAACCAATGCTGCGGCAATCAACGAGAGGGCATATCCCAACAGTCCTATGCCGAAAAACATTACCGGCCAGCCCACCAGAAATCGCCCTCCGGCGGTCTTGGGAAAAAAATCGCCGTAGCCGACCGTGGTCATGGTCACAACCGTGTACCAGAGCCCGTCCAGCCAGACCAGATCCGGATTGCCGGGCAGTTCGAAATAGAGGAAACCGGTCGTGCCGTATAGCAGCACGGCAGCCAGCAGAACAAAGATGCGCATGGCTGCCGGTGGGTTGCGCAACACCTGCTTCATGAAGATATTGATTATCAGGCCGATCACTGCGTCTGCCTCTGCCACTCGCTGATCAGCGCCAGGGCTCGGTCGGATGCCTCAGCACTGGCCCACAACCCGCGCCGCCCGGCCCGGGCCAGTTCCTGTTCCTGGAGATACAGCTGCATGGCGGGAAAGGGATAAACCGTGTAAACCATCACCAGGCCCTGGCTGACCAGGTGCAGCGCCACATCCTTGTCTCCCGAGTAAAGGGTTGCCAGGTAACGGCCGTACTTGTCCTTGGGGGTACTGCCGAGCAGAACGCGGGCCGAGCGGCCGGTCATGATCCGCTGCAGCGATTCGCGGGCCGCCTGAGCAAACGGCGTCACCACGTCTTTTTCTATCTTGCCGTCAAACGATTTGATGCCGATCAGCCTGACCGTGACCGGCTCCTGCCCTTCCCGTGCCGCCATGACCGAGTCGCCGTCAACAACTTTTATCAGCTGCACCAGGTCGCCGTTATCTATCTTCCCTCCGGCGTTCTGCGCGCCGCGGCGCTGTTTCTCGGCGTTAAAGCCGTAAAAGACCGAGGCCGACAACAAAAGAACAATCAGCCCCCAGAATAGCGCCGCGGTCCTATCCATTTAAAGCGGACGATTCAGGCTGAATTTTTTCTGACACCGGCAGAACACTTCCCGCCTCCGGCATCAGATAGGCGCGCCAATCGGGGCGCAGCATGCCTGCCGCCAACGCCATCGCTTCGTCAAGCGTGGCGGCCGGCAGCATGCCCATCTCCTTCACCTGCTGGACGGGAAACCGGGAGACAAGAATGATGCGGAAGCGCTGGGCCTTCTGCAGCATCGAATAGGCCGTCTGGCCGTTGATTTCGTACTGTTCGCGCAACGCTGCTTCGAAGGTGTCCAATTGCTTATAGCGGAACCAGTTGAAGAAGGTGCTATTGCCGAATCCGTCGCGGCATTCCGCCAGCAGAATAAGGACACCGCCGTCGTGGATCGCTTGGGAGGCATATTCCATGGATTTGTGGGCCTGGATCAGGTTGATGTCCTTGGGGAAGCCTCCGCAGGAAGCGATCACCAGATCGGCTTTTTCCCGTAGCGGGAATGCGAAAAATTCGGAATAGAAGCGGCAGCCGACTTCGTGCGCCTCGCGCCAGTCACCGGCAAAGGCGGCCATGATGCGCTTGTCGGGAGCCAGCACCGTATTCAGGATGAAATCGGGCGCGGCCATCTCACACGCTTCAAGCATGGCCTGATGCACCGGGTTGCCATCCAGGTTGCCGGTGGTTGCCCGTGGATTCTTGCCGCTCCCCGCGCCAGGATTTAGTACGGCAAAGTGGCTGGCCATGCAGGCCTGACGGCTGGCGATACCGGGCAGGACACTCTTGCGGCCGCCGCCGAAACCGGCAAAGTAGTGAAATCCGATCGTACCGGTCAATATCAGGTGATCGGCCTCGACAGCCTTGCGGTTGATGCTGACCCTTATGCCGTTAGAGGTGGTGCCGAGCAGGGCCAGATGTCCCGGATCGTCGCATTCGTGGTCGGTTACGCGAATCCGGCCATAGAGAGGTCCGACGATCTTATGGTGTTCGTGATCGGTCTGTTTGCGGTGTATGCCTAATGCGATCAGGATCTCGATATCGCGGTCGGCAATCCCCTGGCGGTTCAATCGTTCCACCAGCAAGGGGAGATAGATCTCGCTGCCGCTGTAACGGGTGATGTCCGAGGTGACGATAACAACATTCTCACCCGGTTTGAATCCGGAAATCGTGGCCTGACAGGCATCAAGAGCGGTATTGACAATGTTTTCGGATGGTTCGGAGAGCTGGGGTAACAGGGGAACTATGACTCCCGCCAGATGTTCCGGCGGGAGTTCGAGGGTAAACGATGATGAACCGTATTTCAGTTCCATTTGCTGCGGCCTTTCAAATCCAGGCGTCTCCGCCGTCGTACTCATAATCGCCACCCTTGGATTTGGGTGTGACCTTGAACTTGGCTTCACGGGCAAGCCGCTTCACGCGCTCGGCGGCGGTTTCACCCAGTCCGGAAAGTTTTTCGCGCACTTCGCAACCGGGCGCCGGAGCCAGCAGGAGAGCGGCGGCAGCGCCGATCACGGCGCCGGAAACAAAGGCAATCACAGCAGCAGCGGCGTTATCGTTGTTGGATGACATGACAGACTCCTTTTATCGTGATACCAAAATTTAATGTAAACAGTCTCTATTTCTAGCACAGCACACAGGTGGAATCAAAACAAAATTCACGTACTGTAAAGCGGACCGGCGGCACATAGCAATCAGCACAACCCGTGTTTGCCCAGAAGCTCGTTAAAGCTCTGCTGCATCAATGGCTTGGTCAAATAATCATCGCAATCGCCATGCATCAGCGCATCGAACATGTCGTCCGGGGAACTGCTGCCGGTGACCATGAAAACAGTTGCCCGCGCTCCGCCATGAGCGGACTCCATCTCCCTGATCGCCTTGAGCGTTTCATGCCCGTCTTTACCCGGCATGAAGATGTCCATGCAGATCAGGTCATAATACGCTTTGCTTTCGAGAGCTCCTTCCACCAGTTCCAACGCATCCTCTCCACTTTCGGCAAAGGCAACCGTGGCGCGCCCTTCGAGAAAAATGGCCAGCAATTCACGGTTCATTTCCACATCGTCAACTATCAAGGCTTTCATGCCCCATCCTCCTGTAAGCTCGATCGGTTTTTCTGCTGTTCCAGCAGGTGCTGCTGAATGAAGGTTTCTTCTATCATCGCGGCCTTGAAAGAGAGCGGCGTCATCCCCAGGAAGCGGAGCCCCCCTTCTATCGTGTTCACGATGATGCTGACCGGTCCCTTACGCTCTTCGGCGATATTTTCGCTGATCATGCCAAGGGTGATATTGACCCCTTCGTAAAGCATCTTTTTTACGTTCACCTTCGAATTGCTCTCATCATGTGCCCTTGAGCGGACTTCCTGGGTCCGTTCGGTAATGTCAGCCCGTTTGGCGGAGAACGCCTTCATATCCACGGTCCCCTTCGCCGCGGCGCTGAATTCTGCAACCAGAACTTTCAACTCGTTAAACAGGTTGTTGAGTTCTTCCAGATCACCGTAGTGAACTCCGGCAACCACGCGGGTTCGAAGCGATGTGACCGTTCCCAGTACGCCACACTCGATGCCGGCCAGTGCAAAACTTTCACCTCCGCTCAGCCCCCCCTTGTTGACGTAGACCGCCCCCAGGCACTTGATGTGGGAGTTGCGGATCTCGACCTCGGCCTTGATATCGCCGGCGCATTCGATCATTGCTTCATAGATGAAGTTGGCGTAAATCGAACCGCCGCAGCGGATCGAACCGGCGCCCTGGCCGCTCATGCCGCAAAAGGTGATATCACCATCGGACTCGATCGAGCAAACCCCGATATTCCCCTGGATCTTGATGCCTTTGGTTGCCTTTACGAAAAAACCGTCCAGCACGTCACCCTTGATCTCCACATACCCCTTGAAGGAGATGTTGCCGACCTTGAAATCCACATCACCGTCAATCTCGTAGACATCCTCGACCGAAATCGCGTTCCCCCGGCAGCAGACCCGTCCGGCAAGAACGGAAACAACCTTACCATCATCAAGGCGGACATTCGGACCCAGTTCGAGCTTGACCGGGATTCCCGGCTGTGGCGGAATAGTTTTCCCGGTAACGGTTTTGCCGGGTGTTCCGGGACCGGGTGGCTTGATTGTCGCCACCAGCACCCCGGCATCGACATTCAGAAAAGATTGCACATGACGAAAATCAACGCTTCCATCGGTTTTGCGATCCGATTCGGCTTTTTCCAGATCGTCGGCCACACTCATCACAATCTGGCCATCTTCGCCGGGAACCATCGGGATCCCCCGCGCCAGCAGCATACCGTCCACGGATTTGGCGCTGGCCGCGCAATTAAGCAGAGCGGCGGCCGACTCGGGAATAATCCCCTCCCTGATCTTGAACTGCGCCAGATGGGTCTGCAGCTCGGCACCGGTAAGAGGCGTTCCTCCGGTGGTGGCCGGTTCATAGAAGCATTGACACTCCACTTCATCCGGGCTGATTTCGAATGCAAGGGTATAGCCGTAGCGCTTTACTTCCAGGCGGCTGACCGACTCGGCTCCCTTTATGAATTGATTTTCAGCCATGAGTGACCCTGTTGGTAATCATGCTTGTCAGACCGCTACGGAACAACCGGACATTGCCAGAAACAAAATATCAGATCAGTTTTTTAAATCCGCCGGTCGGGTCCGGCGTCACGGCCGCCCGAGCATGCCCAGTTTGCCAAGAATTGCCAGCAACTTGTCCGGTTGCACCGGTTTGACCAGGTGCGCGGCCGACCTGGCCGAGACATAAGCCTGGATCACATCGCTCGGAGTATTCAGGGATGACAGAACGACTATGTTGACTCCGTCGCTAATCGAGACGCCCCACTCCTTCTCGATCATGCGGATTTCTCTTGCGGCGGTATGACCATCCATCTCCGGCATTACAATATCCAGGATTATCAGATCATAGGGGTTGCCACCCTCAAATGCGTCGCGGAACATCTCGACCGCTTTCAGGCCGTTTTCCGCCATCTCGCAGTCGGCAATTCCTTCCAGGTAGCCGGCAATCAGCTCGCGTCCCAGCTCATCGTCATCCACCACCAGACATCGCGCCATAAATCCAACCTCCATTGCAATCCATCAGGTTTCGGCAATAAACCCCAAAGCCCCGACAGCCTCGATAAATGCGCTGTATTCCAACTGCAGCATGGCAAACCGCTGCGGAGTTTCCGTCAGATCACCTTCCTTGGCCGTTTTTTCAATCATGGCAGCCATCTGATGTATCCGTTGCGCGGCAATATTTCCGGCCGAGCCCTTGATCGCGTGAGCATGCCGCCGCACCGCTTCCGGATCCTCCGCCTCCAGAGACGTGGCCAGCCCCTCCAGTTGCGGCAAAACCCCCTTGCAAAACAGCCCGATAAAACGCGGCACCATTTCAGAGCGTCCTCCAAGCCGTTCCAGAAGCTCTTTCTGGTCAAAGATCTCAATCGAATCGTCAAGTTCATCCGGAGCCGATTTCGGTATCGATGCCGGAGGAGCAATCTCCGTAACCGCTACGGCGGATGTCGTCCGGCGCTCACAGAATCTGTTCAACAATTGCAATAACTGGGCCGGCTTGACCGGCTTGCTCAGATAATCATCCATGCCGGCATCGAGACAGATCTGGCGATCCTCGTTACCGGCAAACGCGGTCATGGCCACAATCGGCACCGGCGCACTCCGGCCAATGGCACGCTCGTACTCCCGGATCGCCCTGGCCGACTGCAATCCGTCCATTTCCGGCATCTGAACATCCATCAACACGATATCAAAGTGCCCGGACCTGTATTGATCATACGCCTTCCGCCCATCCTCGGCAAATGTGATCCGGTGATGATAGGGTTCCAGGACCGCCTGTACCAGGGCCCGGTTTATCTCCACGTCATCGGCGAGCAGGATATCCAGCGGAACCTGACCGGGCTGGCTGGAATCCGGGGAAAGATCCTTGTCCGCCGCCAGCAGTTCCTCGCTGCCGACCTGGAAGCGGGCCGTAAAATGAAAGCAGCTCCCCTCCCCCAACCGGCTCTCGACCCAGATGTCTCCATCCATCAATGCCACCAGCTTCTTGCAAATCGCAAGTCCAAGTCCGGTTCCGCCGAATTTTCGCGTGGTGGATGTGTCAGCCTGTTCAAACTGATTGAAAATCCGCTCACAGGCCTCCTCGGCAATTCCAATCCCGGTATCGGTGACACGGACATGCAGCGTGACATCATCTGTCTCCCTAGAATCCAGATCGACCTCGACCGTGATCCGCCCCTGTTGACAGAACTTGACCGCGTTTCCCACCAGGTTGGTCAGAACCTGGCGCAGCCGGCCATGATCCCCCACCAGGCAGGCCGGCACGGCAAGGTCTATCCTGGAAGTCAGCCCGAGCCCCTTTTCCTCGCACCTTATCAGCAACCCTCCCAGGCAGCGTTCCACCACGTCCCGGAGATTGAACGGGACTTTTTCCAGCGTGAATTTACCGGCCTCGATCTTGGAAAAGTCAAGGATATCGTTGATAATCAGCATCAGGCTGTCGGCTGAATCCTTGATGGCACGCAGATATTTTTTTTCCTTCTGCGGTGTAAGCCCCCCCTGCAGCATCAGCTCGGTCATCCCCATCACCCCGTTCATGGGGGTGCGGATCTCATGACTCATGTTGGCCAGAAAATCGCTTTTGGCAAGATTGGCCGCCTCCGCCTGCCGCCGGGCCTCTTCCAGGTCGCGGGTCCTCAGTTGCACACGCTCCTCCAGGTGCTGGGTATGGTCGTGCAGCATACCGTACAGGATGGTGCTTTCCAGGGCATAGGCACAGGTATACAGCACGATCGAAAGCGCATTAAGCGAAGCGCCGTCCAGCGCGGCCGAGCTGCCGGGCAGAGTGCCGGCAAACATCCCACGGACACAGGACTGGGTGGCCACGACCTGCAGCAGGAGCGTTTCTCCGTTCTCCATCGGAGCCAGAACCGCCTGGTTACGGTTCAGCGCCCAAGCGAAAGTGCCATCCATCATGCGGGCCTCGACCTGGCTCTGCAGGATATCGAACGCCCCGGGCGGGTCAGCCACCACCAGCTCGAAACTGCCGTCAAACTGGCTGTCGAGAAATCCCATCGATTGAAATGAAAAAAGCCGACGTAACTGGCTGGCCGTCGCCTTGAAAATTCCCGCCCCATCCTTTGCGCGGCTGAGATCGCCCTGGAATTCGCTGCTGGAGGCCAGCATTTCCAGGATCGACATGAAGCGTTGATTGGATTCCTCAAGATAACTGACCCGCTCCTGGAGGAACTCGGGCGAATTGGATAAATTCCGGTCAACCATCGGCTCCTCCAGACAGGATCGAAAAGGTTTCGTTGATCTGGGATTCGGACTGCTTCAGAACTGTGCCCAGCATCTGTGGTGACATTCCCAGCCGGTCCCAGGCCGGCTCATCCAGCGGAGGAACTCCCGCCTCGGCCCCGTGGCCCAGTTCCATCGACTGGCAGATGATATCCGCAAGGTGTATCAGCGCCGTTTCCAGACGGAACTGCTCGGCGGAGCCGGGATTATGGTGACAGGCCACCGGTTCGCCGATACTGGCGGGAATCTTCCACTTCTTGAGCAACGCCCCGCCAAGTTCGGCATGATCGAACCCGAGCCGTTCCCGTTCCAGATGAAGGTAAAGCATGCCTGTGTCCCGCTGGGCCTCCAGAAGCTCGCGGCTCACCTCCGGCCTGGCGGTGGCCAGCACGACCTGGCCCACATCGTGAAGCATGCCGGCCACGAAGAGCCGTTCCACATTGGACTCGCGCCGGTAGACCGCCAGGCTGCGGGCAATGATGCCGCAGGCGATGCAATGACGCCAGAACGAGGTCATGTTCAGCAGATCTTCCGGAATCCCCTTGAAGACCCCCATCACCGAAGCAGCCAGCGCCAAGTCCCGCAGTTGTTGGGTTCCGATGATGGTTACCGCCTTGGCGATCGACTCAACCTTCGCATAACAGCCGAACATCGGGCTGTTGGCCAGCCTCAGCAGTCTTGCCGTCAGACCCTGGTCCTCGGTGATGATTTTGGAGATGTCATCAATTGAGCTGCGCGGATGGTTGATAGTCTCGTTAAGACGTTCGTAGAAAAGCGGGAGAGAATAGACGGTGCTGGTTTCCTCCACCAGCCGTTCGATGGTGGCGGGCGGATAATCAGACATGGCCATGCTGAACCTTCCTTAACGCAGCAATACGCATCAGCTCGATAATAGCGGGATGGCTGCGGTTAGTATGTTTGAAAAGAGGGGCCAGCTCCTGTTCCGCCGCGGCCAGTTCCAGCGGATCCACATCAGGAGGTATCTGGTCGGCGGAGTCAGCGCTCCCCTGACCTTCGATATCCGCCTCCAGAACACCCCAGGTCCGAAAAATGACCAGGTGCTTCTGGGTCAGCTCGGCCCCGGCCCCAAGCAGCATGCGCCCAGAGCGGTCATGGACATCACTGGCCAGCACCATTCCGGTTTCAATATTTTCTATGGCAACCTTTCCCACACATCCCCCGGCAGGCGTAGACAATACCCGGATTAACTACAGAATCTTTCCTGCTGTAAATTGTTCCATCTATACATCAATCGCCGGAGCACCGGCAATTATTCATCATCCGTGATAAAACTGCGGCCACCCAGACGGATCAATGCCGCTTTCTGCGAGCCGTTCAGCTCAATGAACCTGACCCCCATCCCCGGCAGGAAACCGGGCTCGCCCCAAGACCTGACCGAACGGACCTCCACCGGAATGGGCGAATCATCAGCCAGGTCAGGAATGGTAAGCCAGCCCCGTTCACCGATATTCCACGGCTCAAAGCTGACCAGAAAGCACCCTTCACAGGATATGCTGGTAGTCACGGATTTCGTGCCAGGCACATTCTCGGCAGGTCTGAGCAGATTCAGCATTGCCGGGTAATTCAGATGGGTACGATCACAGGTCCGGATCTTGCGCTCAACAAACGCTCTGCAGTATTTCCTGACGAAATCCGACGGCAATATTTTTCCGGAATAAGTGGTTCCAAATGGAAGGGTGCGGATTTCACCGGTGGTTTCATTGCATTTAAGGCGCAGCGCCGGGAACAATCCGACCAGAACCGTCAGCAGATGTTTTTCCTCCTCGCAGCAGCGCATATAGGTGGGCATATCGACCAGGATCCCGCTCAGCGGACAGTAAACATGCCGGTCAAAGAACTCCATCAACGCCTGGACGCAAATCAGCGACACATCCGGAGAATCCAGTTCGGCCTGATACAGACGACGGCTCTCCCCTTCACGGCAGATCAGCAGGACATTAGTCATCGGATTCCGGTCTTCACCCATATGGGTCTCCAAAACATTGCATATCAACCCTATACCACAGGGCGTACCATTTTCAAAAGTTTGTTGTTAATGAACAGCTCCAATCCGCTTTCCGGCGGTAAAAAACCGGGTTTAACAGAGTACGCGCGCCAGGTGCCGTCTGACCATATCCTCGAAATCCGCATCCCGGCTGCCGGTATAGACCAGCGAGGAGCCGATCTCGGCCGCCAGGATCGCGCACAGATACTTGCGTGGCAGCTTCCTGACACGTTGCCGGTAGGCCGGCGTCTCCCGCAGCAGGCGCGGAAGATGGCAGATCACCGCCTGCCGGAAAGGGAGTTGCAGACAAAGCTCCGGGCGCGCGGAGAAAAACTCGAACAGGCGGGAATAGAGACTGTTGATGTTCTGGCTGATGGTTTCGGATATATCGGTGTAGAGCAAGGTTCCACCCGATTCCTTCCTGCGGCGCAGGATCAGCCGGGCCTCGTCCGCGGCCCGTTTTTCCAGCACTGCCAGCACATCGGATATGTAACGCTCCTTCTGCTCCAGGAATTCCCGTTCCGACAGCAGCAGGTTGGCGATGATTTCGTAAGAGGACGAGATCACGCCGCATTTGTTGGCCGAAGCGTCACGCATGATGACGACGCCGCTCTTTTGCAGTTGCAGCCTGGCTTCCGGGGTGATGAACGAGTTGGCCCCCTCCACGATGACCGGCGAAGTCGGCTTTCCGTCTTCATCCAGGAACAGGCCCCAGTTCTGGCCGTCAATTGTCTCGGGCCTCCCGCCCGCCGGGATGAACAGGTCGGCTTTGACCGTGAATATCAGGCTGCTGTAAAGGCGGTTGAAATCATCGATATCCAGCCACTCCTCCAGCAGGCCGGCGTCAGAACGGCTCACCTGGCGGTGTGACTCCTTGAGGCCTTCCAGGCGCCGTCCGCTGCGATAGATCATCAAGCCCCCCTCGCCCAGGAACTCAGGATTGAAGGCGTCCAGATCGTGGGCCAGCACGATGCGACCCAGCTCTTCGCGATTGATTCCGTTCGGATCGTACAGCACTGCTGTTCCATCCAGAATCAGCCGCACCTGCATTGCCGGGCAGCGCTCCAGCATGATGCGCAACGAGTTTCCGGCCACGTCACCGTTGGGGCCGCCGGTCATCTTCAGCGAGAACGGTTCGCTGCAGATATCGATTCCGGCCTCCTCAGCCATCGTGATTTCGGCGAACTTGACCACCCCGGTGGAGGTGACGCCGTACTCCTTGTGATTTATGCCGAAGCGCTTGCTGGACATGATGCCGACGCCCAGGATATAGCCCCTCTTCTTCGAAAGCGCGGCAATCGCTTCGATCATGCCATCGTGCATGTTCTCGTCCGGGCCGATTTCGATCGGCTCGTCATCGCCGTAATAGTCAACGATACGCCGGTCCGCGGCCCGGCCGTTTTCGGTGACGAAGATATCCAGGAAAGCGTTGGCAATACCATACTGCAGCTTGTAGAGCCGGAAGTTTTCTGCATCTCCCCCCCCGGCCGGGTCCAGATCAGAGGCATCCAGCACCAGCGCCATCTTGGAGCCCCCCTCGTAAATATCCTTGTTCTTCAGGTGCTGGGTGTTGGCCAGAACATACACCTCGCGGAAGATCGTATTGGCCGAGGTGATGTAGTCGTCCGAACTGCGGGCGATAACGGTCCGCCATCCCCCCCGGGCGATATCGGAAAAGCCGATATGGTAACCGGCTCCGAAACGGCTGAAGAAGAAGGTTATCCGGAACGGAAGCGTCTCGGGGATATCGGCGGTAAATTCCTTGCCCAGCTGCCGCAGGTAGGCCGGATCGAGCCGGAAGGCCAGCGCCTGTTTTTCAACCACGAAGAAGTTGGACTTGAGGGTATTGGTCACAAACAACAGGCAGCAGCGGTACACAGCCCGGCGGATGTCATCCAGCCAGCGGTGGCCGGTATTATACAACTCCACCGCCTCTTCCGCCTCCTCCAGTGCCGGGCAGTAGAAGCGCTCCCGCTCCGGCTGATCAGGATCGAAGCGCAAACGGAACAGGCGGATCAGCAGTTGCGCCATTTCCGGATGGTCATAAAAAGCACTCTGGACAGTATCCAGACCGAACCGCTCCGGCTGGGCATGGGCCAGGCTGGTGTGGCAGAAAGCGATAAAGGCATTGACCAACGACGCGTCCTCTCCGGTCAGCAGCCCTTCCACGACATAATCCCGGTAAACGGGCGAAGAGGTGGAAATGATCTGGGTCGTGCACAGCTCCCGCTTGAGCCGCGCGGCCAGCTCGCTGTCCGGGTGGATCTCCTCCCCCGACCTGCTGCTGACATAGAACGCCCCCAGGAAATAGGGATGGATGCCGTTGGAGATCGTCTGGCAATAGGCCCTGCGGATGCCGATTTCGAGTCGGTTGAAAACCTCCAGCAGCTGCAACAGGAAATCCTCCTGGGGTGGATTGCCGACGGCAAACAGCACCCTGGTTTCGATACGGCCTTCGCGCTCTACCCTGGCGATATCCAGGAACAGTCCGCCCGAGGCATTGCCCCTGTCAAACAACCAGATCAGGTAGGCGGTTCGCGAAGGTGGTGACATGCGGATGTAATTTTCATTGTTCAGCCAGAGTATTTTCAGCAGCCGGTCAAGCCGGCTCAAGTCAAAGTCCGGAAATGAGCAGCGCAGCTCGAAACGCACCTTGCGACGCAGTGACGCTGGTATCTTCACATCTTGAGCAAGGTCGATCTCATGGTTCCTGCGGCGGTCGAATTCAAAGCGCTGCACCTCCAGCTCCTGGTCGATGCCGGGCATATCGGCATTCGAATGTGAAAACATCGCGTAGGAGATCTCACGGTCCCCGATCCGCCGCAAGGTATCGTAGAGTGAGCCGGGACGGTTGACACAGGCGATCACCAGCAGTTTATCCTGATCGATGAGAATCAGGTGCCGGTTGCTGCGCAGGCGCCCCATCGCGCCGGCCAGGGCAACCAGCGCGTCCCTCTCGTCATCCATGGCCAAAAAGAAATAGGGACTCATATGCTGCTGGAGCCAGGCGGCGTTCCGCTCCGCGGATATTTTGGCGGCCTTGGCGCCGCGGCGAACGATTGAGGGCAGGTTCATTGGAGTACTCCCGGTGGATAGTTTTATCCGATGATTATAACAACAAACGGAAGCAGCGGGAAAGTTTTACTATCGATAAAAATCCGGCAAAGCTTTTCTTGACCGTATACAGCCGAATTGCTATAGTCGCGGCGCTTTAACCCCATTCCAATCATAAGCGGGAAGACCGGTGTCAGAGAGGCTTTGCAGCATACAGTACAAGGACCGGGGCCTGGCCGCCCTGACGATCCATTGGCGGGAATCCGCAACCACGACCGAATTCCTGGAGACGTTGGGGAAACGGATAGCAACGATCAGCGATAACGGCGAGATCAGAGGCGTTGTGGTTACCGGTCTGTCGCAGGTTCGCCAACAGTATCGCAGAGCGGACGACGCGACCCTTTACGATGTTTCCGCACTGTCCGGTTTCGGGCAGCAGATCTTGTTCAATCTGGAGAAAACCGGCAAGCCCAGCATCGCCGCCATCGAGGGTGAATGCACCGGCCTGGGGCTGGAGATCGCGCTGGCCTGCGACTTCATCGTCGCGGCAGACTCCGCCCGTTTCGGCTTTCCCGCCATCGCCGAAGGATTGATCCCGTTCTGCGGAGGCACACAGCGCCTGGCACGGCTGGTCGGCAAATCCAAGGCCAAGGAGATGATCTACAGCGGCGACCTGATCGACTCCGACGAAGCGCTGCGCATCAAGCTCGTCAACCGGCTCTATCCGGAGCCGGAACTGCTGCAAAAGACGATGGAACTGATGGCGCATATCTGCACGCGCAGCCCCAACGCGATCCGCATCGGCGGCGAAGTCGTCAACGCCGGCTATGACATCGATCTGCAGACCGCCTGCATGCTGGAGCGGAACGCCTTCGCGCTCTGTTTCTCCAGCTTTGACCAGCACGAGGGGATGCAGGCCTTTCTGGACAAACGCCAGCCGCGGTTCAAGGGGGAATGAATGGCGCTTGAACGGGGCTGCACACAGGTCTATACCGGCAACGGCAAAGGCAAGACCACCGCGTCGCTGGGCCTGGCACTGCGCGCCGTGGGACGCGGCCTCAAGGTCTGCGTATTCCAGTTCATCAAGGGGGGCGGCCCTTACGGCGAGCACCTGATCGCCGAAAAGCTGGCCCCGCTTTACACAATCATCCAGACCGGGCGGCCGGGTTGGGTCAATACCGGCGATATCACCGAAGATCGCCGCCTGGCGCAGGAAGCGTATGCACAGGCAAGGGAACTGCTGACCTCGGGCGAGTACGATCTTTTCATCTGCGATGAGATCAACGGCGCTGCGGGATTCGGGCTGATCGACGTCGAACAGATCCTGGAGCTGATCGCTCTCCGCCCGGAGCGGACCGAGCTGGTTCTGACCGGCCGTAACGCCGACCAGCGTGTGATCGAGGCGGCCGACCTGGTGACCGAGATGTGCGAGATCAAGCACTACTACAAGGCGGGAGTCCCCGCCAGAACCGGCATAGAGATGTAACGTGGAACTTCAACGGAACCGGACAAACATCATTCGAATTTTAAATACCGAAGGAGGAATTGAAAATGGCTGAAAGAACTTTAAGAGTGCTGGTGGGAAAACCGGGTCTGGACGGCCATGACCGCGGCGCCAAGATCATCGCCCGCGCCTTTCGCGATGCCGGTTTCGAAGTGATTTACACCGGTCTGCACCAGACTCCGGAGCAGATCGTCTCGGCCGCGATCCAGGAGGACGTGGACTGCGTCGGGCTCTCGATCCTGTCCGGCGCCCACAACACGCTGCTCCCCAGGGTTACACAGCTCTTCAGGGAAAAGGGCGCCGCTGACATCAAGGTCTTTGGTGGCGGAGTAATCCCGGAAGACGACATTCCTTCGTTGAAGGAAGCCGGCATCAGCGAGGTATTCACCCCCGGGACCTCAACCGAGGACATTGTCAGCTGGGTCAAGAGCAACGTCCATCCAAGGGCATAAGCAGAGACCGAGGAACTGGGCGGCGGAATAGCGCTCTCTTCGGCCTTCCGTTCCAGGCTCAACTATCATGCCATACAAAAAACTCCGCATAGAGGTCGCGAACCGGGTCGGGTATATCCTGCTCGATGCCGGTTCGCGCTTCAACAAGCTCTCCATCACCACCATCCGTGAGCTGAAGCGCGCCCTGGCCCAGGTCGAGGCCGACCGGGAGGTGGGGGCCGTCGTGCTCTCCGGCTATCCGGGAGAATCATTCGCGGTGGGGGCCGACATCGGCCAGATGCTCCACTTCGGCCCGGCCGACGCCTTCCACTTTTCCGAGCTGGGGCAATCGCTGTTCGAGCAGATCGAATCCTGCCACAAACCGGTTATCGGCGCGCTGAACGGACTCACCATGGGCGGTGGTTGCGATCTGGCCATGGCCTGCGACATACGCATCGCGGTTGACACCCTGCAGATCGCGCACCCTGGAGCCAGGCTGGGAATCATCACCGGCTTCTGCGGCACCAGGAAACTGCCACGAATCGTAGGAAAAAACTTCGCCCGCGAAATGTTCATGACCTCTGACCCCTACAGTGCCGTTGAAGCGCTACGGATGGGGCTTGTTGACCAGGTTCATCAAAGCGCGGTTTTCTGGCCGATGGTGACCGACTTTGCGGAGCGTATCGCCAGCCACCCGCTGAAAGCGCTCTTCGCCTCCAAGCGCCTGCTGAATGCGGCAGAAAACTGCGACCTGCGCAGCGGTTGCCTGCTGGAGCGGGAAACAGCAACACACATCAATTCCAATCTCCTGTAACGGTTCAGCATGCTGGCCATGTAGCCATAACCCCACCTGGCCTCCCCTTATTTAAGGGGAGGAACGCTTCGATGCTACTGTTAATATTGCCGCCAAGTTTGCCTTCGCGTTCCCCCTCTTAAGTTAAGAGGGGGACAGGGGGTGTTATCACCTTCCTTTCATCATAGCCGCCTGTCAATCAGCATGGCCGCCGCAGACTCCGCCGTGAAGCCAATCGAAAACAGCCCCCTTGCCGTCAAAACCGACCACGCTACTTTTTAATTATAGTTGCACGCATATTTATTTCGTGTTACAAAACGGGTACCATTTAGTATTTGAAGCGTAATATTGCGCTGCTTTATTTTATACCGTTGCCGCACATGATTGGGGGGGCTGTGAAATCAAAGAACATATCGATTGCCTGCGCTGCGATGTTAACCCTGCTGTCTTCAGGAACCTGTTATGCCGCCTACCCGCTGGTCTGCGACGACGCCGAAACTCTGGGCAAAGGGGCCGTGCAGGTCGAATTCAACGCTCAGATCAGCTACGATAATGAAACCACCAACGGCTCAACCACAAAAACCGATGGGACACAACTTGCCGCGGCCATAACCGCGGGAGTAAGTGACAAACTTGACCTGATATTCGGCATCACCCGCCCCTGGGGCAACGGTGATAGCGATGGAACTTCATTCAACGATGCCGGCTCCACGGATTTTGCCCTCTACCTGAAATGGCAGATCTATAAACAGGAGGGATTCAGCATTGCCGTCAGGCCCCAGCTGGGTTACTCATATTCAGTTGGCACGGAAAATGATTACACGATGTCATACGGCACCACCCTGGTGTTTTCCAAAGAACTGGGCCCGTTAGCATTTCACCTGAATGCCGGTTACACATTCAATGACCACAACCGGGCAGAGGTCCGCGATGCCTGCAGAGACAGCATCTGGAACTTTTCACTGGCAACTACATACCAGATAACAGAGGACCTGAAGCTGGGCGCCGATTTCGGAACCTCAACCTACGAAGATAAGTCTTCCAGCGAAATGCCGGTATTCGGACTCGGCGGAATGATTTACACGGTCAACAACAACCTGGATTTGAGCGCCGGTTTGAAGCTCGGCCTGACCAAACCGGAAGACGACCTGACCGGTTGTTTTGGCATCACCCTTAAATACTGACGTTAGATACAACCAGGAGAATAAACATGCATATGGCTGACGCCTTGCTATCACCGGCGGTAGGTTGCACCATGTGGGCTGCATCGGCCGGAACGATCGCCTACTGCTCCAGAAAAGTACGCCTGGAGATGGACGAGAAGAAGGTGCCGCTGATGGGGGTGCTGGGCGCATTCATCTTCGCGGCGCAGATGATCAACTTCACCATTCCGGCCACCGGGTCAAGTGGTCACCTGGGGGGCGGGCTGCTGCTCGCGATACTGTTGGGACCCTACGCGGCCTTCCTGAGCATAGCCTCGGTCCTGCTGATCCAGGCGCTGTTTTTTGCCGACGGCGGCCTGCTGGCCCTTGGCTGCAACATTTTCAACCTGGGAATATTCCCGGCTTTCATCGCCTACCCGCTGATCTACAGACCAATCATCGGCAACCGACCGACCCAGGGCAAAATTGTCGCCGCATCCATGATTGCCGCCGTGACCAGCCTGCAGTTGGGCGCATTCGGCGTGGTGCTGGAAACCGTGGCATCGGGAATCTCCTCGCTTCCCTTCGCAACGTTCGTAACGCTGATGCAGCCGATTCACCTGGGAATCGGCATTGTCGAGGGCCTGGTGACCGCGGCGGTGGTTTCGTTCGTTTACAAGGCACGTCCCGAGATTTTGCAATGCGTGACACCGGCCCAAGCGGCTGCCGGTTATTCAATCCGTAACGTCGCGATAGTGTTCCTGGTCGCTTCCCTTCTGACCGGAGGAGTGATCTCCCGGTTTGCGTCGGAACACCCTGACGGATTGGAATGGTCGATTCAAAAGGTGACCGGCAAGGAAGAGGTTGAAGGCGTAAAAGGACAGCTGCACGTCCTGATGGCATCCCTGCAGGAAAAGGCCGCCTTTCTGCCCGACTATTCCTTTAAAGAACCGGAAACACCCAAAGAGGTAACATTACATCCGGCATCCGCAGCAAGGATAGAAGCCGCCGACCAGACCTCCGGCAAGCAGGAGAAGGATGAAGGCAACCGGCTGGGGACCACTGTTTCCGGCATCCTGGGCGGGTTGATGACCCTGGTGCTGGCCGGAGTGACCGGGTTTATCCTGAAAAAACGCATCGGGGCAGCCTGAAACGACACGGTTGTAATAAGAGTACGGATATGCTTTAAAGGGGAGAAACGTGATGTTTTCTCCCCTTATCCGTTAAAGGACGCTCCATGGCTTCAATAAACAAGGCGGTACTGGACCTGAAGCGCCTTGACCTGCTGGCTAACAATGACTCGGTCATCCATCGCCTCGATGCGCGTGCAAAGGTGCTGGTAACCTGCGTCTTCATCCTATGCATCGTGTCCTACGACCGCTATGAGCTGTCCGCGCTGTTTCCGTTTTTTATTTTTCCTGCCGTACTGATCGCGCTGGCCGGCCTCCCGCCCCTGTTCATTGCCAAAAAGATCGCCCTGCTCTGTCCGTTTGTTCTGGTGGTCGGCATCTTCAACCCTGTCTTCGACCGGGAAGTGCTTGTCAATCTCGGTCCACTGGGCATCTCCGGCGGATGGATTTCCTTTGCCTCGATCATGGTCCGCTCCATCCTTACCGTCGGAGCCGCATTCATCCTGGTGGGAGTGACCGGCTTTACCGCTGTCTGCCAGGCGCTGGAGCGACTGGGCATGCCCCAGGTTTTTGCCGTCCAGCTGCTCTTTTTGTACCGTTACATTTTCGTGTTGAGCGAAGAGGGTGGGCGGGCTTCAAGGGCACGTGAGCTGCGTTCCTGCGGCAGGAAAGGTCTTGGGATACGCAGCTTCAGCTCCATGATCGGACACTTGCTGCTGCGCACTTGGCAGCGCGCCGAGCGCATCCACATGGCCATGCTGGCCCGCGGTTTCACCGGCCAATTCCACGCCTACCGGCAATCGTCCTTCGGGAAAGCCGAACTGCTGTTTGTTCTGGGCTGGTCAGCGCTGTTCGTCTTCCTGCGAATCAATAACGTATCGCGGCATCTGGGAACACTAATCACGGGGTTGTTCACATGAGTCATCACATCGTTGAGGTAAAAAACCTGCGCCACGTCTATTCCGACGGCACCGTTGCCCTGAAAGACGTCTCCTTCATTATCACCCACGGCGAATCGGTCGGCATCATCGGAGCCAACGGTGCCGGCAAATCCACCCTGCTGCAGCATCTAAACGGCAGCCTTGAACCGACCGGCGGATCGATCCACATCGGACACACTCCACTTTCAAAAGGAACGCTGCCCGACATCAGGCGCACGGTTGGCATGGTATTCCAGGACCCGGACGATCAGCTCTTCATGCCGACGGTCTTTGACGATGTGGCCTTTGGACCGCTGAACCTGGGATATGCGACCGCGGATGTGGAGCAGAGGGTAACGGAGGTACTGGAACTGGTCGGGGCCGGCCACCTGCGCGACAAGCCTCCCTACCATCTTTCAGGAGGTGAAAAAAAACGCGTGGCCATAGCGACTGTGCTCTCCATGTCCCCGGACATCCTGGTCATGGACGAACCGACCAACGGGCTTGACCCTTTTGCCCGGCGACAGCTGATGGCGCTGATGAGGGATTTCGAGCACACCCGGATCTTTACCAGCCATGATCTGGACATGGTTATGGAACTCTGCGACCGGGTAATCGTGCTGCATGAGGGAGAGGTCCGGGCGGACGGGCCGGCAATGGAGATCTTCGGTAATGACAAGCTGCTGGCCGAGTGCCGGCTGGAGAAGCCGCTCTCGATGCAGGGCTGCCCGGTCTGCGGAGGCGGGCCGGCCAGGGTATCCAGGCCACACCCGCCCCATCATCACCATCATCATCACGGCTGATCGAACTGTCAGCCGGCCTGAACAACACGTCCCTGTTCTCTCACGGAAACGGCGGCAGCACGATGCCTTCCAGCGGCTGGCCATAGCCGTCCGTCAAGGTGCCCATGAAAGCCACTATTGCGGCCACCTCCTTTTTGGTCAGCTTCAGGTTGCCCATTTCCTTGCGATTGACATTCTTTGAAACCTCCGGCTTGGGCCATTTGCCGCGCACACCGGCCGTGTTGTAAAACTCCACGATCCCGGTCAGGGTGGCGAAGTAGCCGTTGTGGCCGTACGGTGCCGTCAGGCTGATGTTACGCAGGGTCGGCACCTTGAACTTGCCCTTCTGCAGTCCCTTGGGATCCATGGCGGCTATGTCGGGCCGGCCTCCCAGTCCGAGGTCAATGGGAGCATTGGCCAGCGCCGGGTTGTCACTGCGCGGGATGCCCAGGTTGTCGTAGGTGAAATCGGTGAAAAGCGGCGGGATCATGCCGCCGGCCGGCGATTTGCCCACTTCGGTTATGTGACATCTGCTGCAGAGTCCCTTGCCGTTGAACAGCTTCAGCCCCAGGCTCTCCTGGGGAGTAAGCCTGGCCTTGCCGGCCAGCACATGGTCATACTTTGAACTGAACTGGTTTACCTCGCGGGACTTTTCATAGCCTGCGATTGCGTCCGCAGTCAGGTCGTACAGAGCATTGGCGATGATCGGGTCTTTCAGGTTGGCCTGGGCCAGATCTACTCCGTACACCTTACGGAACAGTTCCAGATACTTTTGTGATTGAGGGTTCAAAGGACTCCGGCACGAGTCAACAACCGAACTGCCGTCGGGCATGGTCATCTCAACCGGGTTCAGAAAAGGCCCCTTGGCCTGCCCCTTCAAGGTTGCCTCCCGTCCGTCCCAGAACTGGCCGCCCAGAAACAGCCCCTCATCGCTGTCCCAGCGGAAATGCGGGCTGAAGGCGGCATAGGCGGCAGTGGGAGAGTTACGGGTGCCGAAAAGTCCGCTTACCGAGCCCTTTGAAACCACTTCCGTTTGCGGCATGGCGGCATTGGCCGGGTCCGCGAAACCGGGGGGCTGATGACAGGTGGCGCAGGACTGATTCCTCTCCTTGGACAACTGCGTGTCAAAGTAGAGCAGCTTCCCAAGCTCCTCCTTCGGTGTCAGGGGAGCCGACACAGCAGTGCTGACCATTACCAAAAACACGAGAACAGACGACATCCAGATCCTTAACATATCATTAGCCTCCATAAGATTATTTACCGTTAATATCAAGTTGATATTTACTCCATTGAAATTATTTTGCAAGTCCAAATTTCGTTACAAAGCTTCTCCAGGACCGATGCCGCCGGAGCTTGACAAACAGCACGCCACTCTGTAAAAGTAGCGTAATGAATTCTTAACGGATGGAAGCGTGGAAGAGGGGTGCAAAGCCCCCGCTGCCCCGCAGCCGTAAAGGGAACGAAAGCCCGATCGCCGCAAGGCGATAACGCCACTGGGAATACCTGGGAAGGCGGGCAAGTAGGTCGCCCTGAGTCGGAATACCGCTCCATTCGCTCGCTTCGGGGGAAGCATCTCTTTGTTTGCATATCTCATCCAATCTCCTGCCGCAGACGCATCTCCCGACCAACGGTTTATTCACCGATAAACCCTTAAACGCCGTTTACGGGAGGTATCATCATGCACATCATGGAAGGCTTTCTGCCGGTTCAGCATGCCATCGGCTGGAGCGTCGCGTCATCACCGTTCGTTGCCTACGGGCTTCATTCGATCAATAAAAGGTTCAGGGAACAGCCGGAGCAACGCATGCTGCTGGGAGTCGCCGCCGCCTTCACCTTTGTGCTTTCGGCCCTGAAGCTGCCTTCGGTCACCGGCAGCTGTTCGCATCCGACCGGGACCGGCCTGGGGGCGATACTGTTCGGACCAACGGCCATGGCCCCCATCGGCGCGGTGGTGCTGATGTTCCAGGCGATCCTGCTGGCGCACGGCGGCCTGACAACACTGGGGGCCAACATCTTCTCCATGGCGATCGTGGGACCGTTTGCCGCCGCCGCCATCTACCGCCTGGCCAGGACAGCCAGACTCCCCTTCGGATTTTCGATCTTCCTGGCCGCATCCCTGGCGGACCTGCTGACCTACATCACCACCTCGGCCCAACTGGCGCTGGCCTTTCCTGATCCTAGCGGCGGATTTGCCGCCTCCTTCGCCAAGTTTGCCGGAGTGTTCGCCTTCACCCAGATACCGCTGGCAATCAGTGAAGGGCTGCTGACGGTGGTGGTGATGAACTCCCTGGTACGCTTCAACGCCAGGGAACTTCAACAGATGAAGGTTACTACCGCACAGGAGCTGAAGGCATGAAAAAATATCAGAATCTGCTGCTTCTGATGGCAGTGCTTGCCCTGGTGGCGCTGCCGCTCTGGATCGTCAAGAAACCGGCTCCCGGACCGGATGGCAGCCAGGCCGGGATTTTCGCCGGCGCCGACGACAAGGCCAGAGACATGGTGGGAAGCATCGCCCCCGGCTACAAACCGTGGGCGAAACCGCTGATGGAACCGCCCAGCGGAGAAATCGGTTCCCTGCTCTTTGCCCTGCAGGCCGCCCTGGGGGCCGGTTTCATCGGCTATTATCTGGGGGTCTCCACCACCCGCGCCAAGATGCGGCGCGAACTCGACAAGGAAGCCCGGTGCTGACCGAACAATCAGCCTATACAAACCGCTGGCGAAAGGTTTCCCCGGTCGCCAAAGGTTTCTTCTCCCTGTGCGGCACCATCGCCGCATTTGCAGCGGGATCGCCCCGGACAGCGCTGTTGATTGCGCTGATACTGGCCGCGGCAACAATCCGCGGCGCCGGCATCCCGCCGCTGCGCTACCTGCGGGTGGCGGCGCCGGCGCTGCTCTTTCTGGCGGCCAGCTGCCTGTCGCTGGTTTTTTCGCTCGACTTCGGAGGCACTACCGGCGGAGCGGCACTTTATCCGGCGGTGGCCGAGTTTCCCCGCATTGCCCAGGTCTGCTGCCGTTCGCTGGCCTGCCTGACAGCGCTGCTCTTCCTGTCCCTTACGACGCCACTGCCGGACATCATCACCCTGCTGAGACACTGCAAACTGCCAGATACGCTGCTCGACCTGATGGTTCTCTGCTACCGCACCCTCTTTGTGCTCTCTGAAGCGGTGCATGAAACCATCACCGCCCAGTCCGCGCGACTGGGTTATGCCAGCTTCAGGCTTTCCCTGCGATCGCTGGGAAGCCTGCTGGCCAACCTGACCGTGCAGGTCTGGCAGCGTTCTCAGGCGCTGCACCTGGCCGCCCTGGCCCGCAACAACGACGGCGCGCTGCGCTTTCTGGAGAGCAGCCATGCAAACGCATCCAAGAGCATCTCCATCGCCGCCGGCGCGGGAGCAGTTATGATCGCGCTGGCCGTGGCACTGCCATGAGCGATTCCATCCTGAAGCTGGAGGACGTCTGCTATCGCTATGCCGACGGAACCCGCGCCCTTGACGGCTGCTCCCTGGCGATTCGGCGCGGCGCACGCACCGCCGTGCTGGGAGCCAACGGTGCCGGCAAAACGACTATGTTCCTGCACCTGAACGGCATCCTGCGCCCCACTGCGGGACAGGTGCTTTGCGAGGGGACGCCGCTGGATTACAGCCGCCACGGCATGCGCCGTCTGCGTTCAAGGGTCGGCATGGTGTTCCAGAACCCGGACAGCCAACTCTTCTCGGCCAGCGTGCGGGAAGATATCTCCTTTGGTCCTATGAATCTGGGACTGGAAGAAGCGGCCGTGCGCCAGAGGGTGGAGGAGGCGCTTTGCGCGGTCGGAATGGCCGACTCCGCCGACAAGCCGGTACACAACCTGAGTTACGGCCAGAAAAAACGGGTCTGCATCGCCGGAGTACTGGCCATGCAACCGGAGATCGTCGTGCTCGATGAACCGATGGCCGGGCTGGATGCCGCCATGCAGGACGAACTGACAACGATCCTGGAAAAGCTGCACTCAGGCGGCATGACGATCGTGGTTGCAACCCATGACCTGGATTTTGCCTACGGCTGGGCCGACGAATCCGTAGTGATGGATGCCGGCCGGCTACTGGCCCACGGCCCCCCGGCAGAGATTCTCCGGCAGAAGGAGGTCCAGTCCACGCTGGGGGCCGCACCGCTGGTGGAGGAGATAACCCGCTCACTCTCCTTGATCGGCATCGATCTTCGTGCTAAGGGATATCTGCCACGCAGCAAGAAAGAACTGCTCAAAGCAATCAGCGATTACGCCATACAGGAGGGGAAACCATGATCATCGTAACCGGAGGCGCGGGACTTATAGGCAGCGCCGTAATTCAGCATCTGAACCGGATCGGCAGGGAAGACATCCTGGTGGTGGATCACCTCGGCCTGACCGACAAATGGCGCAATCTCTCGGCATTGCGCTTCATGGACTACATGGAGAAGGATGCCTTCGAACTGCTGCTGGACAACGGTTCCGCGGCCAGCCGCCTTCCGGGCCGCAAGCTGGAAGCTGTCATCCACCTGGGAGCCTGTTCCGCCACCACCGAACCGGACGCCACCTACCTGATCAGGAACAACTTCGAATATTCCCGCAAGCTGGCCCTGACCGCGCTGGCGGCCGATGCCCGCTTCATCTACGCCTCCAGCGCCGCCACCTATGGCGACGGCGAAAACGGCTTTGCCGATGACGAGCAGCAGCTGGCGACCCTGAGGCCGATGAACATGTACGGCTACTCCAAGCAGCTCTTCGACCTGTGGGCGTTGCGCCAGGGTTTTCTGGACAGGCTGGTGGGGATCAAATACTTCAACGTCTACGGCCCCAACGAGCAGCACAAGGGGGAGATGCGTTCACTGGTGCTGAAGGCCTACGAGCAGATCGGTGCCAGCGGCAGCCTGCGGTTGTTCAAGTCCCATCGCCCCGAATACGGCGACGGCGAGCAGCTGCGCGACTTCGTCTATGTCAAGGACGCAGCCGCGATGACCCTGCACTTCCTGCTGAACAGCCGTGCCGGCGGCATCTTCAACATCGGCGGCGGAACCACGGTCAGCTGGAACCGGCTGGCAGGGGCCGTCTTCAGCGCCATGGAGCGCCCGGTCAGCATCGAATACATCGACATGCCGGAATCGATCCGCAACACCTACCAGTACCGCACCTGCGCCGACATCTCCAAGATTCGGGCAACCGGCTATTCGGCCGCGATCGGCTCGGTGGAGGAATCGGTACAGGACTACATCAGGAACTATCTGGTTCCGGACAAGAGGTTGGGGGATTGAGAAACGATGAAACCGGCTGATAAATATTTAAAGATTGTGGAGTGGTCAGAAGAAGACGCCTGTTATATCGGTACCTGCCCGGGCCTTATTAATGGTGGGATTCACGGCGAAAACGAAGCGAAGGTATATGAAGAGCTGTGCCAGGTTGTTTCCGAAGCTGTCGAGCTATATCAAGCGGATGGTAAACCTTTACCTCCGGCCACTGCCAACAAACAGTATTCCGGGCGTTTTGTTCTGCGAGTCGGCCCGGACCTGCACAAAGAAGTCTCCATCAGAGCAGCACGAGTTGGCGAGAACCTGAACAGCTATTGCCAGAAGATTTTGCAGAATGCCGTACGTTGCGGTCAGCCATAGCTTTACGTCCATCCAAACCGCAATTACTTATCCCATTGCAGGCCTTGCATCTGCCTTTCGACAAAATCACCTTATTTTTTTCTGCCAGCTGGATAATCGTAAATACAGACTTAATCAATAATGCAGCCTGGACAGAATGACTTGCATTAACACCGGATTTAGACTTATATGGCTTGAATTTAATGTTGGTTGCGCGTAACGAATTGCAAAAATCACCGACAGAACAGACCAAGGGTAACCAGCTGTTGCAATGCAACTACCCTGTATAAAGGGCGAAGTGATGGGACAATACGGGAAAAATATTGTAACCGGCACTTGTTCTGGTGAAGTTACCAACAAATCCGGACAAAAGAAGCAATCAACCCTGAACACGATTCACCAGCGCCGTTTCCTGGTTTTCAACCACGGGAGCGGCGTTTTTGCATTTGAATTTTGTCAACAAGGCAATATGAGGAATCAGGATAGGGGCGTTTTGCATCCTGTTGTCAGAAGATTACAGGAGTGAGGGTGAAGAGGATTCTGCCCAAATTCAGAATTTTAGTTATGGATAAATGTTCCATTTGGGAAGATCACCGGTTCACGCGCGTGCGCGCGTGAACCGGTGATTAAGATGATATATTTACAAAGTTCACATTCCGCATAATTTCCATAGAAAGTAAAAATATGGCCGAGCTATTTAATTTTAACGAAATTGGTGCAATTGAACGAAGTTCAATGAAGAAAAACAGAATAGATTTTAGCAAGTTGTATAGCCGACTATCAGAAAAATCGCGAGAAGATTCAAAACCCTCACATTGCCTATATTGTGAACAAAAGCACAATAAGTTCTGCAATTCCCACTCCGTTCCAGCTTCATTTCTCAGAAATATTGCTGTAGATGGCAAAGTTTACACAACAAATAAAATTTTGGATTTGCCACTATTCGATACAGAAAAGGGTGTAAACAATTCAGGAACATTTCAATTGATTTGCCGACAATGTGATAATCAAATATTTAGAGAATATGAGAATTATTTGAACTACAAAGAACATCCGACAGACAAAATGATTGCACAAATTGCCTTAAAAAATCATATGAGGTTTATTGGTAAAAGACGTTTTGAAATTTCGCTTTATAATAACATGAAAGAAGAATTTTCCAAAAAATCAGCCAGAAACCATTTATTAGATGGTTACATCGACGATATGCTAAGAGTGGCAAATCTAGATTTGCTTGAATATATTAGAGACTTTAAACATTGCAAAAAAATTATTGAGAAAGAGTGGTTAAATGAGCATTATTTATTCTACTACGAAAAGCTAGACTATACCGTTCCAATTGCTTTTCAAGGAGAAGTTTGCCTAAATTTTGACTTCCTTGGACACCCTATCAATGACATTTACAACAAATCAAAAGATTACAAGCTACAAACTCTCCACATTTCAATTTTCCCCATAGAATCACAAAGCATTATTATGCTGTTTACAAAAAATGGGAATAAACGGCTTAGACAATTCTATAAACAATACAGTTCGTTGGAACATAAAGATAAGTTGTCAGCAATAAACTTTATTATTTTTAGTCTCTCGGAAGATGTGTTTATGAGTAAGAGTCTTCATGACCGTTTTATGGAAAATGACAGTTTAAAAAGAGTCGCAGGGCTAACATCTATTCAATTCTCTGAAAAAAATAATATAAGTCAAGAAGGCCTTACGGAAGAATTTGACTTATCAAAAAGAAATGACATTCCTAACTTTCTATTAATGGAAAATTAGGGAAACCCAAGAGTGACGCAGTTGCTTTTTGCTTTTGCATAAGAAAATGTTCCAACTCTTGCGTGGGGGGAAACCTACGAGGTCATGTTTGACATTTGAAGATTGCAAGAGCCGAATGTTTAAATGTCAAACATGACCCGCTGACTCTTCCCCAGGAGAGATAATGAGTTAGTTAAGGTTACGCCACTTTTGGAACTGACTGGAGAATGGGGGCTCTTTCTTGCTGGAACGGGAGAAGAAGAGCAGACAAATGCGATCCGGAAACATGAGCGAACAGGTAGACCACTCGGTGCAGAAGCTTTCGTCGAACATTTGGAAACGGCTCTTGAACGCCCGTTAAAGCGCGGAAAACCGGGACCAAAAGGGAGTAAGAATTAAGTATGGTGTCCCCGGAATTTCCCGTCCGGAATTTCCCGTCCGGAATTTCCCGTACATTACAAACTTTATAGAGGACCATCATGTTTATTACATCCAGAAACTATGCAAATGAAGTTCAAACAATAATTGATAATAGTTGTAACTTATCCATTGCTGTTGCGTTCTGGGGGTGTAATTCGGAGCAAATTTTTTCAAATTGCCGAAACAAAACCACCAGAATCGTATGTAATTTAACTATGGGTGGAACGAATCCAGACCCAATAGTTAAACTACGTGCAACAAAAAATATTGAGATTCGTCAATTTAATGAATTACACGCTAAAGTAATTGCAGGTGAAAATATTGCGCTAATTGGCTCCGCTAACTTTTCAACAAATGGGCTCAATTTTGAGTGCGAAGAAGGCATCGGATGGGAAGAGGCGGGATTAATCACAAAAGACACGATTGAAATCAATAAAATACAAGCATGGTTTAACGAACTTTGGAATAAATCTAAATCAATCACTGATAACGACATAGAGACCGCTGAAAAAATTTGGAAATCTAGACGAGAACATCGTCAGCAAAAAGGCTCTGGAGGCTCATTATTAGAGTGTCCTTTAACTGACCTGAAGGATCGACCAATCTATTTGGCAATTTGGCGTGAGCATGCGTCTGAGTCTGCTGATGTAGAATTTGAATCCATAAAGGAATCAGCCAGCCAAACTGAAACGGCACCTAGTTTGGATAAGCTCGACTTTTTCGAAGATTGGGGAGAACTTCCCGAAGATGCTTCATTGATTAGTGTTTACTATGGGCCAAAAGGAAAAATTGAAGTGGAGTACTCTTGTCGACGCATTCCTGGCCTTGATCGTGATTTTCAAAACAAGGAAACTAGCGAGCAATCGTCGCTTCAGATAGTGATAAAGGAAAAATCTGTATGCAATATGTCTTTTGACGCCAAAGAAATGAGAGCTATGCAAAATCGCCTGAAACCAATAATTAAAGAGTTGTGGAACGATCGCCCAGAAGGTGATGACGCTACTATCGTGTCCCTATATGATTTTCTTCACAAGGAGTCAGCATTACGGGACCCAGCGGGGTCTGTCCTTGAAAAGAGAAATATCAGATAATAAGGCAAGGTTGAACCACACCGTTTGACGCCGACCGGGCTGGAAAACCGCACAAACAGGTCAACTGCACAGCCGTTATCCATATGAATAAACACAAAATTCACATAATTGGCGCCGAAGATAATGAGGCTTTGCTCCTAATTGAAGAGGAACTGCCTGAGGCATGCCGGTTGATCTGTGAATATCGTGAGAAGTCAATTTCTGCCGAAGCAGATGATTATTTCGAGGCATTTTGCAAAATTCGAGAAAGACTGGAGAACGAAGGTATCATCCCGTTTTGCTACGGTACAAGTTTAGACGTTTATCCGTCACGGATGTCGCGTCAAATGAGTAAAGGAAAAGCAGCATACAGATTGGAAATGGGAAAGTCTGCACGCCGTGAGAACATCGTGAAAATCTTTGATAAGGGACCTGATGTGATTCCGAGCAATGTTCAGGCCCAACGAGAATATTATGAGGAATGGCTTTGTTCGCTGACTGGGTTGCCTGGGTAGGAAACGGGGACAGGCTTATTTAACAAGCAGCGTTAATGGGCGACCCCTTCCCTTCCCTCATTATTCCAACTTGACAAGAACCCGCTTGCAGGTAATGATTACTGCAATCAAATTAATGGATGGTAATTGTAATGCCGATTGTAGAATGGAATGACAGCTTCCTGGTTGGTGTGGAGCCATTTGACGAG
>MGZK01000106.1:0-960 GCA_001802125.1 Geobacteraceae bacterium GWC2_55_20
TCATGCCGGGGCCGAATACCACGGCTACCCGTATGTCGCTGCTGCGGAGCGGCATGGTTTCACTCCAGCGAACGGTAGATGCTGACCACCTTGCCGACGATGGAGATCTCCCTTTCACCCTCGCGGATGATGATCGCTTCATAGGCCGGGTTTTCCGGCTGCAGGCGGATATGGTCGGTTTCGCGGCAGAAGCGTTTCAGGGTTGCCTCGCCATCCACCAGGGCCACGACGATATCCCGGTGCTGGGCCGTCTCCTGGGGGCGGATCAGCGCCAAGTCCCCTTCGCGGATGGCGGCGTCGATCATGGAGTCTCCCTTGACCTTCAGGAAAAAGGTGCCGCCGGAGCGGGCCACGTTGCGGTCGATGGAACAGTACTCCCGGATATCCTCCAGAGGCGGCTGGGGCAGGCCGGCCCGCACCGTGCCGACCACCGGCAGGAAGACCGAGAGCCGTTCCTCGCCGTGCGGCATCTGCCCGGCCATTTCCGGATGGGAGGCAACCGCATCCGTCAGCCTGATGCTGCGGGAGTTGCCGGGGGTGCGGGTCAGGTAACCCTTTTTCTCCAGCGCGGTCAGGTGGCGGATCACCCCCAGGTTGCCGGCAATCTTCAGATGGCCGGCAATCTCCTGCATGCTGGGAGCATAGCCGTTCTTCTGCTGGTAGGCTGTGATGAAGCCGTAGACGGATTTCTGGCGTTCGGTGAGTTCGTTCATGTGATGCCTCGATGTAGTTACTATAAAATAACTATCACCGGGGTATAGGCATTGTCAAGCGGGTTTTAGGCGTTAACGCACTTGTCCTGTTTGTCAGGGTCAGGAACAGAAGAGGGTGGGCGGTCGAATCGGATTTTCAGTAATACTCCTCCGCATACTCCGGCACCTGGTCCAGAAAGCCGGGGTACAGGCATCCCTTTTCGATGGCCGCATCCACATCCCTGATCAGCCGTTCCCGGTCCTTGGG
>MGZK01000106.1:978-64658 GCA_001802125.1 Geobacteraceae bacterium GWC2_55_20
TTTTCGATGGCCGCATCCACATCCCTGATCAGCCGTTCCCGGTCCTTGGGGTAGCTGCCGACCAAGTTCAGGAAGTTGGATACATGGTTGGAGCGCAGAATTGTAAAGCGGGGCTGCAGGTGCGTCAGCATTTCGCGCGCCTCAAGCATCAGTTCGCGCCGGGTGCACTGCTCAAGGGAGCGGATAAACCGGTCGTTGTGGCGCAGAAACAGGGTCAGCAGCGAGAAGTATTCCGGGTTGACCCGGTTGACCCACTCGGCGGTGGCGCGGGCGTGCGCCATGCTACGCTGGCGTCCGGCCAGCCCCAGGATGGCGGTCACCGACAGTTTCATGCCGGCTGCTCTCGCCTTCAGAGCCTGTTGCGCCATCTCTTCGGACGTGTAGCCCTTGTTGATCCGGGTGAGTGTCTCGTCGTCTCCCGATTCCAGGCCGAAGTAGAGGATGCGCAGCTTCTTTTCGCGCAGCAGCGCCAGTTGCTCCGGGTTTTTTGTCGTCAGGCTGGCTGGGGAGGCGTAGCAGGCCACCCTGGCAAGCTGCGGAAATGCATCGGCCAGGGCGTCGAGGATTTCCACCAGACCATCAAAGGGATATACCAGCGCGTCCCCATCCGCAAGGAAAACACGGTCGATGCGCGGCCGGTGGATTTCAGGGATTCCGGCTATCTCAGCGATGATCTCCGGCGCCGGCCTCACCTGGAAGCGTTTTCCCTTGTACATGCCGCAGAAGGTGCAGCTGTTCTGTGAACACCCCAGCGTGATCTGGAAGATCAGACTTCTGGCCTCGCTGGGGGGGCGGAACAGCGGTTCTACATAGCGCGGCATCATGGGGTGGTTCCCGTAAAGGCCCGCCGTATCTCCTCCATCCTCCCGCGATTCTTGCCCAGGTCCCAATAGCCGCTGCGGGCGGCTGAACGGACATGGATCAGGCTGTTGGCGGAGTCCAGCAAAAACAGGCCGTCGTCAACGAAACCGAGAAAAGTCCTGAACTCCACCCGGATGGTTGCATCGTTCGTCGATATCAGCCTGGTGTCGCTGCGTTGGGTGAGAATGTTGCGAAGTTTCTCGAATGAAGCCTGCGCCTCTCCCGAGATCCTGAACGGCTCGATGTGGTGGCTGTCCGTGGCCTGGCTGGAAACGCAATTGGGCTTTGCGGGGCAGGGCGGAAGGGATTCCGCGTTGGCGGGTTGCACGTTTGTCGTCATCAGTGTCACCATTAGCATTACCGAAGCAGAAACCGTTACAACAAATTTGCTGAAAGCGGTGAGACGCATATTATTCCTCTGCCCGTGAAAGAAGGTAACGTTCTGTTTTTTCATTTCGGCATCATAAACTGTTACGCATATTTTGAGCAAATTTATTTGGCCCAGGGTTGCAATGTGGAAATCTTCGGGTAATATTTGGATTTACTTTAATAAATAGCAGCCCATTTGTTGAACAATCTACAAACAGGAGGGAAAAATGTTTTGTTTTCAGGATGAACTGGCGCTGCAGGACATGGGTAACGGTGTGCTGCTCAAAAGACTCGGCGCGGGAAGCAAGATGAGCGTTCTCCACTGGAATATGGCGGACGGGAGCGTGGTTCCATTACACCAGCATCCCCATGAGCAGTTCGGCTATGTGATCAGTGGCGGCTTCGACATGGTCATCGGCGATGAGCGCGCCACCCTCAAGGCCGGCGACTGCTACTTCATCCCCTGCGACCTGCCGCACGGCTTTACGGCGCTGGGAGAGACCGAGGCGATCGACGTCTTCAGCCCGGTGCGGGAGGGGTTGCCTGGCGACAAAAAGGAATAGTGTGATTAAGTAATGGCGAGTTTCGTGATGTGCGTAATCTAACCCTGATAAAAGGAGAATGTCATGGCTAAAAAGGTACTGTTGCTGGCAACCAATTATGGAGCATGGGCGGAAGAACTTCAGGCACCCTGGGATGCGCTGAAAAAGGCCGGGTTTGACGTCACGATGGCAACGCCCCAGGGCAAGAAGCCGCTTCCCTTCGCGCTCAGCGTCGATCCGGATTTTGACGACCCCCTGCAGCATTACAAGGTCAACCCTCCCGAGGTCTGCACCCGCGTGAAAGAGATCCTGGCCGGCAACGAATGGAACAATCCGATCAAGATTGAAGATGCCAGAATGGCCGATTACGAAGCCATCGTGCTGACCGGCGGTCCCGGCGTCTGCCTTGATATCACCAATAACCCCAAGGTCCACACGCTGCTGCTGGACGCCTTCAACTCCGACAAGCTGATCGGCGCGATCTGCTATTCCGTCGGCGCGCTGGCCTTTACCCGCAATCCGGCCAACGGTTTCAAAAGTATCATCAGCGGCAAGAAATCAACCGCCCACCCCAGGGCCTGGGATTTCGACTTCGAGCTGAGCTATGTTCTGGCCGGCACAACTCCTGACAACAAGGGTACCGATGTGGTCACCCCCGGCTTCCTGCTACCGCTCCAGGACGTGGTCACCGATGCGGTCGCTCCCGGTGGCGCCTGCATCGCCGACGAACAGGCCAATCGCGTGAATCCCTGTGTTGTGTACGACTGGCCCTTTGTTACCGCGCTTTCGGTGGAATCGTCGATCGCCTACGGACAGAAGCTGGTTGAAGTGCTTAACAGCAAATAATTGCCAGTTCAGGAGCGGAGGGGAAAATATGAATGTAGCTCAGTCCATCGTCAAGATGCTCGAATCCCTGGGCGTTGACGCCATTTTTACCGGATCGGGGCAGGGTTCGGGAGATATTTTGTTTGCCTTTGCCGAGTCAGAAAAGATCAGGACCATCATGACCCGCCACGAACAGGCCGCTTCGTTCATGGCCTACGGCTATGCCATGACCTCCGGGAAGCTGGGGGTCTGCAACGCCCAGGGCGGCCCCGGTTCCTACAACTTCTTTTCCGGCCTGGGCATGGCCTACACCGGCTCCTTTCCGGTCATGTCCATCGCCTCCTACTCGCCCAGGAAGTGGCGGGGCATGGGCGACCTGGGAGAGGTCACCGGCCAGAACCGTACCCCCAATTCCCAGGCCATGTTTAGCGGAACCACCAAGAAGACCTTCCTGATCGAACGGCCGGAGCAGGCCAGCGACCTGTTCGAAGAAGCCGTCAACCTGGCCTACGAGGGGCGCCCCGGCCCGGTCCATATCGATCTCCCCTATGATGTGGCGGCCACGGAGACCAAATATCACCGGGACATCCAGGTCAATGTGAAACCGGTGCTGCCGCAGGAAAAAGATGTCCGCATCTTTGCCGAATATCTTGACCAGGCGATCCGTGCCAAGAAGCGTGTCATCGCCTACTTCGGCTACGGCTGTGTCCATAGCGGCGCGGGAGCGGAACTGCTGGAGTTCGTGGAACGGTTCCAGCTGCCGTTCATTACGACCATGGACGCCAAGGGGGTCATCGCCGACAATCACCCGCTTTCCATCGGCATGGGCGGCACCTGCGGCGACATGGGGGCACGCCAGGCGCTGAAAGACGCCGAAGTGGTGCTGGCGGTGGGCTGTTCCTTTGCCAAGTGGCAGAGCTGGCGCTTCCAGGAAGACATCTTTGACAACAAGGTGCTGATGCACATCAATCTCGATGCCCATGAGATCGGCAAGGTTTTCAAGGCCGATTTTTCGATGGTCTCCGACGCCAGGCCGGCCATGCGGAAGTTGACCGATGCCCTTGCCTCCCGCATCAGCGTTACCGAAAAGGCCAGTCCGGTGATCGACCGCCACTGTTTCCAGACCATCGACTACGACGGTGTCAAGGTGCATCCCGGACAGCTTTCGCAGCAGCTGGGACAGCTCCTGCCGGACAACGCTCTCGTGCTGGGAGACGCCGGCGCGCATATGATCTGGATGGCGGCCTACATGCAGCTTAACGGCGGCCAGACCTTCAAGAACCCCGGCAGCTTCGGACCCATGGCCTCGCACACCAACGCCTCCATCGGGGCCCAGATGGCCGCGCCCGGCCGGCGGGTGATCGTCGGCTGCGGCGACGGCTGCTACCAGATGGCCGGTTTCGAACTGATGACCGCGGTCCAGAACCGCATCCCGGTTATCTGGATCATCTACAACAACAGCGAATTCAACATCATCAAGCTCTTCAACCTGGTGGCCCACGGCAAGGAGGTCTTCAACCACCTGCTCGGCCCCGACTTCTCCGAGTATGCCAAGCTCTGCGGCGCCAACGGCTTCCGGGTCGACCGGCTGGAACAGTTCGAGCCGGCCTTCAAGGCGGCGCTGGCCTCGGACATGCCGACGGTGATCGATGTTCGTACCGACGAGCAGTGCGTGATGCCGTTCAAGTTCTACGATCAGGAGTAGCATGTCTTCATTTTCGCGGCCCGTTCCAGTGAGCGGGCCGCATGTTTTCCGATTCCTGCGGAGGAGGGGAAATGCCGGCAGTCAACATGATCAAATACAGCCCGGTCGGCTTTTTCGTTACCGTGTTCGCCACCTACCAGGGGGCGCGCAACGGGATGCCCTGGCTTGGCCTGATATTTTTCGTGGCCACCGTCCTGGTTTTCCTCCCCTTCTCACCGCTCCGGAAGGAACGCATCCAACTGGCGTTGATAGTCGGCCTCGGCGGCTTTCTGATCGATTCGGCGCTGATAGCGTCCGGGGTCTACCATGCCGGCGAAAACGGACGCTGGCTGATCCCGCACCCGCTCTGTCCGGAATGGATCCTGACGCTATGGCTCAACTTCGGCTTTGCCCTCTTCGTCTTCAAACAGTTTCTTTCCCGTAACAGTCTGGTTCCGGTGATCGTGGGGATCGTGTTTGCCATGATGATCTACACCAATGCCAGCCGCATGGGGCTACTGACTCTCCCGTCGCCCAGGATTGTTCCGCTCTGCATCATTGCCGCCAGCTTTGCCGTTTTCATACCGATCTGCACCCGGATTGCCAATAAAATCTGCGGAGGTCAGCATGTTTCTTAAAGTCTTTGGAATACCGGTGAAATCACTTGCAGTCATCAGCCTTGCCTGCCTGTTGTGGGGGTGCGGGGACGATCCCGAGACCCCGGCAGTGGGGAGCAGCAGCATCACCAAGGTCCCGGAGTTGATCACTGTTCCGGCCGGCAGCGCCAAGATCGGTTACGACAACTATACCGGACTGCCTCCCTATCCCGGAGAAGCCGCGCCAGCCAACTATGTCCCGGCACAGGCCGGCCCGATCCATAAGATCACCTTGACCAACGACTTTCAGATGGGCAAGTACCAGATAACCAACGCCCAGTACTGCGACATGCTCAACTATGCCCTGTACAAGGGGTATCTGGCCGGCGACTTCGTACACAACGTATCCGTGAAGAACAGGGAAGGGGATTCACAGCACCTGCTGATCCTGGAAGCCAACTACGAGGGCAAACCGTGCGAGATCCAGTACCAGGGCAGCAGGTTCGTGGTTAAGGCGGGATTCGAGAACCGCCCGGTCGTGTACGTCTCCTGGTATGGCGCCGCCTTCTACTGCAACATCCTCGGCGAATGGCAGGGGCTGAACAAGCTGTACAATCTGCAGGACTGGAGCTGCACCTTCAACGGGGTGAAAAGATTCTACGGCTTTCCCGGCTATCGTCTGCCGACCGAGGCTGAATGGGAGTACACCGCCAGGTATGACGCCGACAACATGAGCGCTTACCGCCGCGCTCTCCCCTGGGTAAGCAGTATGATTACAGCCATCCAGCAATACAACGCCGATCCCCTGTTAAGCCAGTATATGAACTACAAGAGCGGGCTGGGGACCTTGGATGTGGGCAGCTATGAACAGGGCAAGAGTCTTCTGGGCTTCTATGATTTCGGTGGCAATGCTTCCGACTGGATCCAGGATTATTACTCCTCCTACACCTATTTCAAGAACTACACCAGTTACGACAAACGCACCAACCCGGTCAATGACGGCTCCGGGGTCTACCGCCAGAGACGCGGCGGCTCATGGCTGGTTTACAGTAACAACTTCCCCTGGACGACCTATCACACCAACACCAACTGGGCCTACACCTATTATTGCGATTTCAGCTTCCGTGTCGTGAGAATCCAGTAGCGTCGGGAGTGGAAGGAGTTTTTGCATGTTCGTATTTAACGACAAACTGAAAGAGACCGCCTTCGGCTTTGGCATCCGCCTGACCGACCTGCAGGGCGCGGCCAACATGAATGCCCTGCACTGGCAAACCCCGGCCGGCACGATTTCTCCGGTGCATGACCATCCCGAGGAGCAGTTCGGCTATATCCTCAAAGGCTCGTTCGAGGTCACCATCGGCGACAAAAAAGAGCTGCTGAAGGCGGGCGACTGCTATTTCATTCCCGGCGGTGTGCCGCACCAGTTCCACATGATCGAGGATTCGGTGGCGATAGACGTTTTCAGTCCGAAGCGTCCGGTGCCGGAGCCGATGGGGTAGGCAAAGTTCCCTCGTCCTTGTTGGGGGAGTCTGTATTGAAATCTGATTAGCACAGATGTTTCTCAAATCCTTCTCCCTGAGGGAGAAGGTGGCCGAAGGCCGGATGAGGGGGTAACAGTGCCGTATGATTGCAACATTCCCCCTCACCCTGGCCCTCTCCCTCATGGAGAGGGGACTGTTGAGTCAGCAAAGCAGAAGATTAGTACTGATCAGGCACTACAAAAGGAGTTTCCGATGAAGCTGCAAGGAAAAAAGATCGCCATTCTGATGGAAGCGGACTGGTATGAGCCGGAAATCTGGTACTACCGCCTCCGTTTTGCCGAAGAGGGGGCCGAGGTCCATCTGCTGACCCGGCTCTGGGGACAGAGTTCCCTTAGCTTCAAAGGTCATGAATACCAGGTCCCGATCGAGGTTAATCGATCTTTCGAGGGGATGGACGACGACACCCTGAGGAGTTATTCCGCCCTGATCGTCCCGGCCGGGATGGTGGCCGACCGCCTGCGTTACACCGAGGATATCAACCGGCTCCCGCCGGCGGTGGAGTTCCTGAAACGGGCTTTCGGCGAGCGATCGATCATCAAGGGTATCATCTGCCACGGCCTGTGGCTGGCGGCATCCGCGCCGGAACTGGTCCGGGGGCGGCGGCTGGTGGTCCACAACAACCTGCTGGGCGACGCCCGCAACATGGGGGCCGTGTACGTGGACGAAGACGTGGTGGTGGATGACGATCTTGTCACGGGCCGCAGCGGCGGCCATTGCCACCTGTTCGCCCGCCGGATCATCGAGTTGCTCTCATGACGGCCGCGGGCGGCATCAGGTTTGGACATGTCGGGCTCAACTGCGTCGATGTAGAGGCCACCGAGCGCTTCTACTCCGATTTTTTCGGATTCGGGCGTGACAGCGAAATCCTGCTGGGCGACAACCGGCTGGTCTTCATCTCATCCGGTGATGTGGTCTTTGAACTTTTCGAGGCAAAAGGGCTTCCAGCGGATAACGGGGATGCCACCGGGCCGACGGAGCCCGGTTTTCGCCACCTGGCCCTGCAGGTGGACGATGTTGCGGCCGTACTGGCCGCTCTGGGTGGAGAGGCGGAAATCACGCAGGGTCCGCTGGATCTTTCCGGATATGGACTCAGCGCGGCAATCGCCTGGCTGCGGGACCCGGACGGAAGAATCCTGGAAATCTATCAGTAAGGGGCATTATGAATCCATTCATGACCAGACATCTGCTCTGCCTTGCGCCGCTTGTCGGCCTGCTTTTTTGCGGAAACAGTGCCGTCCTGGCCGCCGACTCCTCAGAGCAGCCCTGGTTATTCAGTGCCCAGCCGTTCGGCATGCTGACCATGCCGGAGCTGGTGAAGCCGCCGCCTCCCGATAAGAAGCTGTTCCTGAAGATAACCACCGGCTACCAGTATGACACCAATGCGATCATGAACGCCCAGGGTACGCCGATCCCGGACGACATCGGCAAAAAAGACGATTCGCGCTTTGTGCTGAACCTGTCCGGCAGCTATCTGCCGTTCAAGTGGGCGCAGGGTGATCTGACGCTTAATTACGCTTTTTTCCAGAGTCAGCACGCCGATCTGGATGATTTCAACCTGACCCAGAACCTGGCGGAAATTGCCCTCAGGCATAAGATCGCCAAACAGGTCACCCTGCGCTACTCGACCGTGTTTCATCACATGCTGCTGGGCTCGAAACTGTTCGACTACGCGGTGATGACCGGCCCCTCCCTGATTATCGCCGAAGGGGCGGGACGCAGCACCGTGATCGACTTGCGCTATCGCTCCAGCGAATACGAGAACGTATCGATCTTCAAGAGCAACTCGCTCAGGTCCGGCTCCAACTATTCGGGGGCCATCAGCCAGTCGCTGGCTTTCTCTCCGGAGATACTGCTGCGGGTCGGATATGCCGGGGACGTGGACAGCACCCGCTCTCCGCTATGGGATGGAGTGGGGCACAAGGTCAGCCTGCAGGGAAGCTTCATCCTGCCCCGCGACTCGCTGCTGGATGTCTACGGCGAGTATTACCGCAAGGATTACGACGGAATCTACAACTCCATCAGGGGGACACGCACAGACCAGGCCTGGTCCGCGGTCGTTACCGCCACCACCTATTTCGAGGACAGGTACGGCATTTCCCTGCGGGCGCTCTACAGCAGGAACATCTCGAATGTGGCCGCCTTCAACATTTCACGCGTGATCCCGAGCATTTTATTCGATGTGCGATTCTAACCCGCACCACGGACAGAGGAGACAGAGCATGGCCGCAACCATAAACCATGTATGGAGGCTTGCAACCCGTCCCTACGGCATGATCAAGCCGACGGATTTCGAATTTCTGGCCGAGCCGCTCCAGGAACCGGATGATCAGCAGATACTGATCCGCAATGTCTACCTGTCGCTGGATCCGGCGATTCGCGGCTGGCTGTATGATGGCAAGAGTTATCTCCCCCCGGTGCAGATCGGCGAGGTCGTGCGCTGTCTGGGGGTCGGAATTGTTGAGCAATCCAGGCATCCCGGGCTTGCGGTGGGGGATCTGGTGCAGGGCCTTTTGGGGTGGCAGGAATACGCTGTTTCCAGCGGCGAGGGAATCTCCATCCTTCCTGCGAGCGAACTGCCGCTGTCGGCGCACCTGGGGCTGTTCGGCCTGGCCGGCCGGACAGCCTATTTCGGACTGCTGGACGTGGGTCAGCCGAAGGAGGGGGAAACCCTGCTGGTGTCGTCCGCGGCCGGCTCGGTCGGCTCCCTGGTGGGGCAGATCGGCAAGATCAGGGGACTGCACGTGACCGGCATCGCCGGCTCCGATGACAAGTGCGAATACCTCGTCGGGGAACTGGGCTTTGACGCCGCCGTAAACTACCGCAACAGCAACCTGCGCGAACTGGTGAAGGCCGCCTGTCCCGGTGGGGTGGATGTCTACTTCGACAACGTCGGCGGCGAAATTCTGGATATTGCTCTGACGGAGATGAACAACTTCGGCCGGGTGGTGGTCTGCGGCTCGATAGCCAAATACAACGCCACCGCGCCGGTGCCGGGACCGTACAATTTCTCGATGGTGACCTCCAAGAGGCTCAGGATTCAGGGGCTGGTCGCTTCGGACTTCATCGCGCGCGACCGGGAGATGCTGGAGGATTTCACCCGCTGGTACAAGCAGGGGAAACTCAAATACCGGATCGACCTGGTAAAGGGGCTGGAGGCCGCGCCCTGTGCCGTCAACCGGCTGTTCGACGGGTCCAACAACGGCAAGCTGGTGGTGCAGGTGTCAGAGGCTCCCGGGGAATGACATCAGGCAGGTTGAGCCGATCCCGATAACAGTATCGCTTCTGATGCACTCGCAAATATCCAATAAACCAAAAAAATAAATCAGGGAGGAACGCATGGGACAATTGAAATTCACCTTTTCCGACACGATTGCCGGCTACGTTACCGGCTTCAACCGCACCGAACGGTCATTCGCGCTGAAGACTTCGGAGGGGCGCGAATACACGCTTTTCATTACGCCGATGACCTATGCCCGCATCACCCAGAACCTGGACGAAGGCTACATCGACGCCACCGGCAGGCTGGCCGAACTGCTGGATGAGGGCAACTTCGTCTACGCCTACTGCATCTTCTATCCCAAGTGGGATGACTACCTAATAGAGGTCAAGTCGATGATCTTCCCCGGCGACAAGGCCGGCAGCTACCGTCACGAAGAGCCGGAGTGGTGGATCAAACAGGTCAAATCCATTGCCGACAGCTATCTGAAATGGCAATTCGATTATCCCGAAAAAGAGATCGACTACAAAAACTACCGCACCTTCCTGCACCTGGGAGGGGGCAAGAAGGGCGATTACCTCCAAGAGACCGACACCATATCGCGGTTGGTGTACGGTTTTGCATCGGCCTACCTGATGACCGGCGAGGAGCGCTTCCTGGAAGGGGCCGAGATCGGCACCGAATACCTGCGCGAACACGTCCGTTTCTACGATAACGACGAGGACCTGGTCTACTGGTATCACGGCCTGCAGGTATCCGGCGAGCGGGAGCAGAAACTGCTGACCTCCGAGTTCGGCGACGACTATGATTCGCTGCCGATGTACGAACAGATCTACGCCCTGGCCGGACCGACCCAGACCTACCGCGTCACCGGCGACCCGCGCATCATGTTCGACATCGAAAAGACCATCGACCTGTTCGAGAAATACTACAAGGACGATGAAAAGGGGGGCTACTTCTCCCATATCGACCCGATCACGCTCGATCCCCGATCCAACACGCTGGACAAGGGAAACAACCGCGCCAAGAAGAACTGGAACTCGGTCGGCGACCATGCCCCGGCCTACCTGATCAACCTCTGGCTGGCCACCGGCGAGGAAAAATACGCCGACTTCCTGGAGTACACCTTCGACACGATCGAACAGCATTTCCAGGATTACGACAACAGCCCCTTCGTGCAGGAACGTTTCTTCGAGGACTGGAGCCACGACAAGAGCTGGGGCTGGCAGCAGGACAACGCGGTGGTCGGGCACAACCTGAAGATCGCCTGGAACCTGATGCGCATGAACAGCCTACGCCCCAAGGACGAATACGTGGCCTTTGCCCGCAAGATCGCCGGGCTGATGCCCGAGGCCGGCAGCGACCGGCAGCGCGGCGGCTGGTACGACGTGGTGGCCCGCACGCTGGCGCCGGGCGAGGAATATTACCGCTTCACCTGGCACGACCGCAAGGCCTGGTGGCAGCAGGAGCAGGCCATCCTGGCCTACATGATCCTGAAGGGTGTCCTCAAGGATGATGAATATCTGCTCCATGCCCGCGAGGCGGCCGCTTTCTACAACGCCCATTTCCTGGACCGGGATGACGGTGCGGTCTATTTCAACGTGATGGCCAATGGTCTCCCCTATCTGTTGGGCAATGAGCGCTTCAAGGGGAGTCATTCCATGAGCGGCTACCACTCCACCGAACTCTGCTACCTGTCGGCGGTCTACACCAATCTGCTGATCAACAAGGTGCCGATGAATTTCTATTTCAAGCCGAAACCGGGCGGTTTCAAGGACAACATCCTCAGGGTCTCGCCCGATATCCTGCCGAAGGGGAGCGTCCGGTTGACCGCGGTGGAGATCGACGGCAAGCCCTATGACAATTTCAACGCCGATGAGTTGTATGTTAAGCTGCCGGCAGCTGACAGGGATTTGAAGGTCAAGGTGACGATCACGCCGGTATAGTGCATTCTCCCCCTCCCTTGACGGGAGGGGGTCGGGGGGTGGGTGAAGCTGCCAATGGAATCAAATGTGGCAACTCCCCCCCATCCTGACCCTCCCCCGACAAGGGGGAGGGAACTTGAATAAGGGAGCTGTTCATGACCATAGAAACAAAACTGGATGGAGCGAATCTGATCGCCACTGTAAGCGGAGATATTGACGGCAAGAGCGCGCCCCAGGTGCAGTCGGAGCTGTTGGCCGCCTTGCAGACCGGGAACCGGCTGCTGGTGGATATGCGCGGGGTCGGTTACCTCTCCAGCGCCGGCCTGCGGATGCTGCTGCTTCTGTACCGGCAAGTGGCGGCCAGGAAGGGCAAGGTCGTGCTGGTGGGCGTTTCGGAAGAGATCAGGGATACCATGTCCATGACCGGATTCATCAATTTCTTCACCCTTGCCGATTCACAGGAAGCCGGCCTTTCGGCCCTGGCCTGATTGGAGCATTGACATGTCTGCTGCTAATGCCGCAACGGGTCGTATCGACTCACTGGAAGTCCGGATTGACTACTATCCGACCCACGAAATCGCCGGTTTCAGGCTGCGTCCCGGCAAGCCGTTCCCCTTCGGGGCCACGCTGGTGCCGGGTGGCGTAAACTTCTCGATCTTCTCCAGCCACGCCCTTTCCTGCACGCTGGTGCTGTTCGAAAAGGGGGAACAGGAGCCGCTGGTGGAGATCCCCTTTCCCGATTCCTTCCGGATCGGCCATGTCTGGAGCATGATGGTCTTCGACCTGGACTGCGAAACCATCGAATACGGCTACCGCATGGACGGTCCCTTTGATCCGGCGGACGGCCAGCGCTTCAACCAGGACAAGATCCTGCTCGACCCGTATGCCAAGGCGGTCGGCGGCCGGGATGTGTGGGGAACTCCGCCGGATTGGGACAACCTGTTTCCCTACCGTGGCCGGCTGGTGTTCGAGGATTTCGACTGGGAGGACGACCGGCCGCTGGAGATACCGATCGAGGACCTGGTCATCTACGAGATGCATGTGCGCAGCTTCACCCGCCACGCCTCGGCCGGCGTTAAACACCCCGGCACCTTTGCCGCGCTGCGCGACAAGATCCCCTACATCAGGGAACTGGGTGTCAACTGCGTCGAGCTGATGCCGGTCTATGAATTCGACGAATTCGAGAACAGCCGCCGCCATCCCGACAGCGGCGAGATGCTCTACAACTACTGGGGCTACAGCACGGTCAACTTCTTCGCCCCCAAGGCCGGCTTTGCCGCCACCGGCCGGCTGGGGATGCAGGTGGACGAGCTGAAGACCCTGGTCAAGGAGCTGCATAAAAACGGGATCGAGGTGATCCTGGACGTGGTCTTCAACCACACCGCCGAGGGGGACGAACGCGGTCCAACCTTCTCCTTCCGCGGCATTGACAACAAGACCTATTACATGCTGACTCCGGAAGGGTACTACTACAACTTTTCCGGTTGCGGCAATACCCTCAACTGCAACAACCCGATCGTGCGCAGCATCGTGCTGGACTGCCTGCGCTACTGGGCGGCCGAGTACCACATCGACGGATTCCGCTTCGACCTGGCCGCCATACTGGGGCGCGACCCGTGGGGCGCGCCGCTCTCCAATCCGCCGCTTCTGGAGTCGCTGGCCTTTGACCCGGTGCTGGGCAAATGCAAGCTGATCGCCGAAGCCTGGGACGCCGGCGGGCTCTACCAGGTCGGCTCGTTCCCGGCTTTCGGGCGCTGGGCCGAGTGGAACGGCAAGTACCGCGACGATTTGCGCTGTTTCCTGAAAGGGGATTCCGGAAAGGTGGGCGCGCTGGCCCAGCGGATTCAGGGCTCGCCCGACCTGTACGGCTGGAACGGGCGCGGGCCGACCGCCTCGATCAACTTCATCACCTGCCACGACGGTTTTACGCTGTACGACCTGTTCGCCTACAACGAAAAGCACAACCAGGCCAACGGCGAGAACAACAATGACGGCGGCAACGACAACGACAGCTGGAACTGCGGTTGGGAAGGGGAGACCGATAACCCCGGCATCAACTCACTCAGGATGCGTCTGGTAAGGAACGCCTGGGCGATCCTGATGGTCAGCCACGGCATCCCGATGGTGCTGATGGGGGACGAGCTGGGGCGCACCCAGCGCGGCAACAACAACACCTACTGCCAGGACAACGACCTGAACTGGCTGGACTGGGGGCTGGCCGAAAAAAACGCCGGCCTGCTCCGTTTCGCCCGCAACATGGTCGCCTTCCGCAAGGCGCACCCGGTGTTGCGCAACCGTTATCACCTCAGCAACCGCGATTGTATCGGCAGCGGTTACGCTGACATCAGCTGGCACGGGGAAAAGGCCTGGAACGCGGACTGGTCCGAAGAGAGCCGCATGCTGGCCTTCATGCTCTGCGGCAGGCACGCCAAAAGCGGCACGGTCTGTGACGACTACATCTACGTGGCCATGAACAGCCACTGGGAGACGCAATATTTCGAGATCCCGATGCCGGTGCCCGGCAGCGGCAAATGGCATGTGGCGGTCAACACCGGCATGCCCTCACCGGAGGATATCTTCGAACCGGGCAGCGAACCGGAACTGGGCGACCAGGGGCATTTCCTGGTGGCCCCCTATTCGGTGGTCGTGCTGGTGGCAAGGTGATTGAGAATGTGAATATGGATGATTTGAGGCCGGTAAAATTCCCCCGCCCCTTGCGGGAGGGGGTTAGGGGGTGGGGGAAGCTGCCATGAAATCCAGTAATTCCCTTCGCGCATTTGCCAGAGAACTACGTAACAACAGTACTGATGCGGAGCGCCATCTGTGGCGGTATTTGAGAAACAGTCAGCTGGAAGGCGCCAAGTTCCGAAGGCAGCAACCGATTGAAGCATATATTGTTGATTTCGTTTCCTTTGACAAAAGGATTGTTGTAGAGCTTGACGGTGGCCAGCATGCGGAAAATCCTGAGTACGACGGACAGAGAGATGCCTGTCTGCGCAGGAATGGTTTTGAAGTGCTAAGATTCTGGAACAATGAGGTATTCGAAAATATTGAGGGAGTGCTCGAAGTCATCAGGCAGCTGTGCCTGGAAGGGGCTTCCCCCACCCCCCAACCCCCTCCCGCCAGGGGAGGGGGAGTTTAAAAGCAGGTTCCAGTCTTCAGGTTTCAGTTTGAGATAAATGTTCTAGTTGGGTAGATCACCGGTTCACGGGCGCGTGCGCGTGAACTGTTCAAGAACGAGTTGGACAGAAGGAAAAATTAATGGATAAAGTTCGCGTTATAGATAATTGGCCTACACCTGAAGCAGGTGCGCCGAATCCCCAAGTGCTTGCAGATGATAATCGCTTGGTTTTACGTTACTACACCACAGACGAGAGAATTGCTGTTATCGAGTTCCCTCTTGTATACATCTTCACTTTTGGAAGCCCAGGTGACGAGTCGCTGAATGGGCATCCTTTATACAAGCATGGACTTGAGTTTTACCGCGTTCATGAAATTGAAGATTCATCCTGGATAACAGAACTAGAAAAACAAAATTCAGTTCATCCTCGTCACGATAGGGCATGGTTTCTTAAAGACAAGCGGCATTATGTTTTCACCTTTCACGATTCCACCTTAGAATGTGTCGCAATTGAAAAAGACAACAGTTTGCCATCAGTACATATCTGTGAAACAAAAGAAGAGGCGGATCGTCTATTTCATTAAAGAGAAGGATGTCCAACATCGCGGCGGCACGCGGTCTCCGCTTCGCTCCGCCGGTGCGCCCCGGCCACGTTACACACTACAAAACCAAATTTAAAACCAGGAAAGTTCAAAATGACATCAATCCTCACTCCACGAATCCACGCCGCCTGCCTGATGCTGATTGGACTATTGCTGACAGCTCCGTCCGCATTCTCAGCCGACTACAACTCCGGTGTAACAGCAAAAGTGCTGACAAAAACCAGCGTAACCGGCAACGGCCAGAAGATCAGCTATCCACAGACCGACCGGGCCGAGGTTACCGCCATGACCGTGGAGCTGGCGCCGGGCGCGGAAACCGGCTGGCATAAACACCCTGTGCCGGTGTATGCCTATGTGGTATCCGGAAACCTGACGGTCGAACTCGAAGAGCGCAAACAGCTTGCATTCAAAGCCGGGGATGCCATCATCGAGGTGGTCAACACGCTGCACAACGGCAGGAACAGCGGGAGCGAGCCGGTCAGGCTGGCAGTGTTCTACCTGGGAGCCGAAGGAGTCCCCAATGTCATCAAACCGGAACCGGTGGCAAAATACGGAAAATAGAATTATCAATCCTGATACCTACGTAGCTCCTGGTTGCAATAAAAACATGTTCCCCCTCCCTTGACGGGAGGGGGTTAGGGGGTGGGTGAAGCAGCAACTTTGGGTATTCCATTGCAACTTCCCCCCTCCCTGGCCCTCCCCCGCAAGGGGGGAGGGGATGCTTTACCGATTGAAAAATGTTATTTAAATAAGCGCGACCCACCTTGGGCGTATCTAAAAATCACAAACCCGATATCATCAAACCTAAAGGAGAATCACATGGCATTCGACGCGCAACTCGCAATGACCGACAGTATCGCCAAAATCACCCTGACCGGCTCCCTGGACGCCAGCTCGGCCCCCCGTTTCAAGGAGGTCATCGAACAGGCCGCCGTCCAGTCTCCCTCGCGGCTGGTGCTGCTGATGAAAGACCTGGAATTTCTGGCCAGCGCCGGCCTGCGGGTGCTGATCTTCGCCAAGCAGAAGATGGGGGCCAAGGTGGATATCTACGTGGTCGGCAGTCAGGGGCCGGTGCTGGGAACCCTGGAGATGAGCGGTTTCCACCACAGCGTCTATATCCAGGATACCTACGCCGACGCCTGACAATCAGATTCTCTCCCCGCATGCGGGGAAGCGGAACTTTCACCGGAATGCGCCTCCAGCAAGGGGTTGTTATGAAACCAATATGTTTGCCCGCCACACTGGATTCACTGGATGAGATCGGAAAATACGTGGTGGCCGCGACCACCGAGGCCGGGCTTGATACCAAGGCCGCCTACGGCATGAGGCTTGCCGTGGACGAGATCGCCACCAATATCATCACCCACGGCTATGAAGAGGCCGGCAGGAGCGGGGAGATCAACCTGAGCGGAGTGTTGAGCGATTCCTCCCTGACCATGGTGCTGGAAGATACCGGCATCCCTTTCGATCCGCGCAGCCAGGCTGCGCCGGATGAGGACGACCTCTGTCTGCCGCTGGAGGAGCGTTCCATCGGTGGCCTGGGAATCTTCCTGGTGTTGAAGGGGGTGGATGATTTCAGCTACGAGTACGCGGAGGGGCGCAACCGCAATATTCTGGTGGCCAAGCGCCAGTCTGTCGCAAACTCATAAAATGACAGTTTCTTCCAGGTAGGTTCTTGCAGTGGCCTTAAAAGTCCCCCTCCCTTGGCGGGAGGGGGGCAGGGGGTGGGGGAAATTGCCACGAAGGTATTTCATTGCAGCTTCACCCACCCCTCAATCCCCTCCCGTCAAGGGAGGGGAGGCTAAAAGCAAAACATAACCGGACAGAACCCGTAAAAAGGAGCATGCCGTGGATATGCTGGAAACCATCTGCAGCCGTCGCAGTATCCGTAAATACCTGGACAAACCGGTTGAACCGGAAAAGATAGATTCGCTGCTCAAGGCCGCCATGTATGCCCCTTCGGCAATGAACGAGCAGCCCTGGCGCTTCATCGTCATTAGCGACCGGAGCCTGTTCGGGAAGATCATGCGGGCGCACCCCTACGCTTCGATGCTGAACAGCGCTCCGCTGGCGATCCTGGTCTGCGGCGATACCGGCTTGGAGAAGGCGCCCGGCAACTGGCCGCTGGACTGTTCCAACGCCACCCAGAACATGCTGCTGGCGGCCCATGCCATGGGCCTGGGCGCGGTCTGGTGCGGAGTCTATCCCGAACGGGAGCGGATGAACGCTCTGGCCGGGATGTTCCATCTTCCGGGGACGGTGCTCCCGTTTGCCCTGGTGTCCGTCGGATATGCGGACTCCAGGCCGGCGCCTCCACCCCAAAGGTTCAACCCCGAGAGGGTTTGTCTGAATGACTGGAGTAACCGCTATCCGGCCTGAGGAGCATGAACTCATGTTGAAAAATGTTCCCGTACATCGTGAAATTCCTTTCAAGCCGAATGACTGTTCGCCTCCGGAGCGGATCGTCACGTCATCAATCTGTTTATTCAGCTTGCTGCTGACCCTTATGGTTGTCACCTTTTCCCCGCTTCCGGCCGATGCCGCTCCGGCCGCGCTGAAAAAGGCTTCCCTGATACCGCTCTGGTCTCCCCAGGCACAGTTTGCCGGTTACTACGTTGCATTGAACAAAGGCATCTACCGCAAACATGGCATTGACCTGACCATACTTCCCGGCGGTCCCGAGCAGTCACCCTCCCGGCTCCTGAAGAGCGGCAAGGCCGATTTTGCCGTGCTCTGGCTCGGCACCGCCCTTCAGCAGTACTCCGCCGGTGTCCGGTTGACCAACCTGGCGCAAATCGTTCAGAAATCGTCCCTGATGCTGGTGGCCAGGAAATCCGGCGGAATTGCGTCGCCGGCGGACATGCGCGGCAGGAAGGTCGGGTTGTGGGGGGGCGATTTTGCCGTGCCGTTTCAGGCTTTCCTGAAGAAATATCGTCTGCAGGTACGGGAGATTCCCCAGTCCTACACCGTGAACCTCTTTCTGCGCGGCGGGATCGATGTGACTTCCGCCATGTGGTACAACGAGTATCACACCATAATCAATTCCGGGATCAATCACGAGGAGTTGAATCTGTTTTTCCTGCACGAGCACGGCATAAATTTCCCCGAGGACGGCCTCTACGCGCTTGAGGAGAACTGCCGCAAGGATCCCGCTCTGGCCGACGCCTTTGTCAAGGCTTCGCTGGAAGGGTGGCGCTATGCGTTTGACCATTCTGATGAGGCGCTGGAAATTGTCCTGGGATATATGAAGGAGGCCAGCATTCCGGCCAACCGATCTCACCAGAAATGGATGCTGGAGAAGATGCGGGAACTGATCCTGCCCGAAAATGCCGCTGAAGTGATGGGACAGCTGAAACCATCTGACTATCAGAGTGTCAGCGCGGAATTGCTCGCTAGTGGAGTGGTCGGGTCCGTACCAGGGTTCGAAAGTTTCATCCGGAGATCAAATGTGCGCCAATAGGAGCATCGCCCACAAACTTATCCTTGTAATCACGCTGTGCTGTGTCCTGATATTCACAGTAACCATCGGGTATTTTTATTACAGTTCCCGACTGTTGCTGGAGCGCGAACTGAAGGATGATGCCCGCAACCTTGTGCTTTCATCGGTAAACAGGGTGGAAACGGCGCTGGCATCCGTCGGCAAGGCCACCGAGGGCATGGCTCACTCCCTGGAAACAGGCAAATACACCGATAAGTCGCTTAGCAGGCTGCTCATGGACGTATTGGAGAGCAACCGGGAAATATACGGCGCCGGCGTGGCCTTTGAACCGGATGCCGCCGCTGCCTCACGACCGCTGGAGCCCTATTTCTACCGGAAGGATGGCAAGATAGTCCCGACTCCCGACGATGAATTTCACAACCCCACCTCCGACTGGTACCAGATACCGAAGGAATTGGGAAAAAAGGAGTGGAGTGAGCCGTATATCGACGAGAGTTGCGGCAGAGCGCTGATGAGTTCCTGCTCGGTTCCGATTTATGAGGGGGACGGCGATAAACGGCGTTTTCGCGGGATTGTGGTGAGCGATGTCTCGCTGCACCGGCTGACCGAAATCGTCAGCTCGATCAAGGTGCTTGAAACCGGCTACAGTTTCCTTTTGTCGAGGAACGGGACCATCCTGACCCATCCCGACAAGGAAATGATCATGAACGAGACCGTCTTCAGTCTGGCCGAGTCCCGCAACAACCCGACCCTGCGCGACATCGGCCGCAGGATGATCCGTGGCGAGTCCGGATTCATACCCTACACCGACACCAGGGGGGTAGACAGCTGGATGTATTACGCGCCGGTTTCGTTAACCGGTTGGACGCTGGCGGTCGTGTTCCCCAAGGCGGAGCTGTTTGCCGGGATACGCTCGCTGACCATGACCGTCGCTTTAATGCTGTTTGCCGGAATCCTGCTGCTTGGGGCGGCGGTGGCGGCAATAGCGCGTTCCATCACCACACCGCTGCATGCGCTGGCAGAGGCAACCGAGGTGATAGCTTCCGGAAATTTCGATGCGGAGCTTCCGCCGGTTTGTTCAGGGGATGAGGTGGGAACACTCACCAAGGCCTTTGTCTCCATGAGAGATGCCCTCAAGGAGTATATCCGTGAGCTGACCGAGACCACCGCCGCCAAGGAACGCATCCAGAGCGAACTCCGCCTGGCCACCGAGATCCAGACCAGCCTTTTGCCGCGGATTTTCCCCCCTTTTCCCGACCGCAACGAGTTCGACATCTTTGCCTCGATGGACCCGGCCAAGGAGGTCGGGGGGGATTTCTACGACTTCTTCTTCATCGATGACGACCGTTTCTGCTTCCTGATTGCGGACGTGGCCGACAAGGGGGTCCCGGCGGCGCTCTACATGATGGTGGCCAAGACCCTGCTCAAGACCGAGGCCCAGCGACTGGGGGCTCCCGAGCTGATACTGGGCGCCGTCAACAACATCCTGGCGGCGGACAACGAAAACTGCATGTTCGTCACGGTGTTCTGCGCCATCCTCGACACCCGCAGCGGCGAGGTGTGCTTCGCCAATGCCGGCCACAATCCGCCGCTGGTCTGCGGCCCGGCCGGTATCTCATATATGACCCTCAAGGCCGGTTTCGTGCTGGGCCCAATCCCGGATTCGGCCTACGAATGCGAGTGCCTGACCCTCCAGCCTGGCGACACGCTGTTTCTCTACACCGACGGTGTTACCGAGGCCAAGAACCCCGAAGCGGAGCTATATGGTGAAGCCCGGCTGCTGGAGGCCCTGAAACGGAGCCCGTCCGGGAATCTGGCGGATATGATCCACTTCATCCGGGACGAGGTGCAACGGCACGCCAACGGTGCCCCCCAGTCCGACGATGTTACCATGCTGGCGGTCAGGTATACGGGGCGCGACAGGGCCGGCAGGGGTGTGGAGGCTGGCAATGCGCTACAGCGGTGAACAGTTGCGGCTTTTGCGTGATCGCTGGCACCAACCGCTGCGCTCTCCCGATAGTGGGGCTGCCATGGAACGTGACGGCTGCAAAACGTTTCACGAGCTGCTGCAGCTGCGGTTTGAAAAGATCTCTGCGTTGGCATCCGGGGCCTGCGACCGGGCCGTGACGGCCGGAAGTACCGAGTCATGTCGCGCCACGTTACACGATCGTTGGAGTGCTGAGTGCGAAGGGCTCTTTGCCGCTCTGATGGATGAGCTGCAGCAGTTGGGGCTGCCGTTGACGATTGAGATCGAGGCGTCTCGTTACGAGATCAGGGAACCCTGGGACCTGCGCGGCGCGGATCTGCGCGGGGCGGCATTGTGCGGCGCTTTTCTGGAAAACGCCCGTTTTGAGGGGGCCGATCTTAGCAATGCCCGTTTTGATGGGACGCGCTGTTTCGAAACCCATTTTGAAGACGCTGTCTGCGAAAAGGCCTCGTTTGCGGGGGCGGAATGCCATTTTGCCGGTTTCCAGGGGGCGCTTTGCGACCATGCCCTGTTTGAAAACGCCGACTGCACCATGGTGCGTTTCGATCAGGCCCGTCTGCGGCATGCCCGCTTTGACGCCGCCGTCTGTTTTGCCGCTGTGTTCGATGGCGCCTTCATGGCGCAGGCCTCGTTGGGCGCGATGCGCATCAATCACCTGACCCGCTTCGGCAGGCCGGGGGAGCAGGTCGAGGCCGAGCGGAGCAAGCCGGCCCGCAGGGAGACCAGCAGTGAAGGGGAGGACTGGTACATCGTGGAGCTGTTCCCGGTCTGGCTGCGCGCCGCCGAGGTCAACTCGCAGATACGCTCCCTGCTCAAGGCGCACGGTTATTACCTGGAAGCGGACGAATACCAGTATCTGGAGATGGTCTGCCGTCGGCATGTGCTGCATCAAAACCCGTTAAGCGAGTTTTTCGAGTGGTTTTTCAAGGATCTGATGTTCGGTTACGGTCTGAAGTGGAAGCGGCCGCTGATCAGCGTGCTGATCATCATACTGGTCTGGGGCGGCGGATTTGCCCTGCATTTCCGGCTCAACGGACTGCACGACCTTTTCACCAGTATCGGCTACGGGCTCTATTATTCGGTGATCTCGTTCACAACGCTCGGTTTCGGCAACGCTCCGGACCTGGCCGGAGCCTGGCCCAAGCTGCTGCTCTGTTCGGAGGCCCTTCTGGGGACCGTGCTGATGCCGCTATTCCTTCTGGCCTACGCCAGGAAGATCCTGCAGGACTGACACCGTATGCAGGCGCGGGACAAGCACGGGGTCCAGCTGATCGATCCGCTCCGGTCCCAGTCCCTCCAAGGCTTCACGCATCCTGTTTGCATCCCGCACCAGCCGGGCCAGGTCCACCCACATGCAGGTTTCCGGCACCTGGTCCAGCAGCTTTACTCCACCCTTGAGAAGGCTGATCGCGCCGCCGTAGTTTCCGTTGCGCCTGTGATGCAGGGCCACCGCAATTTGCAGCACCCCCTGGAAAAAACAGCGCACTTCACCCTCTTCGCCGAGCCACAACTCTTCCAGTGTTTCATGGCATTCAAACCATTGCCCGCTGTTGAACTGGCGGATAGCCAGCAGCAGTTGGCCCGGTGGTGATTCTTGACAATGTCGCATAATGAAATCCATCCTTTCATCTGTACAATGCTTCGATATATGAAAATGATACCATACCAGAGGAGATTAAGGCGAATGTCAGCCCGGAATTTTGCGATCTGGGAGCTGCCAAAATAATCCGGAAATGGTAATCTGATATTGGACGTGACTGTTATTACAAGGAGCTGAGCATGAAAAGGTATGCGTTTGTTTTATTCTTCGTTATGTTTGCGGCAATACAGGCCCATAGTGCGGACAACAACTGGTATGTAGGTGATGAACGCTGTCCGCCACCCAAGGATGATGGAACCTATTCCGCCCCTTACAAGGCTTTGGATTATCCACAAGACTATCCCACCTTCTTCGGAGCCGACAAGCCGGGTTGGTCATGCTCCTACCAGAGGGAGGATGGGGTGATCGTGCAGTATGGCGACAGCCGGACGCCGCAGCAGCAGTGGCTCGCCCTGTGGGCGGGCGGCGATAATGAAAACTGATTGTCAGGCAAGAGAATCTATCCTGATTGATGGCCAGCGGCATGAATTGGCGGCAGGGAGGCTTCAGCCATGAGCAGACTGTTAACATTTTTCGTGATGTGTTCTGCTAATGGCCGGTTGCAGCGCCGGGGACTGGCGCACCGCAAGCCGCGAACCGGCCGGAATTGCCCCGTCCCCGGCGACAACCAGCGAGAGCGTGATCCAGATATACGGCGCTCCCGCTTGGGGCTGGCGGGGCTGGTTCGCGATTCACACCTGGATTTCGGTCAAAGCGACCAACGCAGCTTCCTACACGGTCTATGAAGTGATCGGCTGGCGGCAGCGGAGGGGCCTGCCGGTCGTGCGGATCGAACAGGATCTGCCTGACCGTTACTGGTTCGGGGAACGTCCGCGTCTGCTCAGGGAATTCAGGGGGGCGGGGGTGGATAAGCTGATTGCGGAGATTGACAAGGCTGCCAGAAGCTATCCCTGGCCGGATACATACAAAGCCTTCCCCGGCCCGAACAGCAACACCTTCATTGCCTGGATATCCAGGGAGGTGCCGGAACTGGGCCTGGAGCTTCCTTTTACAGCCATCGGGAGCGGATACGTTGATACGGCGGCACGGTGAGGGCGCTTGGTTTACTCTGATGGCGGGATGCTGATGCGCGGAAAATAGCTTGTGTGAAGGTAATAATTACGGGATGGATTTCAGGATACTATTTTACGGCATGCACAACCAGGCCGTTGCCGGTAACTTCCACCCGGCAGTTTGAAAAGCCTCGCCGTTTCAGGCGGAACATGATCAGCGGCGCCAGCAGCGGATGTACTCCGGGAAGTATCTGCGGGAAATGATGGAAAGAGAAGCGCCAGATTGCATTCCAGGTTGCCTGGAACGAACTCCGGCGCTGTTTTGCCGCCTGTATCCGTTTCTTGCCGTAGGACATGTTTTCAGCTGTGCTCGCTGGTTTCGTGGAACTCCAGTCCCTTCCAGCTTTCGATGGTGTTGTCCAGACGCCACTGGCTGCCGGCCATGTAGGTCAGTTTGCCTTCGCCATCGATATAGACATGCATGGCCTCTTTTTTCTCGAATTCCTCGATCTGTTTCTTCTCGCCGGTGACCCAGCGGGCGGTGACATAACTGACCGGTTCGAAGGCCACCTTGACGCTGTACTCATGTTCAAGGCGGTGCATGACCACCTCGAACTGCAACAGACCGACCGCGCCGATGACCCAGTCGGAGCCCATCACCGGTTTGAAGACCTGGGTTGCGCCCTCTTCGGCCAGCTGCACCAGGCCCTTTTCAAGCGCCTTGGATTTCATCGGGTTCAACAGGCGCACCTTGCGGAAATGCTCCGGCGCAAAGCTGGGAATGCCGGTGAATTTCAGCTCTTCACCCATCGTGAAGGTGTCGCCGATCTTGATCGTGCCGTGGTTGTGGATGCCGATGATGTCGCCAGGCCAGGCTTCCTCGACGTTGGTGCGGTCCTGGGCCATGAAGATGGTGGCGTTGGCGATCTGGACTTCGCGTCCCAGGCGCACGTGGCGGACCTTCATGCCGCGGGTGAACTTGCCGGAGCAGATGCGGAAGAATGCAATGCGGTCCCGGTGGGCCGGGTCCATGTTTGCCTGGATCTTGAAGGCAAAGCCGCTGAATGGTTCCTCATAGGGCGATACGGCGCGGCTGGTTGTTTCTCGTGGGAGCGGGTGCGGAGCGTATTCGACAAATGCATCCAGCAGCTGCTGCACGCCGAAGGTGTTGATGGCGCTGCCGAAGAAGACCGGTGTCTGGCGGCCGGCCAGGTAGGCTTCCCGGTCAAAGGGGTGGCCGGCGCCCTCCAGGAGTTCGATGTCGTTGCGTAGTTCCTCGACCTGGCTCCCCAGTAGCTCGTCCAGGCGCGGATCTTCCAGGCCGGTAACGGTCAGGATCTCGCCGACGCCGTCGGCCGATTCAGGATCGAAAAAGGTGAGTTCCTTGGTGTAGAGGTGGTATGTTCCCCGAAATCGCTTGCCCATGCCGATCGGCCAGGTGATCGGCGCGGTCTGCATGTTCAGGTTCTTTTCGATGTCGTCCAGCAGGTCGAACGGTTCCTGCCCCTCGCGGTCCAGTTTGTTCATGAAGGTCATGATCGGGGTGTGGCGCAGGCGGCAGACTTCCAGCAGCTTCCTGGTCTGGCTTTCGACCCCCTTGACCGAGTCGATCACCATCAGTACCGAGTCCACCGCGGTCAGCACCCGGTATGTGTCTTCGGAGAAGTCGTTGTGGCCGGGGGTGTCCAGCAGATTTATCTCGCAGTTGTCATAGGTGAACTTCATCACCGATGATGTGACGGAAATGCCGCGCTGTTTTTCAAGTTCCATCCAGTCGGAGGTGGCGTGGCGGGCGCTCTTTCTGGCGCGGACCTCACCGGCCTGCTGGATCGCGCCGCCAAACAGCAGCAGCTTCTCGGTAATGGTGGTCTTGCCGGCGTCGGGGTGGCTGATGATGGCGAAGGTGCGGCGTTTTTCGACTTCTTCGGTGTTAAACAATTCCACTGGTGTTACTCCTTGTAATAAATCGAAAGGCGGGCAGGCCCCGCCTTGGTGTCATATTATGATCTGAATACCAAGCGGTCCAGGCACCATTTGCCGCCGCCGGAGAGCAGCAGATAGAGCGCCATTCCCAAAAGTGCGATGTTGTATTCGATCCCGTGCCCGCGGCCAGGCACACAGCCCGCGTTGAGGAAAAAGCCGTTTATCCAGTGCACCTTGTAGATTGCCACCAGCATAACCGCCGAGAGGCTTGCGGCTGAAAGGCGAGTCAGGAAACCGGTCAATACTCCGAAGCCGCCGCCGAATTCGGCGATGATCGCCAACAGCGTGAAGATCGGCGGGATGCCCATCTTCTCTTCAAAAGTTTTAAAGGTTCCGGTCAGACCCTGCCCGCCAAAGAGTCCCAGCAGTTTCTGTGAGCCATGTGCCATGAAAATCAGTCCCAGCGGTATGCGCAGCATCAGCGGCGCAATCAGGTCGGTTACTTCGAAATTTCCCTTAGCCATGATTATCCTCCAAAATCTCCTTGTGCAGTAACCTGCTCTTGCCGCTATGTTTGACCTGATACATCAGTTCGTCGGCCTTATGGATAGCTTCGTCAGCGGTTTCCGGCGCCTTGAGATAGGTTGCCGCACCGATGCTGAAACTCACCGGCCAGTTGTTCTGCTCCATCTGCTGATCGAGATGGCTGTGTATCTTTTTCAGAAACGTCATGGCCGCTTCGCCGCCGGTTTCCGGCAACAGTATTACAAATTCATCACCGCCGAACCTGGCCAGGATGTCGGTGCTCCTGATATTGGAGCGAAAAGTGGAAACGACGTTTACCAGAAGCTGGTCACCAACTCTGTGACCCAACTGGTCATTGATCCATTTGAAATTGTCCAGATCAATATATGCCACAGTGAAGGGAAGTCCGTAGCGATGTGACCGGTTGATTTCATATTCGGCCAGATCGAAGAAGGAGCGGCGATTCAAGGCTCCGGTAAGCGGATCTCGGCTTGACAGCTCCTTTTCGGTATTAAGATTCTTTCTGAGTGCAGAAAAGAGCGTGCTCATGATCAGCAGGAAAATGAACTCGATCAGGTCGTTCCAATAATGCATCACGGAATGACTGAAACTGAAGGTCGATTCGCTTTCGTCTATGGTTAGCCGTACCGTTACCGACAGAAAACAAAAAAGTATCCCGCTGCGATTGCCGACGAACCAGGCCACCAGCGAAACCGGGATCAAGTAGAATATAATCAGGGAGTAGTCGCCGGTGATCAGATCAATCCAGCCCAGTAAAATCAGTAATAACAAGCTGAACAGCAGTATGGCCGCCGGGCTTTTGGGAGAAAATATCTCGATTATTTTGCGGTGGATCTGCAGGAACATACGATTTCCACAAGATGTGAATTAAGGCCGCTATTTTATAAATTATCAAACTAGCACGATAATCGGCTTCCTACAATTGTTTCGTCAAGCTTGTGCCGCAAATGAAAAAGCGCCGGAGAATTAACCTCTGGCGCTCGGATGTCAAAATTGGCGGGCGGCATGGGAAAACCCGCCATTTCAAATAACATCACAATAACATATAGTTAGCTTTGTGATTTTGTGTAAAAACATGCTATTTGTATAGCAAAATGTATAGCAACTGTCAACAACATAGGCTATTCATTATATCCACCAGCCTATATTATCACCGCATCCATCGTTGCACGATCAATCTTTATGGTCTGTTTTCGTCTATAGCCATAGCTACCTGTTAGCATGGTATTGGCCCCGCTATACCGAGATATATTCAGTGACTTGAATATATGCTAACCTGCATATAACACCCTCCACGCCGTTCAGCGGCACCCCTCATTAAATACCCAGCTACATACAATTTAATTATCATAAATTAACAATTAATGACGCTTTCACGTACATAAAACTAATAGATGGATTAAACCACTAGGAGTTTTTATGTCAGTAGTTGGCGGGATTGACAAATTGTACATTTCATTTTCGGCATCTCTTCCGCTGGATACACTGATTGAACGGCTGTTCATTCGCCTTTCGCTCAAGCAGTTTGAACGACACGACGGAGGTGGCAATTACTATCGGATGCGTCACAGCCTCAAAGCTGGTGGACAAACACTAGTCAACGTCTACAGTCAGCCCAGAAACTCCGACCGGAAACTATACAGGAACGATAGGAACCTTGTAGCCATCAACGGTCTTGCCCTCAGTGACTCTGCTCTTAATGGTCTTAGGCCACACCCTAACTATCCCAATGACTCCGCGCTAGACCTGCAGCACCTATGTAATGCCATTATTGATCTAGGTGGCCACGTAACACAGCTAGACTGCTACCTAGACGATATCGGCTGCAACCATCTGGACATTGAACATTTGATCCACGATTTAAGCAGGCCACGCTCGTATAAGCTGAACATACGTAGCAATCTTATTAAAGACATTAACGGCAGGTCAAACCCTCCTCGCCCCGTAGGTACAGGTTGTTACTACGGTGTGAAAAACTTTACTCAGGCGCTTCTTTACCGCAAAGATTCTTCCCCACATCAGGGAATCTTCACTAAAGATAATCCCTTGAAGTACCAGCATATCCGCTTTGAGATGAGATTCCGCAAGCTACAGGCGCGGAAAATCGGGCAGGAGATCATAGAGGGCATAGCATATCTGGGATGCAGCTTTGCAGAGAAGCAGCCGGTGTCAGTCACTCAGGTAACGGCAGCTGTGATTACCAAGTATTTCAACTTTATCAAACGGACCGGAACCAATAAGCACCGTGCGGCGCTCGAACCCAGTTGGAAAGCATTTATTGACGCTGGACTAGCCGCAAACGCAGATATAGCAAGGGTTTAGAGGCAACAGCATGTGCCTATATTAATATACCTCATCTTAACACAAACAGTCTCCTAGACCGCTATCTATACGGCTTCACACCAATAAAATCAACCCACTCAGGAGTCAACTTTGAGAATCAAGATTAAGTCAATCGGCATGACCGTTAAAGAGTTTCTTGCAGTACTTAAAAGAGTTCTAATAGACAACGACATCACCAAAATAGACAGCCCTAATATCTACATCGGCTCTTGCAAGAGAATCATAGAAACCTCACTACACCGTAAAGAGATCGATCAAGAAACCCGTGAGCAAGAAGGATTCGATCAAGTTGCTTTTTAGGCTAACTGCCTTGAACCTTAATATGACCCCGCAAAAGGAAATCTAACTAATGAACATCATAGACGCACTTCAAAGAATTGGTAACCATGCCGCCGCACTTAGAGTGACATCCTACCTCCTGAAAACATACGATACCGCCCTTGTCGGTTGTGAGAACGACAACGAGCGCCAGATACTCAAAGAATCCTTTTCCACTCTACTTCGTTCCGAAGTGTACTAAACGGCAATCACCGCCGCCTCATAACCGGCACGATTGCAGCCGCTGACAGCTCTCCTACTGGGCAGCGGCACCCCTTCAAATCCCAATAACCCACATAGAGGTATATCATGACAACCAAAGAACAGCTCGAAGAGCTTCTAGCCATCAGCCCAATGACAGCTGCAACTATAGCCAGAATCAAAGAACTACTTGCCGATCCATCCGAAGCAACCGCCAAGGCGAAACAGGCGTTTCAAGATCAACGTGAGATTGCAAACCTGAAGAAAACCATCAAGGCCTTGAAAGACCAGCTAGCCCCCATGCAGGACACCAAAAGCGACCTTGACAGCAAAGAGGATATGCTTGATCAACTCTATACACTACAGGCAAAGCGTACCACCAAAATCGAGACTAGGGGCGAGACTGTGACATTCAACACATCCGAGCGGAGCTACAAAGCCTTGAATGCGTCTCCAGACACTTTATATTTTTCTCCAGGCACACCCGTCACTGTCGGCACGAAAGTTAAATCTGACAGGCTTGGTCTCTGCATCGTTACCGGGTTTAAACACGTCGCTGGAAGGATTGAGGCGACTATATGGACTCCACGCCAAACTTGCCAGACCTGGACAGCAACATCCACAAAAACCGGAACCAACCTGAAGCAGGCCGGATCAGACACCCCTTGCACAATCTTCAAGGATACCTTGACAGTTTTCGGCCAGCCCCTGGCAACTGGACAGATTATCAAATGTGTTGGCAGCTTCTTCGAGGTAGCAGGCTTCTACAAAGAAGGGAACCTGGTTATCCATCAGCTTAAGTGCTACGGAGAGCAACCTGCATCAAGCGGCCTTTCCTGGAAAACTCCTATCACATTAACAGGTCGAGTAATCAACTAATCTTAACTAATCTTAATTAATACCCCTGCAAGCTCCATATTTGCCCTGTAAAGGCCGAACGGCGTCAACCCCTTAACCTAGCCTGAACCAATTTAACATTATGCCCATAACCATTGAAATTCGACCCATGGAACCTGCCAGCACATGCATGTTCTGCCACTGTACCGCAGTCGTCGGCATCACCTGCCAGCAGTGCGGTACAGTATTTCCACCGGCACCCCGCCGGATACCTTACAAAAATTATGACGATTTTATAGGAGAATAACCAATGGAACCACGAATCGAATGTGCCGTTGCAGTCAAGTTGCTTTTTACGAATGGCAGAACTACCACCGAGATTATTAAAGTAAAAGCCACCGATCCTGCAGGGGCCATCCGGCTTGCTTGCGGTATCGCTCGAAGTATGCACTGCGACGCCATAGAAGACCTCACACCAACATTTATTGGTGTGACAGAACCAATTCCGGAACCAGTCTAACCTATGCAGCAACGCTTAACAATGCAGCGCTGCATTAAGTACTTAATTTTATTAGAGTTGTTGCCTTTTCCTGCAAGCTGTGTATACTACCTCCCATGCAATTTACTTCAACTTTAGGAGGTTTACCAATGCCATGCACTGCTTGCCCTAACTGTTACGAGAATTTACCGGAAACTGTGTCGTTCGAGGGACTAACCCCGGAACAGCATGACAACGTCATTCAGGGGTTATGCCGGGATTGCCCCGACCCCGCTAATCCAGACCGATATTAGTATCAGACAAGAAAGGCCGGGAAATCTCCCGGCCTTTTACTTATCTACTTATTTACTCTCCCCACGCGCCGCAGCATTCTTGACCGCTGTAGCTGTCCACTGCTTACCCCTTGCCGTCAATACTCCCAGTTTATTCAGTTCAGCTGCCACGCCTCTAAGGCTCAATCCCTGGCCCTTCAACGCCTCTATGGTAGGCATTACCCTGGCAGCGAATACATCAGCAACTTCCTTGATGGTCTTGACACCTGCAGCATTGCCCCTGACTCTTCCATCTGCAGTCAGATTCGGATTACCCAATTTAACGCCCCTGGCTTTTGCCTGAGCAAGCGCAACTTTAGTTCTAGCTGAAATGGCCCTAGTTTCAAATTCTGCCACTGCAGACATTATGTGAAGTGTCAGCGGGGAAGCTTCTGGAAAGTCGCAGGCCACAAAGTCAACCTTGCTTTCCATCAACGATGATATAAAAAACACGTTTCGCGCTAATCTGTCGAGCTTGGCCACGATCAGAGTTGAACCAGTCAGTTTACAATGTGCTAGCGCTTTCATCAACTCAGGCCGATCCTTACGCTTGCCGGATTCGACTTCCGAGAACTTAGCAACCACGTTGCCGTTATATGCTTTAATGGCCTGCTCTTGTGCTGCCATGCCTAAACCGTCGAGGCCTTGCTTGTTGGTTGATACTCTCAGATAAGCAACGTAAGTTTTCATGGTTCAGCCCCCTGTATAAAATTCAATTGTTCGTTTAAGTATTTTATACAGGGGATTAAGCAGGAAGTCAACACAAGAAAAGCTACCCGGTAGCGAGTAGCTTTGATTATTGCCAGCGGTGGCGGTGGCCTTAATGTGAGCATTAACCATACAACGGCCGAACCGATCCCCAGACTCGCGAAAAAATCCTGTAAATACACATACTTACATACCAAAAAGTTCTACAGCACGCGCTTTAAGGCGCTCCAAGTCGATACCGTCACGACTCATTTTATCAGAAATCGCTTTCAAGGTTTCGGCTTTAGTCGCTTTCGTATAGCGTGCCGTCACACTCCCCCCGGTGCTGTGACCCATCATGTCAGATGTAATTTTGTAATCTCCGGTAACATCGAACACGTTACCGGCGAAAGAATGCCTGAGACTATACAGACACTTCTTCCTATCTCTGGTTATGAAAGCAGCTTCGAATCCTTCATACTTAGTGCCATCCGGTCTGGTGTCCGTCCGGTTGTACCATTTCGAGAAACTATCAGCAGAGTCTTGAAATAGCCGATCACGATTAAGTGAATTTACCCAATCCAGGAACCCCAGCAACTGCAACGAATCGCATATTGCAACCGGCCTTACAGTCGCTTTAGTCTTACCACTGCGCAGATTAAACACCCATGCCCCTTTATCAGTCTGGCATATATCACGCTTAGTCAACCCCACGATGTTACCCAGTCGAAAACCTTGGAATAGTGCAATCAGGATTATCCAGAACCGTTCAGGCTTCGCCGGGTTATATCTCCATAGCGGCTTGGTACACATCGCGTCAATCAGTCTGGTAATGTCTGCAGTGTCGTAGGCGCTTCGCTCTTCTTCTTCCGCTTTCTCAGTGCAGAATAACTCACCCGTTACCACATTGACAGAATTTAATGCTTTTGCCTTGTTTGCATAATCCAGAACCGCTTTTAATCTTTTGATGTACTCATTAGCTGTTTTAATAGCTATGACAGGATAGCCCGTTACCTTTAAAATAGCGCTTAGAGCTTGATTAGGAAACTTCTGAACACGATTCAGCGGATACCTACGGAGTATCGTTTTAACTCGGGTTAGTGTGTCCAGCGTGTTAACTTCTGCAATTGAGATATTACCTATAATTTCTAATAGCACCCTACATTCAACGTGCATATCATCCAGTGTTCCCGCCTTAATGTTTGGGCGTGATGCAGAATACCATAATGCATATTTTTCCAGTACATCAGCAAGTAGTGCATACGGTTTTGATAGTTCAGCGTCAACCCGATCTTTCAGCGCTTCATATAAACCCCATTCGCCCCGGTGTATTCCTGCCTCAGCTTCTGACAGCTTCTTAGATGCATTCTCGTACTGCCTCACCAAGACTTTCTTGTCTGCATTGGATACCGATACGCCGTGCTGTTCCTGTAGCATGCAAGCTACCTTAGCGGCGTATTCGTTGTGCATCCAAGAGTCACCCGCAGCAAGATCCGCCTTGCTATAGCCTGCCATTTTTTCAGCTATAGTAGCCCGTAGCTCCTGCCTATCCTCGTTAGTCAGTGCATAGCCTGCCTGCGCTTCCTTGCGCTGGACAATGTCTTCATACGGAACCTTAGTTCCGTTAGCGATAGCCTGCAGCTCGTTTAGTCCGTTACGCAAATACAGATTTATAAGCAGGCGCTGTAATGTGGCATCTAGCATTCCCGACCTCAGCTGGACAAACAATTGTTTAGTGGCGTAGTCAATCGAAACCCCAAGCAGCGCTGCACTTTTTTTATCATCTGTATGCAGTGCGCGGGATATTACAGGAGAGGGGAAAACGTGGAGAAGATCAGCAGGGACACGGCAAATATAATGATATTTACTTCCCCGCTTCCGAATATGCTTAGACATATGGCCCCCCTCAAATGTACAGCAATTTGTACTACAATCGCTATTTTTGAAGCTAACCATATGATATTAAAAGAATTGGCGGGCGGCATGGGATTCGAACCCACGACCCCAGGCTTCGGAGGCCTGTACTCTATCCAGCTGAGCTAACCGCCCGCATGACGGTCTGCAGATGCAACCGCAGACCGAAATAAGTACACTATTTACCGCTCCAACTCAAGCCAAAAATCTGTCAATTTCACCTCCGCTCTGCTAGGATGGCGAATTGGAGGATCGTGATGAAGCGAATGCTGCTGATGATGGTGTTGCTGATGCTGCTACCGATAACAGCTTCGGCGGCCAATTTCAAGTTCCAGAAAGTCAGGAATAACGTCTATGCCGCCATTGCTGAACCGGGAGGCAAGGCTGCCAGCAACAGTCTCATCATCATTACCAATTATCAGGTGATTCTGGCCGGCTCTCACTTTGTTCCCGAGACAACCAGGGAAATTCTGGATTTTGTAAGTACGCTGACACCGATTCCGGTCCGTTATATCATTTTGACACACCATCATCGCGGTTTCAATCATATCGATTTCGACCTGCCCGCCAATGCCGAGATTATCACATCCGGTCCGACCTGGCAGGCGCTCAGGAGCGAATTTCGCCAGATCAGGAACCAGGTTACATTCTTTGACCGCGGTTTGACCATGAAGAGGGGCAACACCCTGATTGTGATAAGCGCCACCGAACGGGGGCATAGCGAGGGCGATCTGTTCGTGTATCTGCCTGAAGAAGGGATACTGTTTACCTCGGATCTGTTTTTCAATGACGTGGCCGGATACATGGGAGACGGCTCCTTTCGCGACTGGATCGGCAGCCTGGAGATCATGTCCGGCATCGATGCCGCTGTTGTAGTTCCCGGATTGGGCGCTGTCACCAATACCGATGGCATTCTGCGATTCCAGGCTTTTTTTCGGGCGTTTACGACGGAAGTGCTGCGACTGATCGGCAAAGGGCTGGAGATTGAGGCCGCCAAGCGCCAGTTCAGCCTGCCGCAGTACGAAAACATGCCCGGTTACAAGGTCTTCTTTGATGTCAATTTCAGGCGGGCCTACAACGAGTTGAAGGCGCTCAGGTGATTTATCCCGGCGTCAGGATAATCGGTCTCACCGGCGGTATTGCCAGTGGCAAGAGCAGTGTCGCCGGAATTCTCGAGGAGTTTGGCGTTCCGGTGATTGATGCCGATCAACTGGCGCGCCAGGCCGTGTCGCCGGGGAGCCGTTCGCTTGCACGCATAGCAGAGGTCTTCGGCGATGATGTGATCGCGGTCGATGGCACGCTGGACCGCAAACGCCTGGGAACTCTGGTTTTTGGCGATTCGGAGAAACGCTGCCAGTTGGAAGGCATACTGCATCCGGAAATCAGGCGCCTGGGTGTGGAACGCATCGCCAGGGAGATAGCCGCCGGGCATGATTTGATTGTGTATATGGCTCCTCTATTGATCGAAGCCGGTGCGCTTGATCGTGTTGACGAAATCTGGGTAGTGACCGTGCGGCCGGAGATACAGCTGGAGCGTTTGATGGCAAGGGACGGAATTGGCCGGGAAGAGGCGCGGCGGATTATTGACAGCCAGATGCCTCTGGCGGAAAAAGCCACCTACGGCAAGGTTCTGATCGATAACAGCGGTTCGTCGGAAGAAACCAGGCGAATTGTTACGGATATCTGGAAGAAAGAAGCAGGGGAACATCAATGAACGAAAAGAAGCACATCCTGAGGCCCGGTCTACGATTGGCCGCCAAGCGCATTGACAAAAGCGCCCTTTCTCCAGAAACTGCAGCTGGGAGCGTTTCGCGGAAAGCCGTGCCCAATCTGCCTAAGCCGGACGTGTTGATGACCTGTTTTGCCGCTGTTCCGCGCGGAGCCGAGGAGATAGCGGCGCTTGAGCTGGAGCAGCTGGGGATTGGCGATGTCAGGCCGGGGAAGGGTGGCGTCGCCTTTGTCACCGGCCGTGCCGGGCTGTACAACGCCAACCTCTGGCTGCGCACCGCCAGCCGTGTGTTGGTGCAACTGTCGGTATTTCCCTGTAAGGGGCCGGATGAACTCTATGCCGGTGTGTTTGCGATCGATTGGCCGGAGCTGATTACTCCGGAGATGACTCTGGCGGTTGACAGCAGCCTGCGGGATTCCGCCTTGACCCATTCCGGATTCGTATCGCTTAAGACCAAGGATGCGGTTGTGGACCGGATCCGCGAGGCATGCGGCAGCCGTCCCAACGTGAATACGGATTCACCGGACGTTCGCATCAACGTGCATCTGCACAAGAACGTCTGCACCGTCAGCCTGGACAGCTCAGGTGATTCGTTAGATCGACGCGGCTATCGCATCGAACGCAACGAGGCGCCGCTGCGGGAAACGCTGGCTGCCGCCGTTGTCGCCCTGACCGGTTGGGATGGTTCCGTGCCGCTGGTGGATCCCATGTGCGGTTCCGGGACGATTCCCGCCGAAGCGGCCCTGTTGGCGGCACGGATGCCGCCCGGACTGCAGCGTTCTTTCGGATTTCAGCGCTGGCTGGATTTTGATCACCGGCTGTGGGATGACTTGCTCCGAGAAGCCGAAGCTGGAGTCAGGAAGGTTCCGGCCGGACTGGTAACCGGGTATGACCTGGATAACCGGGCGCTTCTGCTGGCCGGGCGTAATATCGCCAAGGCTGGTCTTGAGGGGCAGGTACATTTTTTTCACGCTGCTCTTCAGGAGTTTCAGCCCCAGGGTGACAGTGGGGTGATTATTATCAACCCGCCTTATGGCATGCGCATGGGAGCGGATGACGATCTGAGGGAGCTGTACTGCCAGATCGGCGATATTATGAAAAAACGCTGCCGGGGGTGGACCGGGTTCGTGCTGACCGGAAATCTGGAATTGGCCAAGTATATCGGCCTGAAAGCCTCACGGCGTTATGTCCTGTTCAATGGGCCGATCGAATGCCGCTTGTTGAAGTACGAGCTTTACTGAAACGGCACTGTCTGTCCAATAGCTCAGAAACGGCAGAAAACCTGATTTCGTCCATTGCGCTTTGCCTCGTACAGCAGATTGTCCACCCGGCTCAAAACAGTGTCCAGGCTCTCGTCGCTGCCGTCGGTCCATGTGCACCCGATACTGGTTGTTACCGTGAGAGGCTGCTCACCGGCCTGGTAAGGCTGCCCGCTGACGGCATTCAGAACCCGGCAGGAGATCATCTTGGCTTCATCGCAGGATGTGTTGGGAAGGAAAATCATGAATTCTTCTCCACCGTAACGTCCGAAGACGTCGTATGGCCGCAGGGCCGTCTCGATTCTTTTGGTCAGGTCGCTCAGGATGCTGTCGCCCACCAGATGGCCATGGGTATCGTTGACCATTTTGAAGTAGTCCACGTCGATCATCACGACCCCCAGTCCGATTCCCTCTGTTACCTTGTCACGTGAACGTTGCATCATCGAATACAGTTCAGCGGCACGGACCAGCAATTGCCTGCGGTTGTATATCCCGGTCAGTGCATCGGTGGTGGCCAGGGTCTCGAGCAGCTGATAGGCCGTGCGAAGGGCCGCGGATTCTCTGGTTATCACAACGTACGATGTGAACGACAAAAACAGCAGTGCGATGAATATGGTTGCCAGTGAATATGTCAGGTGTCTCTGGAAACCGACTTTCAGGTCACTGATGTCGTTATAGAGCTCAAAGGCGCCGACGATCTGCCCCTGCTCGTCACGCACCGGAACATAAACCTCGGCCACATCGATCTCCAGTCGCTGTTCATCAACAAGGTCGGTAACGCTCTGCCTGTTTTTTATGGTCGTCTGCCGCTGACCTTCCAAAGCGTTGGCAAGCCGGAGATTGTTTCTGTCAGACTTGCCGATCAGCGCCGGTTCCGTGCTGTAGATGACGCGTTTGTTCATGTTGTATATCTTGATTTTGACGATACTGAAGGGATGCAGAAAAAATCTGATGTTGCTGTCAAGGGAAGGTATCTGGGATGCGTCTATCGCAAGCGTTCTGATGCCGTCAATTGTCTTTGTCAGGATTATGTCGCTTTCGCTGGAAAGCAGCGCCGCGGCGATTTTATCCGAGTGGAAACCCGCATCTTCAATAAGATTGTTTTTATTCTGCCGGGATATGACCGTGAATGACAGTGCAAGGATCAGAACCAGGCAGGAAAAAGCCAATAGAAGGTAGATCCGTTTGAATCTTTCCGGTGAATCATTGGCTCCTAGATTCTGAACTACATCGGATAAGGGTCGCATGGTAAAGCTCCCACGATCAGCTGCTGATGCATGCGGTAAAATGTTGACGGGTGTGTGGTAGCGGCCGCCGCCGGGTTAAAATGTATTCCGCATAAATATACTTGTAATTAAAAATTTGTACATAAAAAACAGCTGACGGCCAAAGTCAGGGTGACTTCCCGGCGAAGTTGAACTCATCAGCGGTTTTGAATGCATGATTGCCGCTGGTCAATGTGTCGACATTGTATTTTATCCGCAATAGCACAGATAACAATCCAGACGGCTCTCAATCTGTGTTAACATGTTTTTTATGAATCTCATTACAACGAATTGGAAAGAACACGCACATGACGATTAGATGGTATCCGGGGCATATGAGCAAGGCTCTGGAAAAAATGTCCGAAGCTATACGCAAGATCGATGTTGTGATTGAAGTGCTGGATGCCCGCCTGCCATATTCCAGTTCCAATCACCAGCTTCGGGAAATACGGCGCAACAAACCCTGCATCAAGTTGCTGAATAAACATGATCTGGCCGATCCTGCCGTTACCAAGGCCTGGATCCGCGATTTTGAAAAAGAGGATGGCGTTTACGCGTTGCCGATATCGGCCAAGCAGCATTCGGAAACAAAGCAGTTGATCAAGCTCTGTCAGCGTTTGGCTCCGAATCGTGGCCGCCCCGGCTGGCCCTTGCGGGCCATGGTGTTCGGTATTCCGAATGTCGGCAAGTCCACCCTGATCAACACGCTGGCAGGCAGAAACATGGCCAAGGTTGGCGACAAACCGGCCATCACCACCTGCAACCAGCAGATCGACCTGCGCAACGGCATCATTCTTTCCGATACTCCCGGTGTGCTCTGGCCGGACATGGCAGATCAGGACGTGGCTTACCGACTTGCCACCAGTGGCGCCATCGGAGCAAGTGCCCTGGATTATACCTGCGTTGGCCTTTTTGCCGCTGAATTCATGATGCGGTGCTATCCTCAAATGCTTGGTGATCGCTATAAACTGGATTGCATGCCGGAAACTCCTACCGCACTACTGGAAGCGATCGGGCGGCGACTGGGATGCCTCGTCAGCGGTGGAGGGATCGATGTGCACCGGGCGGCGGAAGCCTTTTTGCGGGAGTTGCGGGCAGGGAAAATCGGGCGGGTCAGCCTGGAAGAACCTGGAGACGTCGTTGGTGCTGCAGCCGATGAAGTCAATCCGGATGAGGAGTTACCGCTGACTTGCGACGGGGAGTAGGAACTGCCGCTTTTGGCCGTTGCTCCGTGTCATTACAAACGACTTATCAAATGAAGAGGCCGCGGTAGCTGAATTGGCTACCGCGGCCTCTTTTTACTGTTTCAGTTTGTGGCAGAACAGACAGCGGTTCTTGGGAGGGTGGTTGGGAGGGAAGGGAACCCCTTTTTCCTTGTGACATGGTTCGCAGTATACCTCGGCCGCCTTCTTGTCCGGTTTGAAGAAAGTCCGCTTGAACAATGGCGCATCCGGGCCGGGAGCGTTCTTGTAGGCGGCGTCGTAAACGATCTTGTGCATGGTGTCGTTAGGCACCACGGTCGTTTTTTCCTTTCCCGAAATTCCGATAAAGATAGCGAGAACCAAAACAATAATACCTATAAACAGCCAGTCACGTTTATCAATTTTCATATGAATCTGTTCCTTTAAGGATATTCAGTCTGATTTTATCAGTGAAAAATAGATGATTACGCCGCCAACCACCAAGCCTCCTCCTATGAAGGGCAGCATTGATTTCATAGAGATGTCGTCACCCGGAACCGGCATGGCATAACGCAGGATGACAATCAGGCCGATCAGCATAAACAGCGTCAGCAGCACAGGTTTTGAACGCTTGATAACTCCGAAGAAGAAAACTGCAAGTATGAAAAACAGCACCGCGGGATGAGAAAATACCTTTTCTATGGTCAGGGTCTGCATGGTATTGATCACATTGGCAGTTTCGAAGGGACGCAACGTCTCGGTGGTTTTTTCAACCAGTTGCTGTTTATCCATTTAACGTCTCCCTGCTGGCCGGTTAACAGATTTGATCGTGAATATTAAAAGATATCATCCGCGTAGGCAAGAAAATAAGTGAGCCCGCTTTTAGGCGGGCTCCGTGGTATCAACTCAGAAAATCCATGACTTTATCGAGAAAGCCCTTTTTCATCGGGTGGACATCCTCGCCGCTGATTTTGGCGAACTCTTCCAGCAGTTCCTTCTGTTTCCGGTTGAGATTGGTTGGTGTTTCCACCCTGATAACAACCAGTTGATCGCCTCGCCCATAACCCTGCAGCGAGGGGATCCCCTTGCCCTTCAGGCGATAGATCTTTCCGGACTGGGTGCCTTCAGGAATTTTCATTGCGACTTTTCCGTCAAGGGTGGGGACATCGAACTCGCAACCCAGGGAGGCCTGGATGAAGCTGATCGGAATCTCGCAGATCACATTATTGTCCTCGCGCTGGAACAGGGCATGATCCGCAACACTGATGGCAACGTACAGGTCTCCGTTGGGGCCGCCTTTGCCCTGGCCGCCTTCACCGGTAAGCTTCAGGCGTGATCCGGTTTCCACGCCGGCAGGTACCTTGACCGACAGCATCTTGGTGTCTTTGACACTGCCCTTGCCGCGGCAATCCGGGCATGGGTTGTCCACCACCTTGCCTTCACCGTTGCATTGGCCGCAAGTCTTGCTGACACTGAAAAAACCCTGTTGGTAACGCACCTGGCCGGCTCCACGGCAGGTGGGGCAGACCTTGGGGTCCGTGCCGGGCTTGGCTCCGGAACCGTTGCAGGCGCCGCAGCGCTTGGCAAAAGGAACTTCAATCTTCTTTTCGACTCCGAAGGCGGCTTCCTCGAAGCTGATTTCCATGTTGTAGAGCAGGTCATCGCCGCGTCTTCCCTGGGTGCGGCCACGTCCTCCTCCGCCACCTCCGAATATATCGCCGAATATATCGCCGAATATGTCACCGAAAGGAGTGCCCGCGCCAAAACCGCCGAACCCTCCTCCCGAGTATCCGCCGGCTCCGGATACGCCGGCGTGGCCGAATTGATCATACTGGGCGCGCTTTTGGGCGTCGGAGAGTACCTCGTAAGCCTCGGTAGCTTCCTTGAACTTGTCTTCGGATGCCTTATCGCCAGGATTTTTGTCCGGGTGAAACTGGATCGCCTGCTTACGGAAGGCCTTTTTGATTTCGGTTTCAGAGGCGTTGCGATGTACGCCAAGCACCTCGTAATAGTCACGTTTTTCCGCGTTAGCCACAGTCAGGTTCCTTTGGTTTCAAAATGAATGTAGGGGCGGGTTTGAAAAACCCGTCCCTACGGTGTCACACCGGCCGTTCAGCCGGTTTACTTCTTGTCGTCTTTGACTTCTTCAAAATCCGCATCCACCACGTTGTCGTCCTTGGGTTTGGATGCGCCGGCATGTTCTGCTCCTGCCTCGGCATCAGCATGTGGCGCTTCCGTCTTGGCATACATCGCCTCGGCCAGTTTGTGAGAAGCCTGGGCCAGTTCGTCGGTGGCCTTTTTGATCGCCTCGGCGTCTTCGCCTTCCATGATCTTTTTCAGTTCGGCCAGCTTGTTTTCGATGTTGCCCTTTTCAACCGCGTCGATCTTGTCACCGAATTCCTTGAGGGACTTCTCGGTGCTGTAAACCATGCTGTCAGCGTGGTTGCGGGCTTCGATCGCCTCACGTTTTTTCTTATCCTCGTCGGCATGGGCCTCGGCATCACGCACCATCTTGTCGATCTCTTCTTTTGAAAGTCCGGAAGAGGCGGTAATGCGGATTGACTGCTCCTTGCCTGTCCCGAGATCCTTGGCCGAGACATGGACAATGCCGTTGGCGTCGATATCAAAGGTTACCTCGATCTGCGGAATGCCGCGCGGGGCAGCGGGGATGCCGCTCAATTCGAAGTTTCCGAGTGTCTTGTTGTCCCGGGCCATTTCGCGCTCACCCTGCAGTACGTGGATCGAAACCGCCGGTTGGTTGTCGGCGGCCGTGGAGAAGGTCTGCGACTTGCGGCAGGGGATGGTGGTATTCTTCTCTATCAGCCTGGTCATCACGCTACCCAGCGTTTCGATGCCGAGCGAGAGCGGGGTGACATCCAGCAGCAGCACGTCCTTGACGTCGCCTTTCAGCACGCCGCCCTGGATGCCGGCGCCGATGGCGACAACCTCATCCGGGTTAACGCCCTTACTGGGGGTCTTGCCGAAAATGTCCTCGACTTTTTTCTGCACAGCCGGCATGCGGGTCATGCCGCCCACCAGTATGACTTCATCGATATCGCTGGCCGATAATCCGGCATCCTTGAGCGCGGTGCGGCAGGGTCCATCCAGTTTGCCCAGCAGTTCGGCGCAGATCGACTCAAGTTTTGCGCGGGACAATTTCAGTGTCAGATGTTTGGGACCGGTGGCGTCGGCGGTGATAAACGGCAAGTTAATGTCGGTTTCCATTGAGGTCGACAATTCGCACTTGGCCTTTTCCGCAGCTTCTTTCAAACGCTGCAGCGCCATCTTGTCGCCGCGCAGGTCAATACCCTGATCCTTTTTGAACTCGTCCGCGATCCAGTCGATCACGACCTGGTCAAAATCCTCGCCCCCCAGAAACGTGTCGCCGTTGGTGGATTTAACTTCGAATACTCCGTCGCCCAGTTCCAGGATCGAGACGTCAAAGGTGCCGCCACCCAGGTCGAATACGGCGATCTTTTCGTCTTTCTTCTTGTCCAGGCCGTAAGCCAACGCGGCCGCGGTCGGCTCGTTGATGATGCGCAGAACGTTCAGGCCGGCAATCTTGCCGGCATCCTTGGTCGCCTGGCGCTGGGAATCGTCAAAATAGGCCGGTACGGTGATGACCGCATCGGTCACGGTTTCTCCAAGATAGTCCTCGGCGGTCTTTTTCATCTTCTGCAGAATCATTGCCGATATTTCCGGAGCCGAATAGCGCTTCTGACGCACTTCCACCCAGGCATCGCCGTTGTCGGCCTTTACGATCTTGAAGGGCGATATGGCAATATCTTTCCTGACGGCCTCAGAGTCAAACTTGCGGCCGATCAGGCGTTTGATTGCGTACAGGGTGTTTTCCGGATTGGTTACAGCTTGGCGCTTGGCCTGTTGGCCCACAAGCCGCTCACCGCTGTCGGAGATAGCCACCATCGAAGGTGTCGTGCGACTTCCCTCGGAGTTGGCGATAACTATAGGTTCACCACCCTCCATGATTGAAACACAGGAGTTGGTCGTTCCCAGGTCGATTCCGATTACTTTACTCATGACTTATTAGTCCTCCTTTGAAATTCCTCTGATCTGAAGGTATTCATCAGTTCTCTAAAATACAAGGTCTGAAGAAAAATTATTTTGCAGGCGTTGCCACGGTTACCATGGCCGGGCGCAGCAGCCGCTCCTTAAGCATGTAGCCCTTCTGAAATACTTCGACCACGGTGTTTGGAGCGTGCTCATCGGTTGGCACCTGGGCCATGGCCTGGTGATAGGCCGAGTCGAACGGGGCTCCGGCGGCTTCTATCTGAGTGACGTTGAATTTCTTGAGGGCCGCCAACAGCATGCCGTGCGTCATGCGGATACCTTCAATGACCGCTCCCAAGCCGTCTTCCGAGGCATGTTCCAGGGCCCGTTCCAGGTTGTCGATTACCGGCAGAATCTCTTCGATCAGCGATTTGTTGCCGTAGTTGAGAAGTTCTTCCTTCTCGCGATTGACCCGCTTGCGGTAATTTTCCAGGTCTGCCCGTTCCCGTACAAAACGGTCCCAGTTGTCACGGGCCTCTTTTTCCTTGGCCTGAAGTTGCTCCTCGACAGAGGCGGCTGTCTCCGCTTCCGGTTCGGTGGCGCTCTCTTCGGTCGGTGCGTTCTCCACTGTGGTAAGTTCTACGCTGTCCTTTGTTTCCATGATCTATCTTGTCCTTTTTTGTTTAGTGGTCTGACGGTCAAGCTTCACTCAGCAGGCGACTGATCATTCTTGCGGTGTAGTCAACGATCGGGATCACGCTGGAATACCCCATGCGGGTTGGGCCGATAACTCCCAGCATTCCGACCGTGTTGCTGCTGGTGACGAAGCGGGATGTTACCAGGCTGACACCGGCCGAGCGGCTTAGGGATGTTTCCGACCCGATGTAGATCTGTACTCCATCCGCGGACATGCAGCGTGACAACAGCTGGAGAATGATCCCCTTCTTTTCAAAAGCCTCGTAGATCTCCTTCATTCTGGCCGCATCGCTGAACTCGGGCTGATCAAGTATGCGGGCCTGTCCCTCGACAAAGACATCATCACCGTCCACGGTAACAGCCTGTTCACTGATACGGAGGGCGCGGGACATGAGATGGTCGTACTTTGTTTTTTCGTTCTTCATCTCCGCCAGAACGCGCTCGCGTGCCTGGGTGATGGTCAGGCCCTGCATCATCTCGTTGAGGTAATTGCCCATTCTGACCAGCTCTTCCGGATCGTGGTCCTCCTCGGTTTCTATCAGGCGGTTCTGGACAGCTCCGTTGCTGGAAACCAGGATGGCCAGGATCTTGCGGTGGCCGAGGCGGATGAACTCGATGTGGCGGAATACATCCGAGTTGAAGCTGGGGGCGACAACTATGCCCATGTAGTTTGAGAGTTGCGACAGGGTGCGGCTGGTCTCTTTCAGTATGTCGGAAAGTCCGGCGCCGGCCTTTCTGCAATGGTTGATGATCTGGCGTTTCTCATCACGACTGACCTGACGCAACGCAACCAGTGAATCAACGTAAAAGCGATAGGCTTTCTCCGTGGGGATTCTGCCGGCGGATGTGTGCGGTGAGGTAAGCAGCCCCATCTCTTCCAGGTTGGCCATTACGTTTCGCACCGTGGCGGATGAGAGCGTCATGGCGTGACGGCGCGCGACGGCGCTACTGCCGACCGGTTCGGCCGTGGCGATGTAGTCTTCGACAATTGCTTCCAGTATCTGTCTGCTACGTGCTGAAAGTTCGACATTCATGGTAAGACCCCAAAAAAATAGCACTCGACACCTTTGAGTGCTAACAGTTCAAAGGTAATAAGTGCCCCGGACTTTGTCAAGGAGATTTGAGGAAAAGTAGATCGAATTGATTACAGCAGTCATATTTTACAGCTGCCGGATCTGTTGAGGCTGAGAAAGGATCCGGCGGCAACCGGCGTGGTTGGCGATATTTATAGATAAACCGATTGAACTTGCCCGGTAGAACAGTTGATTACTCCTCCACAGGCATCCTGCCGTTTCTTTTGACGAACTCCAGTTGCTCACGTTTGCGGGTCATGGCCTCTTTACAGTAGCTCCATATCCGATAACTTTCCACGCTGAGGATGGTTATGCCGGATCCGAAAACCGCCCAGTAGTTGTCATCCAGTGCTTTGGCGAAATGGTAGAAAAGAAAAAAGGCGGTCAGATAACCGACATGGCAAAAGCTGCTCTTATGTTCGACTCCCGCCATCATGCGGGACAGACTGAGTATGATCGCGGAAAATGTGTAGAGCAGAAGCACCAGGTTGATCATGTGCGGGGGCGGAGGTGCCCCGAGTAAGGCTCGTGCGGCGTCCGGGTGCGGAAGCATGGGGAACCCCCTCCATGCCAGCATGCTGACAACCATGAACAGTGACATGGCCAGCAATCCGCGGTTGGAGAAGTAAGACAGACGCTTGATGTCCGCACTGATCTCCATAAGCAGCGAGTCGCGCTGGCTTTGGGTTGCGCCTGGCGCCGGCTGGTTGTCGGTGTTTTCCGTCATGATTGTCTGGTGGCTGCTTTACGCCTGTTGCCGCTTATGTCTGGGAACTCAGCTTGGAGGATCAATGCTGTCATTCGGAGTGTCCGTGCCATTTCGAGCCGCCCGCAGTTTCTTACTCAGGTTATAGAGAGATTGGGCTATTCTGTCAAGTTCCCGCGGAAAGTGTGCAGGAGGTGTTGCGGGAAGCTCATCGTTTTCCGCCTGCAGAGCCAGACTGCTCAATTTCTGCAAGGGCTGGAAGACGCTTCTCAACAGAAGCGCGGTGACACCGCCGACGGTAAGAACCAGAATCATCAGGGTGAAGGCGATCATCTGGTTCCTGATCGAGGACATGGACTCCAGCAGTGCTTTTCTGGAAAGCCCGATATCCAGGGTTCCCAGAACTTTCTGCCCCGCCGGATGGACATGGCAGGAGGCATTTGAGCACTCCGGTTCGTTGTAGATCGGCGTCGTGATGGAGATGGTCTCTTCACCCGCGCCGTTTTTGAAGATCCGAACCTGCTCCATTCTGCCGAGTGTGGATACAGGGACCTTTCCCGCGTGACAGATAATGCACCCCTCGGCGGTCTTGTCAACCTGACGGTTCAACTCTTCGGCATGCGTCGAGATATTGACGATCCCCTTCTTGTTGAAAATGCGGATATGTTCGACCCCCTTTTGCTGGCCGACGTTGTGAATGATCGTAGTCAGTATCTCGTTGTCGTTCTTCAGCATGGCATAGCGGGTCGATTTCAGAACCGTGTCGGCCAGATTTGTAGCATTCACCGCGCTGTCACGATCGACAATGTTTTTTATTGCCGAATACAGCATCAGGAAACAGACTACGACAAATCCGGTAACTGCTATTCCAACCGGGATCAGTGCCCGGCCTGCGAGACTTTTGAACATGATTTGCTACTCCTGTGGGTTATTACGGGCCATATATAAAATCAGACCTCCGAAACATTGAAATTCCGGAGGTCTGACTGCAACCAGCTCCATGCTGACTACAAACCGCGCGTTACTCCGTCTTGTGACATGTAGCGCAATTTGCTGCTACTGTAAAGGCCGTTTTTCCGTCATGGCATGCGCCGCATGATTTGCCTTTTTCCATGGCCTTCATGCTGACTTTGATCTTGCTCTTGCCTGTTGGGAACAGTTTGGGATGGCATTTGTCGCACCCATAGAGTCCTGTGTGCGCGGAGTGGCTGAACTTGACATTGCCGGCGCCCTTGATGATGTATTTCTGGTCTACGGTCGGATGACAGCCACCGCATTTCTTGATGTCAAAGGCCTTTTTCCCGTCGTGGCAGGCTCCGCATGATTTTCCCTTGTACATTTCAGCCATGCTGACGCTGCTCTTGCTGCGTGCTGTGGCGTACAGCCTTGTATGGCATTTGTCGCAAGAATGACTTTCCGCGTGTTTGGCGTGGCTGAAACCGACGACGCCGGCACTGCTTATCGTGAATTTCAGATCTTTTACAGGATGGCAACCGGAGCAGTTCTTGATGCTGAAAGCCTTCTTGCTGTCGTGGCATGCTCCGCATGATTTTCCTTTGTACATCTCCGCCATTGTTACCCGCTTGTTGGGACCGGCGGCAAACAGGGCCGGATGGCAGGTGTTGCAGTCGGGAGAAACGGCAAGATGTTTCTTGTGGCTGAAATAAGTTGGACCAGTCGCCTTGACTTGGTAAGTGATCTCTTTTACGTGGTGGCAACGGATACATTCTTTTAAAGCAAATGCTTTAGCGCCGTTGTGGCAGGCGCCGCATGATTTCCCTTTTTCCATGTCCGCCATCGTGTAGCGGACTTTTTTCTTGATTATATAGATGCCGTCGTGGCAGGCGCTGCATTTGTTGGTCATGCCGCTCTGTTTCAAGTGATCCTTGTGGCTGAACTTTACTTTGCCGGCCCCTTTTGTTGTGAAAGTAATATCCCTTATTTCGACAGCTTCGGCAGCCATGCAACCAATTAATACAACAATCAGCGTGGCTATGGCATTCACAAAACTACGATGCATGAAATCCTCCTCTTAATTAACATTCAGTGTATTTGGAATCGTGTTTACTGTTAACCGGTCCGCTTTCGTGGGAACAATTATTTCCCAAAACCGGTCTCCATGCCGTTTGAACCTTTGCAAGATCAATGGGAATGGGGATCTGCATGCGGATCAGCATGTTCTACTTCTTCCCATCCGTCCCACATCGGTTTGAAGTAGGCCAGAGGAGTATGCCCAAGGGTTGCCAGATAGATGTGTACGAAGAGGAAAGCGCAGAAACAGCATGCAATCAGGTAATGAGCGCTTACCAGGGTCTTGATGCCCCCGATTATCAGGATGATTTCCCGAAGTGGAGCAACGTACATCAAAATAATTCCGGAGAAGATTACCAGCGGTAAGAGCACAAGCATTATAACCAGATAGGCGGCTTTCTGCATCGGGTTGAACTTGTTGTCAGGGGTTCCGTGATGCGGGTTGGGTTGCCCCTTGAAGTATTTGAAAAAATAGAAGAAGGCTTGGCGGAATATTCCGGATTTGATGTCGTTAAATGTCGGAATATATAACTTGGCCAATGTGCCTGCCACAAACATGTAATAGAATAACCAGAGTATATACGAGATGGAAACCACGATTCCGGCGGTGTTATGAAGTTCGATGGCGGCCTTGTAGGTGCCGAAAATATTCAGAACGTCCGGGAATCTGATGTTGATCCCGGTTACGCAGAGCGTGACGATCCCGAAGGCATTCAGCCAGTGCCAGATCCTGACGGGCATGGGGGTGAGGTAGACGTATTCTGTGTGTTTCATTATTTTAATGCTCCTTTCTGTTTCTTCTCGTCAGGAATCTGAATGAGCCGTGAACGATAGGCATCATCATGCCGCCGGCAATGATCATTGCGCCGATTATGTTGAGCGCTGTGCTGCGAGTGGAGCCCATCATGTAGAAATCCGGCGTGCCGTACAGAATATCCAGAATGGCGCCGTTTTCAACTTCCACACGGGTGTACCCTCCGCTGGTGTCCGGGAAAGCCATGAAGCTTTTCTGCATGGCTTTCGGCCCTGAAGCGTGACAGAAGGAACAGTCCCAGCGGTTTTCCAGAATCTGGAAGCTGTGGGTAGCCACCTCTGGCATCATCATGCCCCATAGCCGCATATCTTTCTTGCGAACTTCAAAGTTGAAATCCCTTAACTCTTTAAGCGAAATCAGCCGGTCGCCGTTTTTATCAATCAGTCTGCTGACATCTCCATTTATAGGATTCAGCGCGGCCAGTTCTTCATGATTGGCTGTTTTAAAGTCGCCGTATGATGTCTTGCCGGCCTGCCGTTTCTGGATGGACATGGTAATGACATAGTTTTTAGAGCTGGTATGGCAGGTAACGCAGGGCAGGGCGTCGATGTGCAGGTCTGCCTGCGGCAGCCATTTGTCATGACTTTTGACGATCTTGCCAAGATTGTGGCACTTTGCACATTTTTCGTTAATGTCACTGCCGGAAACGGCAACCAGGGATTTGACCTCATGCGGGTTGTGGCAATCGTTACATGCAGCCTTGCCGCCGTGGATGCTGGCGGCGTATTCGCTTTGTACTGAAGAGTGACACTCTTTGCAACTGGCTTTGGACGGCTTGAAACCGTCATTTGGGTGATTTGCGGTTACCGAGTCATGACATGTGCTGCAACCTATCGCTGCGTGACTGGTAACGGCAAACATGGCCGGATCCAGATACAGCCGTTCTCCGGACTTTTTAATAATGTCCTTGTTGCTGTGGCACGACAGGCACTTGTCGTTACCGGTGTCTTCTGCCGATGACACTGTAACGGCCAGCATCGTGAGTGCTGTTACAAGAACTGCCAGCTTCCATGCGAGAATCTTTTTCACAATTGCTCTCTTTCTCCGGTCTGCTTTTTACACGTCCGGATAGATTGGTTTGAGTCTGTAGCATTATATTTATAATGGTTATTTAATGGTGAAGTCCCCTGTTAGTGGTGTTTTACGGCGTGCGGTTCGGCGACTTTGTTTTTGCTGAGTCCCTTGGCAAAGCCCAGGAACATAAGTATTGCGGGTATGACCTGGACTACAACTATCAGAGCGCAGAATCCGAGGAATGCCCAAACAAATAACCCGCTATTGTCTTCCCTGGTGCCGCCCGCAGCAAAAGCGCTGGAAGCGGAGCATAACAACATCATGAGTGCATGTTTCGTGGCTGTTGCTTTCATAACATCCCCCTTGTTCGTGTTTGATTTAGTGTACCGCTAGTTGCCAGAATTGAAAGTAAATTACTTTTATTTATCTGCAGTTTGCAGCTTTTCCATGTTTTTGAAGGCACATTCGACCGCTTGGAGTATTTCTTCACGGTCTTCCGCGTCGACCGGTTTCAGGGCATGGTAAAATATCCCTTCGGCTCTCAGCTTTTTGATGCGCAACAGCGATGTATCGGCAGCCACAAGGATTATTGACAGTTTACGATTGCACTGTTTGAGAAGCGGAATTAGTTCGGCGGCATTGATTTCATCAAATTTTGTTCCCAAAAGCACAACTTGAGCGGTTTTTTTGAGTATGCCGTACAGGGCGTTTGCTACTGAATTGGTTACGATCACATTGTAGCCGGACTCTATGAACATATCAGCCATCTGCTTTCTGCTGACCAGATCTTCGTCCACTATTAATAGTCCTTGCATAATATCACCCCCACTTGCTCCGGAGGGCACTTTCTCGGTCTTTGTCTTACGCTGTTTTGTCGGCACGGGCCAAATCCTTGCCGGAATTCTTTTCGCCGGTTTTAAACAGTCCCGCAATCATTCCTCCAAACAATAACAAGGCTGGAACAAACTGAAACAGGACGATCAGTACTCCAAAAGATATGAATCCAATGGCCAGTATGCCGAGGTCCTCACCATTGCCTGCTCCACTTGAAGCAAATGCACGGGTGGCCGTGAGCATGGCCAATGCGGTTGTCGTAATTGTTTTCATGACGTTCTCCTATAAAATAGTTTCAAGTGTTCATATGAAATTGATGCGGCTTTCGTGAAGACTATAGCAGCCTTTATGCCAAAAGTATAAATATTTGTAATGTGCTTATAATACTGAATAATATTTAATTATTAATTTGCCGCTCGAAATTTTGATAAATTGGTGTATAATATTTTCATACAGTTTTGCATTGCAAATATGTTAAATATTATTTACCTGCTTGCCGTTATTGCTCGATATATCTAGTTATTTTCCTGATGCCTGCAATGTATGGCTTTTTTATACACAGTTTAGCCGATCTAGCGGTTTATTGCCCTGATTCGGTCGAAACCGGAGTTGAAACAGGGCAAATATTGAGTAAATATCATTGACTTGCGCCGATTAAACGGGGTAATGTGTAGCAACGTATACACAATATACAAATGAATTATCGATATTGTTGAAAGGTGGAATAGATGGGCAAGATCGCTATTCTTGTGGTTGATGATGAAGCGGTGATAAGGGACGGTCTGCAGCGGACGCTTGCTGGTGATCGTTTTGAAGTGGAAACCTGCAAAAGTGGGCATGCCGCCATCGAACTTCTTCAAGATAAGGAGTACGATCTGATAATTACAGATCTGAAGATGCCGGGTATGAACGGCATTGAAGTTCTGAAGGCGGTCAAGGGGTTGCAGCCGGATATCCCGGTGATAATGATTACCGGTTACGCCACTGTGGACACTGCCGTGGAAGCGATGAAAAACGGGGCCACGGATTACATCACCAAGCCATTTACTCCACAACAGATACTTGAAAAGATCGAGAGGTCGCTTGAACAGCGGTCGGTTATGATTGATGATATGTTCCTGAAGAAGGAGATCACCAGTCATCACGGTTTTGACGCTTTTGTCGGTGAAAGCCGTGAAATGCAGAAAGTATATCGCCGCATCATTCAGGTGGCTTCTTCCGACAGCACCGTCTTGATAACCGGTGAAAGTGGAACAGGCAAGGAGTTGGTGGCCCGGGCAATCCACCGCAACAGTCCCCGCCGGGATCAGCCCTTTGTGGCCCTGGATTGCAGCTCACTCGCTGAAAATCTGCTGGAAAGCGAGTTGTTCGGACATGTGAAAGGTTCATTTACCGGGGCGATCCAGACCAAGATGGGGCTTTTCAGGGTAGCGGACGGCGGCACACTTTTCCTCGATGAGGTCGCCAATATCAGCATGTCGACACAGGCCAAACTTCTGAGGGTGTTGCAGGAGAGAATGGTTACTCCGATCGGCGGCACTCAGCCGATTCCAATCAACATCCATCTGGTTGCCGCCACCAACCGTAGTCTGAAGTCGATGGTGTCCGAGGGGAGCTTTCGTGAGGATCTCTTTTTTAGACTGAATATCATTCCGATCGACCTGCCGCCACTCAGGGAGCGCAAGGGTGATATATCATTGATGATCAGCCATTTCATGAGAAAATATAACGCCGATTTTGGCAAACAGATCCGTGGCATGGCTCCTGACGCCATGGCTTTTTTGGAAGAGTATCCATTTCCGGGGAATGTCCGTGAACTTGAAAACACGATTGAGCGTGCTGTCGTGCTTGCCGAGGGTGATATCATTCACAAGGAGGATCTTGAACTTGCAGAACGGGACGGTCAGGAATCGCCTGTTACAAGCGCCTACGTGCCGACAAGTGCAGAAGAGCTCAAGGAGATGAAGCGCCATATCAGGGACAAGGCGGTTGAGGATATTGAGAAGGCCTTCGTAATCAGCGCATTGGAACGCAATAACTGGAATGTTACCCATGCCGCCGAGGAAACCGGAATATTGCGGCCCAATTTCCAGGGGATGCTGAAACGTCTCGGAATATCGATCAAGACACAATTTGCGAAATAGCCGCAGTATCAGGCGGTGAAGTCATCAATCAGTGATCTGTTGTAAGCAGGCAGTGTTACTGTAAATGTTGTGCCCTCGCCCAGAACGCTTTTCACTTCAATAGTCCCGCCGTTGTTTTCAACTATTCCGTACGAGATCGACAATCCCAGACCGGTGCCTTCCGACTTGGTGGTAAAAAACGGGTCAAAAATATGGCTGAGATTCTCCTTGGAAATGCCGCTGCCGGTATCGGTGATCTCGGTGCTGACCGACGAACGGTTTTCGTCGGTGGAGGTTGATATGGTCAGGGTGCCGCCATCGGGCATGGCATGACTGGCATTCAATATCATGTTTATTAAAACCTGATGTATCTGCCCCGGATCAACCAGGACATCCGGAAGGTTATCGGCATAGTTTTTTACGAACGCAATGTCATGGAAACTCGGCTGCTTGTAAACGAGATCGATGACCTTGTCTATCAGTGAGTTGAGGCAGATCGCCTCTTTGTGGGGCATCGCCTCGCGCGAGAATTCAAGCAACCTGCTGACAATGTCGGCGCATCTTCTCGTCTCTGATATGATCTTCTCTATATCCGGCTTGAGCTCGGGGTCAAGGCGGGCGTCGCTGTCTATGATTGAAGAGTAGAGCAGTACTCCCGTCAGAGGATTGTTGATCTCATGAGCTATACCCGCCACCAGTTTTCCCAGTGATGCCAGCTTTTCCGAACGATGCAGATGGTGCTCGATGCGTTTGATTTCTTCCGAGCGTTCTTCAACCTTGCTTTCAAGGCTGTTCCCCCACTCCTGCAATTCTTCATGTGCCTTTTTCAGGTTGACGGTCATCATGTTGACCGATTCTGAAAGCCTGCCTAGTTCATCGTCGGATACTGCCGTGACCTTGGCGTCAAGTTTTCCTTCGGCCACCAGATTGGCATGATTTGTCAAGAGTTTTACCGGCCTGTTTACCATTCTCTGGATGAGAACATTTATAAGTATGCCGGTGAATATCAGCAAAAAACAGGTGAACAGGAAAAACTCCAGCCGGTACTCGTGAGATTTGTTGTTCATGTCCTCCATGGATACGATGATGTCCAGCATTCCGAGCACATTATGGCTCTGGGGATGAACATGGCAGGCTGCGGTAATGCAGGCCGGCTGATTGTAGATCGCCTTGGTGAATCCCAGCACCTCCTTGTCGTCACAGTTCGTAAAAATCCGACTCCGTTGCGTTGGTGAAACATGCAGGCGCGGATTGTCATTCTCCTGGTGGCACATGGTGCATGCCTCGGCATTCTTGTCCAGAACTATGCCGATTTCATCCTTGGTACTTGAAAAGACGACCTTGCCTTCTCTGTCAATCAACCTGATATGGACGAAATTCGGATCCTGGCCGATGCGACTGATCATGTCGTACATTCTGCCCTTGTCATTTTTGAGCATCGCGTCGTAGGCGCTCTGATTGATGACTTCGGCCACCTGGTCGGCGTTGGATACGGCATATTTCAGCATTGCGTTACGAAAGTTTTTTACATTGATGTAATCCAGCAGGGCCATGAATACTGCCAGTATCAGGGATATTACCAGGGTGAGTTTGGTGATCAGGCTGAGGCCGAGTTTCATGTGGTGGTATCCGTCATGGGGATGAAGTGGGCATAATTTGTTAATTTTTATATTGTTTGGAGGCAAGAGTCAATACAGGTTTGATGCTGGCGCATATTTAGCGCTTCTGTTCCTGTCTAAACGTGATTACGCAGCATCAATTGTGACGGATGTGGTGAAAGATAAACCTGTCCGGCCAGATACTGCTGGCCGTATTTGGAAATATAGTGTTTAAGCAGCGTCACCGGAACTATCAGCGGCAGCAGATGGTTCCGGTACTGGTCGATAATTTCCAGAAGCTCACTCTTTTCGGCCGGAGATAGTTCCTGTTTGAAATATCCCATGATGTGGTGCAACACGTTGGTATTCTTTTTAACGGTAGCCTGCAGCGCCAGTCCCTTCATGAATAGTTCCTGGTAGCGCCGGAGCAGTTCTGTTAAATTCAACTCCTTGCCATGCGCCACTAATGCGCCCATTTCACGGTAGAGCTGCGGACTGTGGGCCATCATCAACAGTTTTTGGGCGGTATGGAACTCAACCAGTTTACCCGCAGTTGGGCCTGCTTTCAGAAAATCCTTCCAGCGCCGATAGCAGAATACCCTCTCGATGAAGTTTTCCCTGATAATCAGGTCGTTCAGGCGTCCCTCCTCCTCCATCGGTAAAAGCGGAAATGCCTTGACCACCTCGGCGGCAAACAGGCCGGTGCCATTTTTTACAGCAACTCCGTTGTTGTAGATTTTCACACGAAACAGACCGGAACTGGGGGAGTCTTTCTTGAAGATGAAGCCGCAAAGATCCTGTGATTCCAGTTCCCTGACCTTTGCCTTGCAGAAGGCTGACATCTGATCCGTTTTGTCGATGCGGCTTTTGCCTGTGATCAGTCGTGGGGCGTCCTGTTCTCCCTCCAGTCGCATCGATTCCCGAGGAACAGGCAGGCCACAGCCGACTTCGGGGCAGACCGGAACGAAGTTAAAGAAGGCGCCAAGAACATCGGTGATGTAACGGTCATGCTTGTGGCCGCCGTCGTACCTGACGCGCTCACCCAGCAGGCAGGCGCTGACACCGATGTTAATGCTGGTTGACTTTGATGACATGCGGTCTCTCCCTGGAACCGGAATTACATGAATTTGGGTGACAGTTAATAACAGATTCGCTATTAAAAGCAATCATTCGCACAGTATTTAATCAGATCGGAACAGGAGAACTAAAAATGCTTGATTTTAACGTCAACAATTCACTGTGCACGCGCTGCGGCGAATGCATCGATGACTGCCCGGCCCGGATCATTTCCATGCTGGATGGCGCCCCCACAATTGTCCCCGACAAGGAGTCCGCCTGTTACCGTTGCCAACATTGCCTGGCGATCTGCCCAACCGGCGCGCTCTCCATACTCGGAGTCGGTCCGGCCGACTGCCGTCCGTTGAACGATGTTTTTCCGGAGCCCGACAGGCTGGAAACGCTGATCAGGGGACGCCGCTCGGTTCGCCGCTACAAACAGGAAAACCTGGAGCCGGAACTGATGCAGCATCTGCTGGACGTGGCCTGGCAGGCTCCGACCGGAGTCAACTCACGGGATGTGCTCTTCACCGTGGTGGATGAGCGCCTAAAGCTGGCACGGCTGCGGGACGTGGTCATGGATGGGCTCGGACGCCTGGTCCGTGAAATGCGGCTTCCGGCGGAGATGGCGTTCTTCGCCAATTTTGTCAGACTGTGGGAGGAAAAAAAGGTGGATATCCTCTTTCGCGATGCGCCGCATCTGCTGATTGCCAGCGCGCCCCGCGATGCGGCATCTCCGCTGCCCGACTGCCTGATCGCGCTTTCATACTTCGAACTGTATGCCCAGTGCCAGGGGGTGGGTACGCTCTGGAACGGACTGGCCAAGTGGGGCCTCTTCGAGGCATGCGCGGTCTGCTGGGCATTCCGGAAGATCATATGATCGGCTACGCCATGACCTTTGGCAGGCCTGCCGTGCAGTACGCCAGAACGGTTCAGCACGGTCCGGCAAATGTTATCCGGGTGTCCATATAACATGAGAGTCCGGGAATGTTACCGGTTATGATAAAACCAGGCCAGCAACGCTTCAACGGACTGGTTTCCGGCCAGTTGATCGATAACCCGTCCGCCCTTCAACAACATTGTGACCGGTATGCCGCGTACTCCATAGCGGGATGCCAGGGCCGGATTTTCTTCAGTATTGATCTGGATGACGGCCGCTTTTCCGGCCAGTTTTTCTGCTGTGTTTCGCACCGCCGGTGCGAATGATGTGCAGTGCGGTCACCAGGGTGCCCAAAACTCGGCCAGTACCGGTCCGGGATAGCTTGCCAGGAAGGCATCGAAGTTGCCGGCGTTCAGCGCCATGGGCTGATAGTACATCGGCGGCAATGTTTTACGGCAGTTTCCGCAGCGTCCCTGCATTCCTTCCTTGTCAGCTGGAATGCGGTTGTCCGTTCCGCACGACCGGCAGGTGACCATATAGGCCGGCATCTGCTTCTCGCTTTTGGTCATGGTTTGTCTCCTTTTAACTATGAAATGGCATGTGACGGTCAGATGTTCAAGTGCACTGGCGTCTTCCATGACACCCCCTGTCTAAAATAATATCGATTTCACTGATGTCAAGCAACGCCCTACAGGGTCACTTCACAAACAGCAAATATCCGCTATACTTCAAAATCAGGCTGAACAAATTGCATCAATACAACGGCCAAAACCATAACGGAGGTGCATGATGGTGGTATTTCACGTCAACGGTAAGGAACGGCGGGTTGATGTAACTCCTGACACCCCGCTGCTTTGGGTTCTCCGGGAAAAACTGGGGCTTGCCGGTTCCAAGTTCGGCTGTGGCGAAGGGCTGTGCGGCGCCTGCACGGTCCATGTTGACGGGCAACCGTTGCGCTCGTGTGTCACCCCGGTGGGAGACGTGCGGGGGAAGAAAGTCATGACCATCGAAGGGATACCGGAAAATCATCCGGTCAAGAAAGCCTGGCTGGCACAGGAGGTCTCCCAATGCGGCTATTGCCAGCCGGGGCAGATCATGTCTGCGGTGGCGCTGCTCAAGAAAAAGCCGAAACCTACCGATGCCGACATCGATAGCGCGATGAGTGGCAATCTCTGTCGCTGCGGCACCTATGGGCGCATCCGCCGCGCAATCCATGCCGTCGGTGCCGGAGCGTCAACGAAGGGAGGAAAGAAGCCATGAGCGAAGGAACCGGAATCAGCCGGAGACAGTTCATCAAGACTAGCGCACTGGCCGGAGGCGGCCTGCTGCTGGCCTGTCATATTCCTTTTGGCAATCGCGATGCGGCAGCTGCCGGCGAAGCTTCGTTTGCCCCTAACGCCTTTCTGCGCATCGGAACGGACGAGTCGGTGACGGTGATTGTCAACAAATCCGAAATGGGGCAGGGTGTCTATACTTCACTGCCGATGCTGCTGGCCGAAGAGCTGTGCTGTGACTGGCAAAAGGTGCGCTTCCAGCCATCGCCGGTTGCTCCCGAGTACAACCACGCCCAGTTCGGGCCGATCATGGTCACCGGCGGCAGCACCAGCGTGCGTTCCGAGTGGGAGCGGCTCTCGCTGGCCGGAGCCGCGGCGCGTGAGATGCTGATCGCTGCCGCTGCCGGAAGATGGAAGGTAGGCCCGTCCGCCTGTCGGGCCGAGAACGGGGTCGTGCTTGGCCCTGGCGGGAAGCAACTCAGCTTTGGCAAGCTGGCTGCCAGCGCCGCGAAACTGGCGGTGCCCAGGGAGCCACGGCTGAAAACCGGAGCCAGGAAGCTGCTCGGTAAGCCGCTGCACCGTCTGGACAGCCCGGCCAAGATCAACGGTTCCGCCATTTTCGGCATCGATGTGGCCGTGCCCGGCATGCTGACCGCCGTGATCGCCAGGCCGCCGGTCTTCGGCGGAAGGGTCAAAAGCTTCGATGCTTCCGGGGCGCTGGCCGTTCCCGGAGTAAAGCGGGTGCTGGCGGTGGATGCCGGCGTGGCGGTTGTGGGCGACGGCTTCTGGCCGGCCATGAATGGCCGTGAAAAGTTGCAGATCATTTGGGAGGAGCCGGAGGAGTCTAAAATCTCCACCTCCGCCATGCGCGAGGAGTATGCCCGATTATCCGCCACCCCCGGCTTGCCGGCGAGAAAGGACGGCGATGCTCCCGCAGTGCTTTCAGCCGCAAAAAAGCGCTTCGAGGCTGAGTACGAAGTGCCCTACCTGGCTCATGCTCCGATGGAACCGCTCAACTGTTTCGTGGATTTGAAGGCTGACAGCTGTCTGATTCGCACCGGCAGCCAGTTTCAGACCGTGGACCGCAATGCCGCAGCGCGGGTAGCCGGCCTCAAGCCGGAACAGGTAACGCTGGAGACCACCTTCCTGGGGGGCGGTTTTGGCCGGCGGGCCTGCACCGGCTCCGATTTTGTGATCGAAGCGGTCCAGGTGGCCAAGGCGATCAAGCTGCCGGTCAAGGTGATCCGTACCCGTGAGGACGACATGCGTGCCGGATACTACCGCCCGATGTGGTATGACCGGATCACTGCCTGCCTGGATGACAAGGGGCTGCCGCTGGCCTGGCACCACCGCATCGTGGGACAGTCGATCATCGCCGGGACTCCTTTCGAGTCGGCCATGGTCAAGGATGGAATTGACGACACTTCGGTGGAAGGCGCCGCCAACACTCCCTATGCCATCCCCAACCTGCAGGTGGAACTGCACAGTCCGAAGAACGCGGTGCCGGTACTCTGGTGGCGTTCGGTGGGACACTCCCACACTGCCTTCGTGATGGAGTGTTTTCTGGACGAACTGGCCCATGCCGCCGGCATCGACCCCTTTCAGTACCGCCGGCGGCTGCTGGCCAAACATCCCCGTACCCTGAAAGTTTTGGAAACCGCCGCTAAAAAAGCCGGCTGGAGTAAACCGCTTCCCCGTGGGCACGGTCGCGGCATCGCCGTGCATGAATCCTTTGGAAGCTTCGTTGCCCAGGTGGCCGAAGTGTCCATCGATAAAAAGGGACAGTTGAAGGTCCTGAGGGTGGTCTGCGCCATCGACTGCGGCCGTATCGTCAATCCGGACACGATCAAGGCCCAGATGGAGTCCGGCATCACCTTCGGCCTCTCGGCGGCGCTCTTCGGGGCAATCACCCTCAAAAACGGGCGGGTGGAGCAGGGCAATTTCCACGATTACCAGCTGGTGCGCATGCAGGGCATGCCCAAGGTAGAGGCGTATGTCATCGACAGCAACGAGCCTCCCGGAGGCGTGGGCGAGCCGGGCGTGCCCCCGATCGCTCCGGCGGTTGCCAATGCGCTTTTTGCCGCAACCGGCGCAAGGGTCCGCTCGCTGCCGATTACTGCTGAAAAGATTTCCGTGGCGCTTGGAAAGGGGTGACCGCTTGACCGAGCTCGAACTGTACGAGGAAATGGTGAAATTGAGCCGCCGGGGTGAGCAGTTTGTCCTGGCAACCGTGGTCTCCCATGGCGGTTCGTCCCCGCGCAAGGCCGGCGCCAAGATGCTGGTGAGGAGTGACGGCAGCTGTTTGGGAACGGTGGGGGGCGGCCGTGTCGAACAGGAAACAATTGCGGCTGCAGTTGAGACCCTGGCCGGTGGCGATCCGCGCACGCTGGAGTTCATTCTGACCGAGGAGAACGGCTATGCCTGTGGCGGCAGCATGTCGGTGTTTGTTGAAGCGCGAGGCCGCCTGCCGTTGCTGGTGATGTTCGGTGCCGGGCATGTGGGGCGAGCCGTGACCCGGCTGGCCCATGGCTGCGGTTTCCGGGTGATCGTGGTCGATGAACGGCCCGATTGCGCCCTGCCGGAACTGCTGCCAGGCGCCGACCGGATCGTCTGCGCAGCGGTTGACGATGCATTTGGGCAACTGCAACTGGATCGGAGGAGTTTCGCGGTGATCGCCACTCCGGCGCATCTGCACGACTTTGATGCCGTGCGTGGCTGCCTGGCCACCGAGGCTGCTTTCATCGGCCTGCTGGGCAGCCGGCGCAAGCGGGAGACTCTGCTGAAGACACTTGAATCCGAAGGGTACGATGCCGCCCAGCTGGCGCGAGTGGTCACGCCGGTGGGACTCGATATCGGAGCGCAAACACCGGAGGAAATCGCCGTCAGTATTGTCGGGCAGTTGATCGCCATCAGGAACGGCAAATGAGCGGCACAGTCGCGGCGATCCTGCTGGCGGCCGGAAAATCCCGACGCATGGGGAGCTGCAAACAGTTGCTGCCGCTGGGCGGAACCACGGTGATCGGCCGTTGCCTTGATACTCTGGTTGCTGCGGGTATAAGTGAAATCGTGGTGGTGGTCTCGCCGGAAGGCGGGCTGGTGGCGGAAGCCGCCAGGGAATTCCAGGTGCGGGTCGTGGTCAACAGTACTCCCGGAGGGGATATGGCCTCATCGGTCAGGGTCGGACGGGATGCCGTTTCTGCCCAGGCCAGCGGGGTGATCGTTACCCTGTGCGATTATCCACTGGTGGCGTCCGCCACGCTTGAACATCTGGCCAGGCAGCATGATACTTCACCGGACAGCATCGTCATGCCGACCCATGCCGGACTCCGTGGCCATCCACTGCTGTTCCCGCGCTTCGTTCTGGATGAACTGACATCCTGTCTGACACTGCGGGACCTGACAGGACAATACAGAGACAGGATATGTCATATTAATGTAGACGATGCCGGCATACTTACGGACATGGACACTCCAGAGGATTACCGGCGTGTCTGCGGTAGCGTTTTGTCGTCGGCTTAGTGAACAGGCTGATTCACGTATTTGTGCAACACCTGAAGAAATATTTTTGGACCAGGTAAAAGAGGGTGCTGTTTTTCGGCTTGCTTTGGATTATGGTTCAGGCATAAAAGATAATAACGGTCTTGTTGAGTGGTGACGCCGGTTCACCATCCGGACCGGAGTTGAACCGGCAGCGCTCAAAACGCAAGACTGACCATATTGTGCGGGTCCACCGCATGTGTCACTGTAACAGACGTAATTCAAGACAGAAGGGAGCCCCGCCATGACCATCCGCCGTATTGCCAAGATCTTCAAAAGCCGTCCCACAATCGAAGGGGCCGGAGTGCATCTGAAACGGGCCTTTGGATATTCCCAGGTGCCGCAGTTCGATCCGTTCCTGATGTTGGACGATTTCCACACCTCCAACCCTGATGAGTATCTGGCCGGTTTCCCCTGGCACCCCCACCGTGGCATCGAGACCATCACCTACGTGCTGGAGGGGCTGGTTGAGCATGGCGACAGCATGGGCAACAAAGGGGAGATTGGCGCAGGCGACGTGCAGTGGATGACCGCCGGCAGCGGCATCATTCACCAGGAGATGCCGCAATTGAGTCCCACCGGCACCATGTGGGGATTCCAGTTCTGGGCCAATCTGCCGGCTGTGCAGAAGATGATGGCGCCGCGCTACCGCGACGTCAAGGCGGCCGATATCCCGCAGGTAGAGCTGGATAGCGGTGTGCTGGTAAAGGTAATCGCCGGGGAAGTGGGGGGCGTAAAGGGGCCGGTGGCTGATATCGTGATCGAACCGGAAATGCTGGATGTCAGCGTGCCGGCCGGCACGGTATTCACACATGGGCTGCTTTTTGGGCATACAGCCTTTGCCTACATTCTGTCCGGAGAAGGTTATTTTGATGACCAGCGCGATGCCTATGCCTATGAAATGGTCGGTCACGGCTGGTCGGACACCGAGCGCCGCTGCGCCTGTGCGGCCGAAACCGTGGTGCTGTTCGAGCATGCCGGAGATGCGGTTACGGTCACTACCACTGACAAAGCGGTGCGCTTCCTGTTTGTATCCGGAAAACCGCTGGGTGAGCCGGTGGCCTGGTACGGTCCGATAGTGATGAATACCCAGGAGGAGTTGAAGCTTGCCTTCGAGGAGTACAAACAGGGGACGTTTGTCAAATGAGTCCCCAAAATAACGGGAGGAACAAACCATGTGCAGGATATTGATAGTACATTACAGCATGTATGGACATGTTTACCGGATGGCCGAAGCGGTTGCCGAGGGGGTGCGCGGTGTGGCCGGATGTGAGGCGCTCATCAAACGGGTGCCCGAAACCTTGCCGGATGAAGTGCTGGAAAAGATGGGAGCGCTGGAGGCTGGCAAGGGTATGGCCCATGTTCCGGTCGCCACGGTTGAAGATCTGGTCGAGGCCGATGCCATCATATTCGGCACTCCGACCCGTTTCGGCAACATGTGCGGCCAGATGCGCCAGTTCCTGGATGCCACCGGCGGTTTATGGATGAAAGGCGCGCTGGTGGGCAAGGTCGGCAGTGTGTTCACCAGTTCAGCCACCCAGCACGGAGGCCAGGAATCCACGCTTCTCAGTTTCCATATCACGCTGCTGCACCAGGGGATGGTGGTGGTCGGCCTGCCCTATACATTTGCAGGGCAGATGGGGATCGGGGAAATCACCGGATGTTCGCCTTACGGCGCCTCCACCATCAGCGGCGGCCAGGGTGAACGGATGCCGAGCGAGAATGAACTGGCCGGAGCTAGGTTCCAGGGCGCCCACGTGGCCGGAATCGCCGCCAGACTGAAAGGTTGATTCGAAACAGTAACATCTGTATCGTTCGGGTGTGATCTGAAATCAAATTTGACAAAGGAGAAAATCAATGGGATCAAAAGGGCGCGAGATTATCGGGATGGACGTTGATGAACTGCTGGGGTTACTCAAAAAAGCATACAGCGACGAGTGGCTGGCCTACTACCAGTACTGGCTGGGAGCCAAGCTGGTCAAGGGGCCGATGAAGGATGCGGTCGGGGCCGAACTGCTGCAGCATGCCACCGAGGAGTTGCTGCACGCCGATATGGTGGCCATGCGCATCATCCAGTTGGGCGGTACGCCGGTTACCAGGCCGGAAGAGTGGTACAAGCATACCAACTGCGGCTATGACGCCCCTGATGACCCCTTTGTCAGGGTGCTGCTGGAGCAGAACATAAAGGGCGAGCAATGCGCCATCGGTGTCTACAAGCGGCTGATGGATATAACCAGGGAGAAGGATCCGGTTACCTACAACATGGTGCTGACCATACTGCAGCAGGAGGTGGAGCACGAGGAGGATCTGCAGGCTCTGCTGGAAGATTATGAACTGTTGGTCAGGGCGATGAAGGAGTAAGTAATCCGGGCCTTTTGGGCGCGTATTAATTGCGGATTGCGGAGTGAAAAGGGGAGAATGCGCCGACATTCTCCCCTTTCTCTTTTATAGATATCCCGGCCACCCGGATGATTCTATCATCTGTCCTTGCGTGGCACTACCACGATTCCCGAGTCGGTCACGGTATAACCGTTGCGACGGTCGTCGTCATGATTGTAGCCGATAGTTGAACCATCCGGAATCACGACGCCCTTGTCGATTATGGCGCGTTTAATTTTAGCGTAGCGACCCACGTTGACATTTTCAAAGAAGATGGAATCTTCCACCAGGCTGTAGCTGTTGATCTTGCAGAGCGGGCCGATGACCGAACGCCGGACCGTGCTGCCGCTGGTTATGCATCCGGCGCAGACGTACGAATCGATATTCTGGCCGCGGCGGTCGTCATCGTCAAAGACCGTCTTGGCTGGCGGCAGATTGCCCTGGTTGGTGAGGATCGGCCACTTGTAGTTATACAGGTTCAGTTGCGGAGACACATGAATCAGGTCCATGTTGGCCTCGTAGTATGATTCGATTGTACCCACATCCTTCCAGTAACCGCGTTCTTCGGCTCTCATGCCCGGAATCACGTTGTCGTTGAAGTTGTAGGCAAATACCCGGTCGTTGTTTTTCAGCATCATCGGGATCACATGCTTGCCGAAATCAAGATCCTCGTACTGTTTTTTTCCTTCCAACAGAACTTCAATCAACTTTTTTGTCGAAAAGATGTAATTGCCCATCGAGGCGAAACAGGTTTCGCGTCCAGGTATGGTTTCGGGAACTTCCGGTTTTTCGTTAAAGGCGGTCACCCTGGCATCGTCGTCAACGGAAAAGACACCGAAACGCACCGCCTCCACAGCCGGCACTTCCAGCGCGGCAATGGTAATATCGGCCCGATTCATGCGGTGAAAGTTAATCATCTGCGTAATGTCCATCTTGTATATGTGATCACCTCCGAAGATGGCCACATAGTCTGCGTCAGAGGACTCGACAAAGCGCAGGTACTGGAGAATCGCGTCGGCGGTACCCTTGAACCACTCTTCGCTTTCGCTGCTGGTTTCAGGGGAGATGGCAACATAGAACTCGCCCAGTCCGGTCCATTTACCCCAGGACTCACGGATATGCTTGTTCAGCGAATAGGCGCGGTATTGGGTTAGTATGTAGACCTTTTTGATGCCTGAGTTGAAAAGATTACTCAATACAAAATCGATGATTTTGTATTTGCCGCCAAAGGCGACACTGGGCTTGGCGCGCCGCAAAGTGAGCGGGCTGAGCCGTTCGCCTTT
>MGZK01000107.1 GCA_001802125.1 Geobacteraceae bacterium GWC2_55_20
CGGCGATTGGCACTACGCCCCCGAGGTCAATATCGGCGGATCCCTGCTGACCTTCGGCGTCTCGCTGCTGCTGGCGCTGCAGGTATACCGCGAAGGGGGCAGCATCGCCGGGTCTACCTACTTTTTTGTCGATTACCTGAACATTTCCCTGGTGGTCCTGACGACGCTGGTTTCCACCACAACCGCTGTCTTCAGCCGTCGCTACATGCGCGTCGAGCGGGAACATGGCCGGGTCGGACACTGGCGGATGCGCTTTTACCACGCCATGTTTCAACTTTTTATCTTCGCCATGCTGATCGCCCTGGTGACCAACAATTTCGGCGTCCTCTGGATCTCGATGGAGCTGGCGACCCTGGCTACCGTCCTTTTGGTGTCACTCTACCGGACGCCAACCTCGATCGAGGCGGCCTGGAAGTATTTCATACTCTGTGGCGTCGGGATCGCCCAGGCGCTTTTCGGTACGGTGCTGCTCTATTTTGCCGCCGAACGGGTGCTGGGCGCCGGCGGCGACGCCATGCTCTGGACCAACCTGAGCCGGGTCAGTTCTCAACTGGACCCGACCGTCATGCGTTTGGCCTTTGTCTTTCTGATGGTCGGCTACGGCACCAAGGCCGGTCTGGTGCCGCTGCACAACTGGCTTCCCGATGCCCACAGCGAGGGGCCGACACCGGTTTCGGCCGTGCTATCCGGCTTGTTGCTGAATATCGCCCTGTATGCCTTGATTCGCTGCAAGGCGCTGGTGGATGGTTCCCTGGGCACCGGTTTTGCCGGTAACATCATGATGGGCTTTGGCCTGCTCTCCCTGTTGACAGCGGCCTTCTCCATGCTGCGCCAGAAGGACATCAAACGCCTGTTTGCCTATTCTTCCATTGAACACATGGGAATTGCCACCTTTGCCTTTGGTCTGGGCGGACCGATCGCCACCTTTGGCGGGGTGCTGCATATGATTGTGCATAGCCTCGCCAAATCGGCTACCTTTTTCAGTGTCGGCCACGCCGCCCAGATGCACGGTACACAGGATATGCGGCAGATTCGCGGCCTGATCCGGGGTAATCCGTCAGTCGGATGGGGACTGTTTCTGGGGGTTATGGCGCTGGCCGGCATGCCGCCCTTCGGGATATTTACCAGTGAATTCCTGATACTGACCGCCACGATGAAGGATGCGCCACTACTGGCGCCGGTGCTTTTGCTGGGGCTGACGGTGGCTTTTGCCGCGCTGTTCCGCAAGGTGCAGCCGATGGTGGCGGGTCTGATTCCGGCGGGGCAGAAGCCGCTAACCGCCGCCAATATCCCGGTCTTCCTGCATCTGGCGCTGGTGCTGCTGATGGGGATCTATCTCCCCGGATTTTTGGCGAACTGGTTTCATCTGGCGGTGGATATATTGAAGTAGTGGCGATTGGAAACATGGGACAAATCTATTCCGGGCAACAGCCGTGACGTTACAAATGAGTATAAAGGGACCACTGCCGTGAACCTGCTCCGCGATACAATCCTGAATCACTACGGCGTCTCCGCCGTTCCCTGTGCCGGCACATATCCGTCCAGCGTTCCGCAGATATTGGTTCCACGCGCGGAGTTCGAGGATGCCGGTTGGTTGATGAAGGGGGTTGGCGCACGCTTGGCCGCCGAGTGGGGTGTTGATGAAACCACCTTGGGACGGCAGTATGCGGTGCTGGCCTGTTTTGCGCTGGATGGCGAATATCTGCTGGTGAGGTGTGACATTCCGCTTGACGATCCCAGTTTCCCGAGCCTGTCAAAAAAACACTCGCCCGCTTTCCGTTTTGAGCGCCAGATCATGAGCCTGATGGGGTTGACCCCGACCGGGCATTCTCACTCCGACCTGCGTCCATGGATCAAGCATGAGGATTGGCCAGCCGATGCCTGGCCGCTGCGCAAGTCCTACGATGCGGCCCGGCGCATGCCCCGTGCGGATGGTGAGTATAGCTGGGTCCGGACCGAAGGGGAGGGCGTCTACGAAATTCCGGTAGGACCGGTGCATGCCGGAATCATTGAACCGGGACATTTCCGCTTTCAGGCGATGGGGGAGGATATCCTCAATCTGGAGGAGCGTCTGGGCTATACCCACAAGGGCATCGAGAAGCGCTTTGAGCAGCTCTCCTGGGTTGATGGAGCGCGACTGGCCGGCAGGGTTTCCGGAGATTCAACCGTTGCTCACGCGTTGACCTACTGCCGGGCGGTTGAGGAGCTCTCCGGGACGAGCGTGCCGCCCCGGGCGGCCTGGCTGCGGGCGATCATGCTGGAATGGGAGCGGATTGCCAACCACCTGGGGGATGTCGGAGCCATTGCCAATGATGTCGGTTTTGCCTTTATTCTATATCAATTCATGCGTTTGAAGGAGCAGCTCCTGCGTGTCAACCAGCGGCTGTTCGGCCATCGCTACCTGATGGACCGGATCGTGCCGGGGGGCATTTCCGTCGATCTGCCGCCGGATGGCGCTGCCATCATTGAGGAAAAACTAGCGAACCTGCAGATGGAGTTTGAGCGGATTGTGGCCATCTATGACCGGAACGCTTCGTTGGACGATCGTCTGCGCAGTACCGGGATACTGACGACGGAGGCCGCCCGCGAGCTCGGCACGGTCGGCTATGTCGCCCGTGCCAGCGGCCAGCGGCTGGACTGCCGTATCCAGACGCCCTTTTGCCCATACGATCGGATTCCGCCACGCATGGTGGTGCTTAACTCCTGTGACGTCCATGCCAGATCCTGGGTGCGGGTCGAGGAGATCCGCGACTCGATCCGTTTGATTCGCGAACTGCTGGCGTCGCTGCCGAGTGGCGAAACGCTGGCATCTCCGGAGGAAGTTCCGGCTGACCGCAGCACTCTTGCCGTGGTTGAGGGGTGGCGCGGGGAGATTGTCTACTGGCTGCAATCCGGCTTGCGGGGAGAGATCAACCGCTGTGCAATCCGCGATCCCTCCAGCGTCAACTGGCTGGCGCTGGAGCAGGCCGTCCATGACAATATCGTCCCGGATTTTCCAGTCTGTAACAAGAGTTTTAACCAGTCGTATTCGGGGCATGATCTGTAAGGGAAGGTGTTTAAGGCAACTGCATAAACCAAACCGGACACTGCTGGATTAAGAGCTGAGAGCCAACTGATCAGCAATGTGTCCTGATAGCCTTCGAAGAAATGAAACAAGATTGATCCGTTGCGGTCAAAACCACCGCGCAGGAGAAAGCTGACCCATGTTGAGAATACTGCAGCAGATATTCCGTACCGGGGTTGTGACCGAGACGTTGCCGGAACCGCTGGAAGCGGATCTGGTCGAGGTGGGGGGCCGGCTCGAAGAGGCGATCCGGCGGCGCTTTCACCGCAGTCTTGTGATCCGGGAGGTGGATGCCGGTTCGTGCAATGCCTGCGAGCTGGAGATCATTGCCATGAACAACCCGATCTACAACTGCGAACGCTTCGGCATCCAGTTTACCGCCTCGCCACGTTTTGCCGACCTGCTGCTGGTCACCGGTCCGGTGTCGGTCAACATGGAGATTGCCCTGAAACGCACCTACGATGCGACGCCCGCACCCAAGCTTGTGGTGGCTGTCGGCGACTGCGGCTGCAACGGCGGGATCTTCGGCGAAAGCTACGCCTCACTGGGCGCCGTGGCCAACGTCATTCCGGTGGACGCACATATTCCCGGTTGCCCGCCGACGCCGGTCCAGCTGCTGAATGGTCTCCTGAGGTTGATCGAAGGGTAGCTGTTGGCGCGATGATGTTGAGCATCTGATACGGTGCCTTGTTTATATCGATCTCAAACGCCTCGCATGGGCGCCTGAAACCCGGTTCCGCGGCATCACCGGTTTGATGGTGATTAAATTTGTTTGTGTCTGGCCAACAATCCCTTGACTTGCCATTAATTAAAGTTGTAATCTGCGTCAGCTGATCCGGTTTGCTTTGTCACTGCTCCGGATGCCCGGATTGACTCTCTTTCGGAGATATCCGGGTTACAATGACGTCCCTCAGCCCTTGCCCCCTGCCCGAACCTGCAATTAGTGAATGAGTTAACCAGTACAAACCGGATTGAGCATGCTTTTTCAGTGTCTGAAAAAATACAGACAGCTTTACCTGTTTGCCGTGGTGCTGATTGCAGCCTCTCTGATGGTGATCTATTTTCATCATCACGGCAGCAACACATCGCGCAGCAGCTGTAAAATCTGCAAGATTGCAAAGGATCTTTCCAGTAGTATTGTAATGGAACCATTTTGCCCGCTACTCCGGGAAATGGTTGCCACTGTTTATGCGGTCGATATATCCTCTCCAGCGGTGGTATGCCTGCTGCTTACCCAAGATTCCCGCGCTTCGCCTGATCACTGATCGTTCCCAAGTCCACAACATCACATCCACATCCGGGTACCATGTTTTTTAGCGGATGCTGCTTCTCCATGCCGCATATCGGAGTATTGTCTTGTCCCGGCCAGATTCGCTGTCGGTGGTTCAAGGCTGATCCCGGACGGCTTTTCTCCGCAATCATCATTCAGGTGGTTTGATTGCAATCAAATAATTGGAGGTACAACGTGTTGTCAAATCTGAAAATCGGCATGAGATTAGGTATCGGTTTTGGCCTGATTATGCTTGTTCTTGGTGTTTTTGTGGTAACAACTTTCTTCTCGCTGACAAAGATTGAAACCGACTCCCGTCAAATCAAGGACGAAAGCCTGCCCTGCGCCCTTCTGGCCGAAGAGATGGCCTATAACTGTGTCCAGGTACAGCAGTTCCTGACCGATGTAAGCGCAACCCACGATCCTGCCGGATACAGGGACGCGGATGAGGCCGCCAAAGGCTTTTTGGAGGGGATTGCCAGCTTCGAAGCCATGTTCCGTAAGGAAAACGATACGAAATCGCTGCAGTTGGTGGCGGATCTGAAGAAAGATTTTACTGCGTTTCATTCCCTGGGTAAGGAAATGGCCAATGCTTATGTAACCGGCGGGATTGAGAGCGGTAACAAGTTGATGGAGAGTTTTGACAAGGAATCGAAACGCCTGACAGCTAAAACACGGGATTTCAGGGATATGCAGGTCAAGGAAGCATCCGCTCTGACGGATAAAATGGTTGGATCCATGGGCAATCTCAAGCTGGTCCTGCTGGTTCTGGGTTTTTGTGCATTGATTATAGCTGTTTTTATCTCCTGGATAATCACACGAAGTATCACCAATCCCCTCAGGGAGGTTGTGCGGATATCCGGAAAGATAGCGCAAGGGGATCTGACCGTTTCCGTGGTATCGAGGTCAAGGGACGAGACCGGTCAAGTGCTGGATGCGATGCGTATCATGGTGGAGAATCTTCGTGACCTGATCGGCCAGGTTTCGGGTACAGCCACCCAGGTGGCTTCAGCGGCCGGTGGACTGCACTCCACCGCCGAACGGATTGCCACCGGAGCCGAGGAAGTGGTTGCCCAGACCAGTACAGTCGCCACTGCGGGTGAGGAAATGTCGGCCACATCCGGAGATATCGCCCAAAATTGCCAGATGGCGGCTGAAGGAGCACAGCGGGCTTCCCGGTCGGCCCAGAACGGCGCGGCGGTTGTTGAAAATACTGTGAGGGTAATGGGGCAGATTGCCGAAAGGGTGCAGGAGTCGGCCAGAACCGTGGAGAGTCTGGGAGCACGCAGCGACCAGATCGGAGCCATCATAGGTACCATCGAGGATATAGCTGATCAGACCAATCTGCTGGCTTTGAACGCCGCCATTGAGGCTGCCCGTGCCGGTGAACAGGGGCGCGGCTTTGCGGTTGTAGCTGATGAAGTGCGTGCCCTGGCAGAACGGACTACCCGTGCCACCAAGGAAATCGGCGAGATGATCAAGGCCATTCAGGGTGAAACCAGAGGTGCTGTTGCCGCGATGGAGCAGGGGGTTCAGCAGGTAGAGTCCGGCACCATCGAAGCGGCCAAATCCGGTGCGGCCCTGAGTGATATTCTGGAGCAGATCAATGACGTTGCCATGCAGGTCAACCAGATTGCCACAGCTGCCGAAGAACAGACCGCCACGACCGGTGAGATATCCAGCAATATGATGCAGATCACCGAGGTTGTGCAGCAGACATCACAGGGGGCGCACGAATCGGCTACCGCCGCCGCGCAACTGAGCAGCAATGCCGAAGAGTTGCAGCGACTGGTGCGACAGTTCAGCCTGTAGGCCACAATTATAATATTTCCACAGCGGGGAGCCTGAGCTGTTCTCAGGCTTGCCCGTTTTGGTCAGCTGTCGGCAACAGTCAGGGACAGCTGGAAGCGGAGGGACTTTTCTACCTGTTCCATCAGCCCCTTGTTGACGAATCCGATCCGTTCGCCGGCTACCGTGCTTTTGTCGATGGTGATGATGATGTGAGTGCTGATCTTGTAATCTTGCGGGAGACCGCATTTTGCCGCCGGCAGCAGGCACTCGAACTCGTAGATCTTGTCCAGATTGTCGGTTGAAAGCGGAATGATCGTCACAACCGGCGAGTATTCGTTGCTGATATTGTTGCTGACCACCAGGCAGGGGCAGCTCTCGTGCCGGTTGCCTTCACCGTGTGTCAGGTTGACCGGATAAATTCCGCCCCGCTTAAACATCACGCTTCTCCGTAACCGTATTTTCGAATTTCTTCAGCACCTCGACCGTCGCTTCGGCGGTCGATTGATATCCCTCGATCAGATCCTTGTAAACGGTCGCCTTGACGATCGCCAGCTTTTCACCGGCAGCTTCCTCCAGAAACTGACTTATTCCACGACCGCCATAGAGCGCCTTTATGTCATCGACCATGTGAGTCGGCAGTGTGATGTTGAGTCTTGTTATCGACATGATTGTCTCCAAACCGGCTTTAAAAATAATGACACATAATATATTATATCGTGTAATAAAGTAAACACTGTTATTTTTTTATTGACGCATAGTGGCTCAGGGTTCACAATCAGCCGTTAAAAAAATGCCCGTCCGTTTCACTATAGTTTCACATGCAATCCGTTTCAAGGGGTTCCGTCATGTATTCGTTTCCGCAGGGTTTTCCGGATCCTGCAATTGTGGCGATCATCGCCGCTCTAATCACCGGTTGTTCCGGTATTCCGGGTCTGTTTTTGCGCAGGCCGGGGGCAGGGCAGGTCATCGCGGCCGGCCTGACGCTGCTGTCCGCTCTGGCCGGTATTCCGGCGGCGCTGGTGTTGCTGTTAGCCCGAAGTGCAGCCACCTATACATTGAACTGGGGCCTGCCGTTTGGTGCTTGTGAACTGTCGATTGATCCCCTTTCCGCTTTTTTTCTGATCCCGATTTACCTGGTTGCCGCTGCCGGTTCCGTCTTCGCTCTTGGTTACTGGCCGGCTGCCGGGAATCGCTCCACGGAGCGTGGTTTGACGTTCTTCTACGGGATCCTGGCCTCATCGATGGCAATTCTGGTGACCGCCCGCAACGGGGTCCTGTTCCTGATGGTATGGGAGATCATGGCGCTTTCGGCCTACTTCCTGCTGGTTACCGAGCATGACCGCGAGGATGTCCGCCGGGCCGGGATCGTCTACCTGATTGCCACGCATACCGGCAGCGCGGCGCTGTATGTCCTGTTTTCCCTGCTGGCGGCCCAGTCCGGCTCGTTCCTGCTGCCTGCCGCCGGTTCCCTGTCCGCGCTGCCTCCTGCGGCGATGGCAATCGCCGTGGTTACCTTTGTCGGTTTCGGGGCCAAGGCCGGTATCATGCCGCTCCACATCTGGCTCCCCTCGGCCCATGCCAATGCGCCCAGCCATGTTTCGGCCATGATGTCCGGCGTCATGCTGAAGATGGGGCTGTACGGCATCTTCCGCACACTGACCTTCTTTCACGACCCGCCTCTCGCATGGGGCATCGTTCTGACGGCAGCGGGGATCATTTCGGCCCTGCTGGGTATTGCCTTTGCCGTTGCCCAGAGCGACATGAAACGCCTCCTGGCCTGCAGCAGTATTGAAAACATCGGCATCATCACGGCCGGTCTGGGGGTGGCCATGCTGGGGATTTCAAGCCACAACACAAACCTGGCCTATCTGGGGATGGCCGGCGCCCTGCTGCATATCCTCAATCACAGTTTTTTCAAACCGCTGCTGTTCCTCGGCTCGGGCGTCATAATCCATGCCGTCGGTACGCGTGAAATGAACCTGATGGGGGGGCTGGCCAAGGGGATGCCGCGGGCGGCGTTCCTGTTTCTGATCGGCACGGTTGCTATTTGCGGGATCCCGCCCTTAAATGGTTTTGTTTCGGAATTCCTGCTCTATTTCGGTTTCTTTTCCCAGCTTCAGGCTTCAAGCTTGGTGTACCTGGTGCTGTTGGCTCCGCTGCTGGCGCTGGTCGGCGGTTTGGCGGTCGTTGCATTTACCAAACTCTACGGTTCGGTGTTTTTGGGGACTCCCCGCAGTCCGGGAGCTGCTCACCCGCATGAGCCCGGGCTGACAATGCTGCTGCCGATGGCGCTCTTTGCGCTGCTTTGCCTGTTGGCCGGTTTGATGCCGCAGATGGCGTTGCGGCTTGTTACGCCGGTGATCGGCGCATTTATGCCGCAGGCGGCGCTCCTCAATCCGGCGGAATTTGACGTTGTTCTCGGTCGAATCGGTTTGATGGCGCTGGTCCTGTTGGGAGCCGCCGCTGCCGCCGCCCTGTTCTGGTGGTGGCGTATGGGGAGTGCACGGGTAACATCGGCGCCCACCTGGGGATGCGGCTATCAGCGAGCCACGGCGCGCATGCAGTATGGGGCGACCTCCTTTTCGGAACTGGCTGTTTCGGTATTCAATGGCATCATCCGGCAGCGGGTAAAACGCCCCGGTCTGTCCGGTCTGTTTCCCGCGTCTGAGCAGTGTGACGACAGACCGACCGAAACGGTACTTGAAAGAGTCATAGCGCCGCTCTTCACGCTGGCGGGGGTATCGTTCGCTTTTCTGCGGCGCCTGCAGCATGGCCGGATGCATGTCTATATGATCTATATTTTTGCCACTCTATTTATTCTGATGCTCTGGGCTCATTAACAGGAACATTGGGGAGAGATCATGACCAACAGTATCATTCATATCTTTCTGGCAATCGTCATGCCGCCGCTGCTGCTGGGGGTGATCGCCAAAACCAAGGCGGCTTTTGCCGGGCGTGTCGGCGCTCCGTTCCTGCAGCCGTACTACGATATTCTGCGTCTGCTGCACAAGGGCTCCGTTTTCAGCACTACCACCACCTGGGTATTCCGGGCCGGACCGATCGTCGCGCTGGCTACAGCGGCGGTGGCCGCCTTGCTGATCCCTTTCGGCGCCCACCCGTCTCCGGTTTCATTTCAGGGCGACATGATCCTGTATGCCTATCTGTTTGCACTGGGGCGTTTTTTTACGATGGCGGCCGCGCTTGATACCGGTTCCAGCTTTGAGGGGATGGGCTCGGCCCGTGAAGCAACCTATTCCTGCCTGGCGGAGCCGACCCTTTTTTTCGCCTTGATCACGCTCTCCCGCTTGTCCGGCTCCTACTCCCTGTCGCCGATGCTGGTCAACATAAGTTTTGGTGTCTGGCTTGATTCCGGCGCCGCGCTATTGATGCTGGTCGGCGGCATGTTCATTGTGCTGCTGGCTGAAAACTGCCGGATACCGTTTGATGATCCCAATACACACCTGGAACTGACGATGATCCACGAGGTCATGGTTCTGGACCATAGCGGCCCGGCCCTGGCAATCATTCATTATGCCGCGGCCCTCAAACTCTTTGTACTCGGCGCCTTTTTCGTCCATCTGGCCCTTCCGTACGCAACCGGCAACCCGTACCTTGACTGGGGCCTTTTCATCATCTCCATGCTGGAGCTGGCGGTCGTCATCGGAGTAGTCGAGTCGGTCATGGCTCGTCTGCGGCTGATCCGTATCCCGCAGCTGCTGGTGGCCGCCACGATTCTTGCCGCATTCTCAACACTGCTCGTCATCAGGTGATGTCATGATTACTTTAGCCGATCAATTTCTGGTGCTGGTGCTGCTGATCAATTTTGTCGCCCTCGGGACCAGCCGTCTGATTTTCTCAATCCGGGCCGTGGCGGTTCAGGGTGTTATCCTGGGGATACTGCCGGCCCTGATCCACCCCTTTTCGTGGCATTTGGTCGGGATCATAGCCATGATCCTGATTACCAAGGGGGTTGTGATTCCCCTGCTCTTGAACCGGGCCGTGCGCACCGCCGAGATAAAACGCGAAGTGGAACCTTTCCTGGGCTATGTTGCCACGCTTCTGCTGGGCGCAGTCTTTACAGCTCTTTCATTCGGTTTTGCCGGCAAGTTGCCGATGTTGCCGGAGCATCAGAATTACATGTTTGTCCCGGCTTCGATGGCGACACTGATGACCGGTTTTCTGATCCTGACGACCCGTCGCAAGGCCATTTCACAGGTGCTTGGCTATCTGGTCCTGGAAAACGGCATCTTCATCTTCGGCCTGCTGCTGGCCGAAGCGATGCCGATCATGGTGGAGGCGGGGGCGCTGCTTGACCTGCTGGTCGGCACCTTCGTCATGGGAATCGTCATAAATCACATCAGCCGGGAGTTTTCTTCGCTGGACACCTCGCGGCTGACCTCCCTGAAAGAGGAGTAGAGTCATGCTTGCTGCACTGATCATTCTGCCGCTCCTCGGAGCTGTCATTACCTGGCTGATTCCATCCGACCGTCTGCGCCCGTTTGCTCTGTCCGCTTTTGCCTGCGGGCACCTGGGGATAACGCTGAGGCTGCTGATTGCTACCCCGCCACCGTCCGCCGGCGGCTGGTTCAACCTTGACGCGCTCGGCAAGATCGTCCTGCTCAGTACCAGCGTGCTGTTCTTCTTTTGCGCGATTTATTCAATCGGCTATCTGGCCTACCGGCTGGAACGTTCCAACCGCATCCTCTGCACGGGCCTGTTGATCTGTCTCTCGGCCGCATCCATGGTCACCATCACGCACCATCTCGGTCTGCTCTGGGTGGCGCTGGAAACCACCACCATCTCCATGACCCCGCTGATTTACTTCAACCGGAATGCCAGATCAATAGAAGCAACCTGGAAATACCTGCTGATCTGCTCGGTAGGGGTCGCCCTGGCCTTGATCGGCCTCTATTTTCTGGCCTACTCCACAATCGTTGCCAGGGTGGAGCCTTCGCTGCTGCTGGACGACCTGATCCGGGATGCGGGCAAACTCTCCTCCGGCTGGGTGCATGCAGCTTTTGTCTTCCTGCTGGTTGGATTCGGTTCCAAGATGGGGCTGGCGCCGCTCCATACCTGGAAGCCGGATGCCTACGGTGAATCTCCCGGCCTGGTAGGCGCCATGCTGGCCGGTGGTCTCGTCAATCTGGCCTTCCTCTCCCTGCTGCGCGTCTATCAACTCTGCCTGGCAACCAGGGAGATCACCTTTTTCCAGAATGCGCTGGTTGTCATGGGGCTGATTTCCATGCTCTTTGCCGCCATCTTCATGGCTCGGCAGGCCGATTTCAAACGCATGCTGGCCTATTCCAGCGTCGAGCATGTCGGCATCATGGCGGTAGCGCTCGGCTTGGGCGGCAAGGCGATCTTCGGAGCGCTGTTCCATATTCTTGCCAACGGCCTTACCAAAGGGGTGCTGTTCCTGTCATCCGGCAATATTCACCGCTCCTATAACAGCAAGAGTACCGACCAGGTCCGTGGGGCGTTGCGTCGTCTCCCCTGGTCGGGTGGGCTTTTTCTGGCCGGTTTTATCGCCATCACCGGGTCACCACCCTTTGCGCCCTTCATCAGTGAATTTACGGTCGTCAGCAGCGCCTTTATTCAGGGGCGCGCCGTGGTAGGCGCCCTGTTCCTGGTGTCGCTGGGGATCATCTTTATCGGAATGGCGCTGACGGTGCTGCCGATGGTGATGGGTGAAGCTCCGGCGAACAGTGAAACTACCTCCTATCGCGACACGATCTGGACCGTCGGCCCGCCTCTCTGCCTGTTGCTGCTGGTCTTTCTGTTGGGGGTCTGGATTCCGGAGCCGCTGATGACGCTCCTGCGTGATGGCGCCGCGCTGTTGGAGGCACACCCATGAGTTACACTATGAAAACCTTATACAATGGCAGTTCGTTCAAACGTTCGGAGATACCGCTCTTGGATGCGGACATCTTTTTCCAGGGGGTTGTTGATTCAATTTCAAGCGGTTGGCGGGTCTGTTCCTATTTCGGAGTACCGTCAGCCGAAGGCGCGACGTTGTACTGCGTCATGTCAGCCAGGTCCGGGAGCGGCACGCTGGGGATAGTCGCCACGACCGTCGGGCGTTCCTTTCCGTCACTGGCCGGGCTCTGTCCGCAACTGCACCTTTTCGAACGCGAGATTGCCGAGCAATGCCTGGTCCGTCCCGATGGGCACCCCTGGTTCAAACCGGTTCGTTTCCAAAAGCCGCTCCGTGAAGGAGAGGGCTTCTGGCATGACAGTGACGGCGGCGGCCTGCTGCCGGGGGTCATGGATTTCTACCGGGTCGAGGGGGACGAAGTCCATGAGGTTGCGGTTGGACCGGTTCACGCCGGTATCATCGAGCCGGGGCATTTTCGCTTTCAGTGCCACGGTGAAGAAGTCTTTCACCTGGAAATATCGCTCGGTTTTCAGCATCGCGGCATCGAACGGTCGCTGATTGGCGGACCGCTGCCGCGCAGTATGCATCTGATGGAAACCATTGCCGGTGATACGACGGTTGGCCATGCCCAGGCTTACTGCATGAACATGGAAGCGCTGGCCGGCATCTTTGCGTCGCCACGAGCCGAAACCGTACGCGGGATAGCACTTGAGCTGGAGCGTCTGGCCAATCATATCGGCGATCTGGGGGCGATTGCCGGAGATGTCGGCTACCTGCCGACCGCCTCCTTTTGCGGACGGATCAGGGGTGATTTTCTCAATATGACCGCACTGCTCTGCGGCAGCCGCTTCGGGCGAGGGCTGCTTCGTCCGGGGGGTATCGGCTATGATTGTGACGCCGGTATTGCCGAAGATCTTCAAAAACGGCTGCAGGTCGGGCGTGAAGAGATTACCCAAGCCATCAACCTGCTCTGGAGTACTCCCTCGGTTATGGCGCGTCTGGAAGATACCGGCGTGGTCTCGGAGGCGGATGCCCGCAAGATCGGCCTGGTCGGCCCGGCAGCCAGGGCTTGCGGACTCAACCGCGACGTCCGTCGCGATCACCCCTTCGGTATCTTCCGCATGAGCCAGATTCCGGTTATAACCGGCGGCAGCTGTGATGTCTATGCCCGTACCATGGTACGCTGGCTTGAGATACAGCGTTCGTTGGATTTTCTGGATGAGCAGGTTTGTCATCTGCCGCGCGGCGGCTATCGAACCGGGATGAAGCCGATTGCCGCTGATCGCTGTGCCGTTTCATTAACCGAAGGGTGGCGCGGGGAGATCTGCCATGTTGCCCTGACTGATGACGCCGGACGTTTTGAACGCTACAAGATCGTCGATCCCTCGTTCCATAACTGGAGCGGGCTGGGGCTTGCGCTGCGCAATCAGCAGATATCCGATTTTCCGCTCTGTAACAAGAGCTTCAATCTGTCGTACTGCGGTTTTGATCTGTAAACTGGAGTTTGTATGATAAAAGCCATTCTTACACGTTTCCGCCAGGGGCATCGCACCTTTGCTTATCCTGATGCGCCGCTGCCGCTGCCCCCCAGGTTTCGCGGCCTGCCGGTTCTGGATGCCGCCCGTTGCGGAGCCGGTTGCCGCGCCTGTGCCGAGGCCTGCCCCTATGGCGCGATTTCCACCAGCGGCCCGCTGGCGCTCGACATGGGCAAGTGCCTTTTCTGTGCCGACTGCGTTGCAGCCTGTCCTGGTGATGCGATCACGTTTTCAACGGATGCCCGTCTTGCAAGTCGAAGCCGCGCTGGGTTGACGGTGACTGCCGGCCAGCAGTATGTTCCGGCGCAGGCGCTGGAAGGCGAACTGCTGCGGCTCTTCGGACGCTCGCTCAAGTTGCGCGAGGTGAGCGCCGGCGGCTGCAATGCCTGCGAAGCCGATACCAACGTGCTCTCGACGATCGGCTGGGACCTGGGACGCTTCGGGATACAGTTCGTCGCCAGCCCCCGGCATGCCGACGGGCTGTTCGTGACCGGGCCGGTCAGCGAAAACATGCGACTGGCGCTGCTCGACACCTACGCCGCGATTCCGGAACCCAGGCTGGTGATCGTGGCCGGCGCCTGCGCCATCAACGGCGGTCCGTTCAAGGATCACTCCGAGGTGCATAACGGCGCCGACGGGCTGGTGCCGGTTGATCTGTATATTCCCGGCTGTCCGCCCAGCCCGTTGACGATACTGGACGGATTGCTGAGGCTGATCGGCCGGGTACAATAAACGCGAAATATGAAGCCGGTAAACGTTCCCGGCAACAAAACAACAAACTGGAGGCAAGCAAAGATGGATGTGGAAAAGCAGGACAGTTACCTGGAGGAATGGAAAAACCACGAGGCCTGCGCCGAACGGATGCTGCCGATCATCGGCAGGCTGTACCGTGATCACAATATTGTCCCTACCGTATATGGACGAACCCTGGTGCACTGCTCGGTCATCGATGTGCTCAAGGCCCACCGCTTTGCGCGCCTGATCCTGGATACGGAACTTTCGGTGCTGGAGACCTTTCCGCTGCTGGAGGCGATGGACAGGCTCAACCTGGCCCCGGCCAGGGTCGATATCGGCAAACTGACGGTCAAGTTCAAGAGTTTGGGCGGTTCGGTTCCGGTGGAAGAGTTCATACGCAGCGAACTGGCCTCGATCAATATCGGCCGGGTCGCCCTGCGTGACGAGCCCCAGGATATCGTGCTCTACGGATTCGGCCGCATCGGCCGCCTGCTGGCCCGCATCCTGATCGAGAAGTCCGGCAGCGGCGAAAAGCTGAGGATCAGGGCAGCGGTGGTGCGCAAGGGGGGCGCCGACGACCTTTTGAAACGCGCCAGCCTGCTGCGCCGCGATTCGATCCATGGCCAGTTCAACGGCATCATCACCGTTGACGAGGAAGCCAACGCCATCATCGCCAACGGCAACATGATCCGCATCATCTACGCCGATGCCCCCGACCAGGTGGACTACACCCAGTACGGCATCAACAATGCGATCCTGATCGACAACACCGGCAAGTGGCGCGATCGCGAAGGGCTCGGCAAGCATCTCAAGTCGGCCGGAATTGCCAAGGTGATCCTGACCGCGCCAGGCAAGGGAGATATTCCCAACGTGGTGGCCGGGGTCAACAACGAACTGATCACACCTGATGAAAACATCTTCTCGGCCGCCAGCTGCACCACCAACGCGATCGTGCCGGTGATGAAGGCGATCTGCGACCGTTTCGGCATCGTGCACGCCCACATGGAGACCTGCCATTCCTACACCAACGACCAGAACCTGATCGACAACTATCACAAGGCTTCCCGGCGTGGCCGCAGCGCCCCCTTGAACATGGTCATCACCGAAACCGGCGCCGCCAAGGCGGTTGCCAAGGTTATTCCGGAACTGGCCGGCAAGCTGACCGGCAACGCGATCCGCGTGCCGACTCCCAACGTGTCGCTGGCGATCCTCAATATCGAACTGGGGCAGAAGGTCGATGTCCAGGCCATCAACGGCTATCTCCGCAACATCTCGCTGGATTCACCGCTGCAGAACCAGATCGACTTCACCAACTCACCCGAGGTGGTTTCCAGCGATTTTGTCGGCTCCCGTCACGCCGGCGTGGTCGATTCACTGGCGACCATCGCCCAGGACAACCGTTGCGTGCTGTACGTCTGGTACGACAACGAGTTCGGCTACAGCTGCCAGGTCGTGCGCATGGTCCAGAAGATGGCCGGAATCGATCTGCCCAATCTGCCCAACTGAGCGGGATTTCAATTGCGCCAATGATTTTATAATTATCGACAAAAAAGGGAGAACCGATGCTCCGGTTCTCCCTGGGACTGCAGATTCATGCGAACGTTTACTTACTGGAACGCCTGCGGATATATCCGAGACTTGCCAGGCCGGCGGCAAGCAGAATCAGGGTGGAAGGCTCGGGGACAGGGCTGGCAGCCTGGACGTTTTCAATATCGAATGCCCAGTGGCTGTCACGATAAAGACCACTTGTGTCAAGGTAATGTTCCCTGAACCACTCATTTGCAACGCCATCCCTCACGAAACCGTCACTAAGGTATGGGCCGTTGGCAAAATTGTCGTACTGGCTGATGGCGACCGTGTATGTGCCGGCATGCAGAAATGAGGTCAGAAATGTATCATATCGAGCGCCGCTGGCAGCATCTGCCGGAACAAAACTGCCGCCGTCATCGTTGTCATCAATAAATAATCCGCTGCTGTTGAAAAGGGCCAGGATCGGGTCAAAGCCGCCACTTGCGACCAAATTGCCGGCAGCATTGGTCCCGCCCGCATAGGACCAGGTTCTGAGAGTGACCGTTGTATCCGCCCCGACCGTAAAGTTGAACAGCTGGACGTCGTTGTCCCTGTTGAAATTGCCGGTAAAAGAGTAGTTGTCCGCCAGCGCATTAGAAGCCGTCAGAGCGAACACCAGCATGGACAACAGGGCCATCACACGATTTCTGATATTCATGAAATTTCCTCCCCAGTAAAAAATGATTAAGCTGATCAAACTTAAGCATATTTAATGCCAAGGAATATAGTCTGAATGATAACTTCTGGTTGTACTACCATGTAGACGGTAATAAAATGAGTGTAAAATTATCCGACAGTATACTCCCGTCAACGCCGCTATTCGATTTTTCTGTCTTTTGATCGGTAGTGTCCGTTTGAAAGCCATAAGCCTTGCCTGTTGCAGTCGAAATAGTATGCCGCAATTATTCAGGAAAAAACTTCCGGTGCACAGTGCACACAGAGTTCAAAGTGTAAAATCAAAAAAAGACCTAGTACTATTAAACCAGACAGGTTAAACACCCCGAAAATGAATTTCTTGAGTTATTCTCCTGTGTTCTAGTTTGTATGTTTCAACTTCGGCCGTGACATCCGTGCCCGATGCCGTTTTTGATTCTGTAAAAATATTCGAATGAAAGTGAGAACCGCAAATTTTTCGAGGAGATGGGGCGCTGGTTGTTGCAGAACAGCTAGCCGGAGGTGAGTCGATTGCGTATAAGCGGTAGTGACAAAATATAAATTCATGGTATACAGTTAATCTGCTTTTTGCCAGTAGCCGCTTTGCCGTACTAAAATGACACTTCAAAGGAACCCGTCATGACCACCCAAAGCAGAAGTGCACAGATCAGCCGTGACGACCACAGCGCCCACTTTGAGCATATTGCGACAGATGCCCGTTTTGACGGTAATCCGCTGATAAGCGAATACCGCCTGCTGCATGATGATTATTGTGGACTCAAGCGGCGTTACGGCGCGCTGGAAAAGAAGAAGGACGATCTCAATACCCAGTTGGCGGAGATGAGCCGTTCACTCGACCTGGCCAGCCGGGTAGACCCGATGACCGGCCTGGCCAACCGGCGCGATATCATGGAAAAGATCGAGCGCGAGTTCAGCCGCGCCGAACGGCACGGCCGGACCTTTTCGGTGATGATGGCCGATCTGGACCATTTCAAGCGGGTCAACGACATGCACGGAATCAATGCCGGTGATGATGTGCTGGTGGAGGTGGCGCGGGTATTGATGAGCTGTGTCCGTAGCGAGGATGTCTGTGCCCGCTGGGGCGGCGAGGAGTTCCTGTTCCTGTTGACTGAAACGGATATCGCTGGAGCGGAGACCGTTGCCCGCAAGGTGCATGAATCGATCCTGATGACCGAGTTCAAGGCCCAGCGCCCCGGCATCCGCGTCACGATCAGCATCGGCCTGAGCGAATACAAACACGGGCAGACGATCTACGAATGCATTACCCGCGCCGACCTGGCGCTGCAGAAAGCCAAACTGGCCGGCAAGAACCGTTTCAGCGTTGACTCATAGTTTCAAGTTGTTTTACCACCATCCGCTGCAAGTCCGGTCGTGATCTCCTCCAGTGATTCGATCATGATGTCCGCCAGTTCCGGCCAGCGGAACAGTCCCGCGCTGTCAATGTGAACGGTCAGCGCCCCGGCGGAACGTCCGGCCTGCAGGTCGTACAGATAATCACCCACCATCACCATTTCTGCCGGTTCGGCCTCCCATAGCTCCGCCAGGCGGTGGATGCCGTCCGGGTCCGGCTTCGGCAGCGCCTCATCCCTTCCCAGCACGTATTCCGCATCGAAATAGCCACCCAGTCCGATCAGATCCAGGGTTCTCAGCGCATTTTCCCTGGTGTTACGGGTCAGCACCCCCAGGAATGCGCCGCTGGCGTGCAGCTGTTCGACCAGGGCCGTTGCGCCCAGGGCCGCCCCGGTCAGCCGGGACAGTTCCAGCTCGATCTCCTGCAGACGCCGGTGCAGCATCAGGGACTCCGTCCGGGGCAGCGACTCCAGGTGCCCCAGGATGTCGGAGCCGTCCGGAATGCGCAGTTCCCTGCGGATGGCGGCGAAGTTGTGCACCGCTATGGTCAGTGTGCCGTCCAGGTCGAAAACCCAGTGGCGGCGATCGGCAATCGTATTTTTCATCGGCTGATCGCCGACAGCATTGCCATGGTTGCGATGATATGTCTCATCCGGCTGCAATCTCCCCGTGGACTGGACTATGAACATGCACCGCCAGCCAGACCGTTTTCTGCCGCGCATCGGTCCATTCAACCCGGTGCCGGCAACCGGCCGGTATCAGCAGGTGATCGCCCGGCGCTAACTGCCGGACCTGTTGCTCGCCTTCGAACAGCAGACCGGCGCTGCCCGACAGCAGGATCACCCACTCGTCCCAGGACTGGTCGTACCAGGAACCCGTTGCGGTCGCCTGGCCGGCGGAGATGATCCGTTCGATGCGGACATTCCCGACTTCCGCCAGGGTCTGGATCAACTCCGCCGGCAGGGTGGACGGGATCTCTGCGTAGATGTTGAGAAGCGGGGGAATCAAGGGGTTTTCACCGCCGGTTCCTTCGCTGTCGGGACTTCCGCCGCCGGAGCCGGAACGGCCGGGGAGGGCTCCTTTGCGGCCGGGGTCTCGACCGGAGCAGGTGTCATCTTGACCGGTGCGGCCGTTGGCGCCGCTTGCCTGCAGACGTCCGCCTTGACGGCATCTTCCAGCCTGGTCTTCAACTCCTTGATTTCTGCTTGCTGCTTGTCAATCCTGGCGGAAAGCCGTGCCTTTTCGGCCTTGAGGGTTTCGATCTCCCCGGCCGCGCCCTGGCATTTGGACGCTTCTGCCTTGTACTTCTCAAGCTCGGTCTTGCGATCCTCGAACAGCTTTATCCTGCCCTTGACAACGGCCAGCTGCTTGTCCAGCGCTTCCAGCTCGGCTGCCGAGCGCCCCTTCTCCAGCCGTGAGGCAACCGCGGCCGTTTCCAGTTCGGCTATGTCGGCATAATTCTTGACCTCCTGTTCGGCTTCCGGCTTGATGCCGCCGAAACCGAACATCTGCCGCCCCTTCTCGGCGGCATCGGCCCCTTTTTTGATGGCTGCCCGGGCCAGCTCCAGGCCGGCGGCGGCTTCCCTGTTGTCGCCGGCCTTGGCGGCCATGGCTTCGACGGCGGCGCGCGCCGTGTCCAACTGCACCAGTGCTTTGCTTTTTTCAGCGGCAAGCGCCGCCGAAGCGGAAAGGCAGAGGGTTGTGATCAGGATCAGCATACGTGTTTTCATATCAGTTGACCTCCCCCTGGCGATAACGTTCCAGCAGCGCTTCGGCTTTCTTCAGTTCGGAGCGGCGCACCGCCACCTTTTCGACCATCTCCTTTTCTGCCGCTCTGGCTTCGGCCGCATTCAGGCGCGCCTCGGCCAGCTCCGCCTGCTGGATGGCCTCCCGCTCCCTTCCGGCCGCCAGCGCCGCCCGGGCGGCCGCGATGTTGGCCCCGGCCGCGTTCAGTCCCTCCCGGGCGTATTCCCCGGCGCTTGATTCAGCCGCCTTGGCGGCGCGCTGTTCCAGCTGCCTGAGCTGCTGCTCGGCCGGAGCGGCCAGGGCGGCCGTGGCAGCCAGCAGCAGCGCCCCGCAGATCAATATCCGATGTATTCGCATAGTACCTCCCGTGAAAGTATTTGTTTGCCGATATTAACAGTTAACCGGAAAAATTCAAATATGAAACCTGGAATATGAGCGAGCTTCTGGCAGATCGACAACCTGAAACTAGGTCAGCCGCAACTCCGAAAACCATACCTGCCAGAAGGCAAGCGCCATAAAAAGCGCAAACAGCAGCATGGCTCCGATGACCAGGCTGCGCTGGAAAGCCGGCAGCGAAGCCAGGCTCCCTATGCGGCGGAAGCGCTGCAGGATTCCGGCGCCGATCCCGCTGACCGCTCCTCCCAAAAGCGCGGCATAGTAAACATACCCAGAGAATCCGTACTCGCGCTGCAGCATGCAGAAGGGGCAGTGATGGCTGGGGAGCGCGTAGATGTACACCGGCAGGGCCGAAACCAGCGCCGCGGCTCCGCACAGGAAAGCCGTCAGCGACAGAACCGAAAAAAGGGCGGCGCCCCGGCCGCTGCGGAGATAGCCGGCGCCTGATATCAGCAGGGCTGTCACGACCGTGGCCAAAACGGCCAGCAGCGGAACCTCCGGGATCAGCGCCAGTGCGGGGGCCAGGCCTTTTGCTTCAGTCCCGAACAGGCTCCCGCAGCAGGAGGTGATC
>MGZK01000108.1 GCA_001802125.1 Geobacteraceae bacterium GWC2_55_20
CCAGCGGTGCGCCGAAAATATCACCCACGTAGCGTGAATACTCGGACCAGTTCAGACCGAACTGGAACTCCATGGTAATACCGGTGACAACACCCAGTGCGAAGTTGATCAGGAACAGCTTGCCCCAGAATTTTGTCATGCGTAACCAGGTTTCATCTCCGGTAGTCACATACTTTGTCTCCATCCAGGCCGTCATTATGGACAATCCCAGGGTAAGCGGAACAAATATCCAGTGAAACATTCCGGTCGCCGCAAACTGAAGCTGGCTGAGAGTAACTACATTCATACTTCCTCCCTTGTGAAGTTTATTGCCTTAGACGTGTTGCGGATCGGCTTCCAATCCCTCTTTTATTCCTGTTAAAGCTGCAAAGTCACCATTGATCAGTTATCCCCCGAACCCTGCCGGGGGATAACCTGCGGGACATGCGTCAGACCGGCATCAGAAACGATAACCTACACCGATGCCGAAAAGATGCGGATTGATATCCAGATCGTACTTGGTTCCTGCAACAGATACTTTTGTGTCAGCATTGATGTATTTATAATCGATATTAAAATACAGGTTGTCTTTGAGCCTGACATCCACGCCAGCCTGTGCGGCCCAACCGACAGAGTTATCGACCCTCAGATCGGTATTGGCGTCGGATTTTGAATCAAATGGAAATGTGACATTAAGACCGACACCGACATAGGGGCTGATCGTATTTCCTGCCAATGGATGGTACTTGGCCGTAAGCGTCGGAGGCAGCAGGTAGGTGGAGCCGAAATGCTGGCCATTCAACATGACATCATGCTTGGAGACAGCCGCGATCAATTCGGCGGAAATGTTCTTGATAAAGAAATATTCCAGGTCAACTTCGGGGATGATGCTGTCTTTGAGCGAGACAGCTCCGTTGAGGCGCGAGTCCACATCTTCGGTAGGCATTACGTAAATAGCTCTAAAACGCACACCAAACCTTTTGAAATCCTCTTCCGCGCCGGCAAACGTTGCAAACCCGATTGACAGAGCCATCACCAACCCCAGTACACCACTCAGCCGCTTTTTCATTGTGAACTCCTCTTACCTGTATTTTGAGGGGTGCTGCCCTCAATTCGATCTCACGCTAAAAAGACCAACAAGATGCTTTTAATCTTTTATTACTGACAAAAAAAATGCGGGGGTTCAAACACTTATTTTTATAAAATATACACAAAATAAACATTGCATGACAAGTAAAAATTTGATGTTTATAATTTCAGTTTGCAAATTAACCGGGTTGTAGCAGGAATAATTTTCCTGAAAAAGATTCTGCCTATTTGCGCATGACACTAACTGCATTTTTTGCAAAGTGATTGCCAAGATTGCATTTCATATATCCATCTCCCCCAGAATAAAATTATATATACTGTAAAATCGGTCTATTATCATATAAGTGACCATATTGCCCACCACCGGAACGACAAGAAACTGAGTCTGGTTTTAATCTTCAGTGAAGAAATTCAAATCACAGGCAGTGATTTAACGGTTAAATAATTTTAAGTACAGCCATATAACGGATAATTTGAATCCCCTAGCTCCTGTTTACCAACAAACACAGATGCTTTAATTAGCAATTGCTATTAATGCCATGGACCAAATCCTCCGCATCTCCTGAAAAGATGATTTCAGGGCCGGTGTCTTTTCACAAGTAGAGCCGACAAGCGACAATTTCCGGCTTTCAGTAAAAAAGGGGCTTCCACCGGCAATGGAAGCCCCTTGATTTACGGACATTATGCTGTTTGTTAACTCGTCACCGGTTGATAAACACCATCATCACTTCCGGATAGCGACTCGCGATTGTCGCACATCAGATAACTGCTGTTATAATATTCATGGACAATTCCCCAACCGCTTGGCCTTGACCTTAACCTTAACCGTATGCCCGCCGCTCTCCATCTTCATCGCAGAATCGTAGGCGTCCCCCTTGAAAATAGTCTCCCCGCTGAATACACCTGCGTTCTGACCGGTACACTTCATCTTCCAGACGACTCTGTTGCCCGAATATTTAAAATCGGTAACGGTGCAGTTTTTATCGGTAGTGATCGTCTTTTTTGGGTCCTTGACGTCTTCCTTGCTGTAGCAGTGCTTCATTTTGGTAGGAGCCATCTTCATCGGCATGCCCGGCATCTCCATCGTGGTGATCAATTCCCAATACCCTTCGCGCATGGGTTCAGCGGCAAAGCAAAAAGATGGAAGGATCAGGGTTGACAGGATTACAAAGATAGTTTTTTTCATGGCTGGCTCTCCTCGGTTATTATTTTAAATTCTACAGATCATGATGCTTCAAGGGATTACGTTCGGCCAGTGCCCTGAAACCGGCCAGCAGCGAAGCATCCTCCGCAACCAGGATCGCTTGCGCATGCTCCAGTTCACTTTTCGGCAGTTCAAGGCCACGGAGCAATATTTCGAATTCGACGATGTCATTCATCCGCCCCAGATATGACTGATATTCCTTAAGCTGTTCCAGAACGGTGCTGTAATCACGCTCCAGAACCTGCGCCGTGATTTCCAGAAAATAGCGCCATTTTTTGATTGCGATGCGGAGGGAGTGCCGTTCCGCGCGATGTCCGGGTATGGTCGAAACGGGAAGCGCCTCTTGTATCGGCCGATACATGCCAGCGGATACTTCGGAAAAAATGGTCGGAATGGAGAGATCGCTCCGCTCCGTGATGCGATCCAGGTTCAGCCGCGCGACCATTTTGCGGACTATGCGGTCAAGCTTGCGATGTTCGAAGGAGATGAGCGCCTTGCCAATCCTCTTAACTTCTCTGGAACGCAATCCCGACAGGGTCCGGCCCAGAACGCTATCGGCAAAAGTATCCGTACCGGTTCGATCCTGGAAGAAAACTCTTGCTTCATCGAGATTACGCAGACCACCCAGTGTCCGGGTGAGTTTGCGAACGCTCTTATTCACTCCTGATTTCGGGCTTTTTGAAGAAAGCCTTCGATACAGATCAAGAACGGCCCGGAAACGCCTGGATGCAACCCGCAGATCGTGGATATCATCCAGGTCTGAAGTTTTCAGGACAACCCGTCTCAAGCGCAGCAACTCTTCCCAGTGGGCGAGGAGGATTCCGCTGAAACTTTCCTGGACGACTGACAGATCAGGCGTTGATTTTTCCGGTTTTTTCGGCATCTGTCAGGGCTGTGATTTCGGGAAAGCTTTTCTGGGGGAGGTGATCCGCTTCCTGCCGGGCGCCAGGTAGCTGATGAAAGCGGCCGGCTTGCCATCCTCCTTGTCCGGATCATAATCAAAGGCCACGCAAGATCCCTTTTTCAATGTTATGGCCTCTTCACCACGACCAAGCAATGTCGCCACCAGTGAACCGAGCTGAGGTTCGTGCCCAACCAGCATTACCCGTTTGGCACTCCCGCACTCCTTCAAGTGCAAAAGCAACTTGGCAAGGTCGCCCCCGGGCAGCAGCAGTGTGCTTGCAACGACCACGTTTTTACGGCAGGCATTCCGGGCGGCTATTTCGGCGGTTTGTACCGCGCGGGTCAGCGGGCTGGTGATGGTCAGGCGCGGCTTGGGGCCTGATTTTGCGATCTGGGAACTCACTTTTGCAGCGGTGGAACGCCCCTTTTCAGTCAGGTAACGCCACTCGTCACGCAATGCGTCGTTTCCCTCCACCGCTTCCGCATGCCGCATGACATATAGAATCATGGTCTCCTCCGAATTTATAAAGATTAATTACAACCCGGTGGATTATATACCCCATGCGGTGCAATGCAATATTTGTAACAAATAATTTACGTGATTGTAACAATCGGACGCAAATGGATGCAGGCTGGACAAACTCCGGTTACAAAAAAAAGCAACATCAGCGCCGTCCTATTTTGTAACCGATGCTGTCCTTTCGGGCCGCCTGGACGTGGTGGCTACCTCATCAGGATCTTCAATGCCTGTTTGAGCAAGCCTTCCACCGACACCCCGCCGCCGGCGTCAAGACCGGCCAGCGCCTTGCGAACCTGCGGCTCCTTATAGCCCAGATTAAGCAGCGCCGAGATAACGTCCTCGGCAACATCCTCGTCCGGAATCTGGCGCATTTCCGTGACCGGCAACGATGACAGGTCCAGCTTACCGGCCTTTTCCTTCAACTCCAGCACCAGCCGCTCGGCGGTTTTCTTTCCGATGCCCGGAATTGTCGAGAGCTTGTGGATATCACCCTGGGCCAGGGCCTGTGACAAGGGGCCGGGCTGGATGTTGGAAAGAATGTCGCGGGCCAGCTTGGGACCGACACCGGTGACCGATATCAACAGTTGGAAAAAGGATTTTTCCAGACGGGTGCGAAAACCGTAAAGCTGAATGGCATCTTCGCGGACACTGGTATGAATGTGCAGGGTGGCCCGCCCCCCCTCTTCGGGCAGCTCATAATAGGTGGAAAAGGGAATCAGCACCCTGTAGCCGACTCCATTCACATCCAGAATGATGTGGTCGGGGGATTTATAGGCAATTTGTCCGGTCAAGAGAGCAATCATAACTTCATATCCCTCCAAGAAGTCTTCTGGCGTTTCACAGTCACTCCCTGTCCAGTTTTCTGTTTCAGCCCGTACGAATTGATATGGCAAACCGCCACCGCCAGCGCGTCCGAGGCATCGGCCTGGGCAATTTCCGGCAATCCCATCAGTGATTTGAGCATCTTCTGGACCTGGCTCTTTTCGGCGCGTCCCTGCCCCACCACGGCCTGCTTGACCTGCAGCGCAGAATATTCGGCAACCGGCAGATTGGCGTTGACCGCAGCCACAATCGCCGCGCCGCGAGCCTGGCCGAGCTTCAGGGCGCTCTGGACATTGGTTGAAAAGAAGATATTTTCAATAGCCACCTCGTCCGGATGATACTGCAGGATAATCTCGGACAAGCCGTCAAAGATCCGCTTCAGGCGTCCCGGAAAATCATCGGCGCTATCGGTAAAAATGGCGCCGTTGTCAACATGGACAAGCCTGTTTCCGGTCTGATCGACAATACCGTAGCCGGTAATGCGCGAACCGGGATCAACACCCAGAACCCTCATCAGAATCCGCACCCGCCGCTGTTTCTGGCGTGGTACTTCTGGTGGTACTTTTCCGCCTCCCAGAAGACCGCGGCCGGTTCGATCCTGGTGACAATCCGCTTGCGCAGACGGCCTGACGCATCCAGCCGTTCCAGCGATTCCTCCGCGACACGTTTCTGCTCGTCGGAATGGAAAAAAATAGCCGACCGGTACTGATCGCCGATATCCGGCCCTTGTCGGTTCAGCTGGGTTGGATCGTGGCAGTCCCAGAAAACGTTAAGCAGGTCATTATAGGTGATGATCGTTGGATCGAAGCTGAC
>MGZK01000109.1 GCA_001802125.1 Geobacteraceae bacterium GWC2_55_20
TTTTCCTTAGAATACTTGACGCTTGTCAAAAAAGTGTATTTCCCGGAAGTTATCATTATGAAACCGAACCTGACACTGATCGGCATGCCCGGAGCGGGGAAAAGCACGGTCGGGATCATCCTGGCCAAGCTGTTGTCGTTCAACTTTGTTGATACCGACATCCTAATCCAGCTCAGCCAGCAAAAATCATTGCAACGTATCATCGACGAGAGTGACCACCTGAACCTGAGAAGAATCGAGGAGCGTGAAATCCTGAACATGAAAGTCGCCAGGCATGTGATTGCTACCGGTGGCAGCGCGGTTTACAGTGAACCGGCCATGGCGCACCTGCGGGAAATTTCGGAGATAACCTTCCTGAGAGTGGACTATCAGGAGATTCTGAAACGGATTCGCAATTTCAAGACCAGGGGCATCGCCAGATCCAAGGAGCAGAGTTTTCTGGATCTGTACAACGAACGGCAGGTTCTCTATGAGAAGTATGCCGGGACAACCATTGACTGCACCGGCCTGGACCAGGAAGAGATTGCCGGAATAATCGCAAGGGACTACATTCAAAGGCATTGCCAAGCAAGCTGATTTGTTGATAATGCAACAAGGTCAATTTCAAGAAGGTATCTGTGTTCACTGAATATCCGCTGCTGACAATCCTGATCCTGCTGCCGCTGGCCGGCTGCCTGGCGCTGCTGCCGCTCTGGAACTGCCGTGTATCGGCACGCCCGGTCGCCCTGGGCGTGGGACTGCTGGAACTGGCGCTGTCGGCCTGGCTGTACGGTTCCTGGCGGGAATTGACGCCGCTGCAGGCAAAACTGCCCGGGTATCTGCTGGTGGAGGATGCGCCCTGGATTCCGGCTTTCGGCATCCGCTACACCCTGGGCCTGGACGGCATCTCGCTCCTGATGGTGCTGCTGACCTCCTTCACCTTCTGCATCGCGCTCCTGGTATCGTGGAATTCGATCAAGGAAAAGACCGGGCTGTTCCTGACGCTGATGCTGACGATGGAGGCCGGCATCATGGGGGTCTTCCTGGCCCTGGACCTGGCGCTGTTCTACCTGTTCTGGGAGGTGATGCTGATCCCGATGTTCTTCCTGATCGGCATCTGGGGGCATGGCCGCAAGATCTATTCCACGATCAAATTCTTCCTGTTCACCATGTTCGGCTCACTGCTGATGCTGCTGGCGATCATCGCGCTGCAGCTTTTGCACGCCAAACAGACCGGCATCGCCACCTTCGGACTGCACGAACTGCTCAAGACCCAGCTCCCGGCCGACACCCAGCTCTGGCTGTTTGCCGCTTTCTTTTTGGCCTTCGCGATCAAGTTCCCGCTCTTCCCGCTGCACACCTGGCTGCCGGATGCCCACACCGATGCGCCCACCGCCGGCAGCGTCATACTGGCCGGGCTTTTGCTGAAAACCGGCAGCTACGGACTGATCCGCTTCGGTTACCCGCTCTTTCCTCTGGCGGCCCAGACCCTGACCCCGCTGTTTTATACTCTGGCCCTGATCGGCATCATCTACGCATCGCTGGTGGCCTTTGCCCAGGAGGATATGAAACGCCTGATCGCCTACTCCAGCATCGCCCACATGGGTTACGTCGCCATCGGCATCGCTGCCTGGCAGCCGGTGGCATTGTCCGGTTCGATCCTGCAGATGGCCAACCACGGAATAACCACCGGGGCGCTGTTCTGCCTGGTGGGCATGCTGGACGAACGTGCCCACACCCGCGAGATCGCCGCCTTCGGGGGCCTGTGGGGCAAGATTCCGCAATACTCGTTCTTCTTCCTGTTCTTTTCGCTGGCCTCGCTGGGGCTGCCCGGCCTGAACAACTTCGTGGGGGAATTCCTGGTGCTGGCCGGAACGATGAAGAAAGCGCCGCTGGTGGCCGCACTGGCCTTCATCGGCATCGTCCTGACCCTGATCTACACCGTGCGCCTGGTTCAGGAGGTGATTTTCCAGAAGGAACGGCAACCGCTAGCTCTGGCTGACCTGTCGCCGCGTGAACTCTTGATCCTGGCGGTGCTGGCGACTGTTGACGTCTGGATGGGGGTTCACCCCGCGCCGCTTCTGGACTTGATCCATGGTCCGGTTCAGCTGCTGACCGGGGGTGGTTTGTGAGCCAGGCCGACTTATTCGCTATGATGCCGTTGCTGATCCTGGCCGGCGGCAGCGTTCTGGTTCTGCTGGCCGGGGCGCTCAGGCCGGGCGGCTACCTGTACGAACTGGCCGGGGCGCTGATCGCAGCGGCGCTGCTCTGGAGCCTGCTGCTTCCGGCCGGGGCGGTCATGCCCGGCCTGTCCGTAACCCCCTTCTCGCGCTTCTTTTGGGTATTTCTCGATTCGATCGGCCTGGTGGCGCTGCTGCTGGCGGCCGGCTACAATCGCCGGCGCGGCATCACCGGCGAGGAATACCCCGCCACACTGCTTTTCGCGCTGGCCGGGATGGGCGCGGCCTGCACCGCAAGCGATCTGCTGATGCTTTTTCTGGGGCTGGAAGCCTTCACCTTCGCATTTTACATCCTGGTGGCGATCAAGCGCGACTCGGTCAAGGGTGGCGAAGCCGGACTGAAATACCTGCTGAACGGCACCCTCTCGGCCGCAATTATGGGAATGGGCATGGCGCTGCTCTACGCCGCCACCGGCACGCTCAAGCTGTCCGGACTGGCTTCGGCGGCAAACCATCCCGAAGCGCTCTTTCTTGGTGGCGCCGGCCTGGTCCTGCTGGGGATGGCCTTCAAGCTGTCGCTGGCGCCGGCCCACCTCTGGACCGCCGATGTTTACCAGGGCGCTCCGGCGCCGGTCACGGCACTGCTCTCCACCGCTTCCAAAGGTGCCTCGCTGGCGGCGATGCTGCTCCTGCTGCCGCTCTTCGGCGCCTGGCACGGCCTGCGCGACTTGCTCTGGGCACTGGCGCTGTTTTCCATGCTGGCCGGCAACTTCGCGGCGCTGCGGCAGAGCAGCCTCAAGCGCATGCTGGCCTGGTCATCGGTCGGGCAGATGGGCTACGTGGCGCTGGCGCTGGTGGCGGCCCCGTCCGGCGGCCTGCGGGCAGCGGTCTTCTACATCGTGATCTACGCCACGGCCGGCCTGGCTGCCTTCGGCGCGCTGTCGGCGCTGTCGGACCGCTTCGAACCGGACCGGCTGGATGACTATCGCGGCCTGGGCTACCGCTGTCCGCTGGCAGGCATTGCGCTGGCGGTGGCGATGTTCTCGCTGGCCGGGATACCGCCAACGGCGGGATTCATCGGCAAGTTCGGAGTATTCAACGCGGCGCTGCGGCAGGGGGAGACAACCCTGGCAATTATCGGCATACTGGCGGCGCTGGTGGCGGTTTTTTTCTACCTGCGGGTGGTGGTGATGCTGTACATGAAACCGGCCGGAGATTCCAACCAGCTTCGTTCACCGGGCTTTTCCGAAATCATCGCGCTGGCCGTGCCGACCGCAGCCACGCTGCTGCTGGGTGTTCATCCCCAGCCGTTGCTTGACCTGCTGGCAAAGATACTGACCTGAGGAGGCCTTTCATGTTCCGTTACATAACCCTGTCGATCTGCCTGTTTCTCCTGGGCGCCTGCAGCACCGTCCCGATTACCGGCCGCTCGCAGCTCAACCTGATTCCCGGTTCGTCGATGCTTTCGATGAGCAACCAGCAGTACGGCACCTTCCTGAAGGAGAACAAGGTCAGCCGGAACCAGCAGCAGGTGGCCATGGTCAAGCGGGTAGGACAGCGCGTGCAGAACGCGGTGGAGCGCTACTTCATCAGCAGCGGCCTGAAAGAGCATCTGGCGGATTACAAGTGGGAATTCAACCTGGTGGAGGACAAACAGGTCAACGCCTGGTGCATGCCGGGCGGCAAGGTGGTGGTCTATACCGGCATCCTGCCGGTAGCCGTTGATGACACCGGGCTGGCGGTGGTGATGGGGCACGAGATCGCCCATGCCATTGCCGAGCATGGCAACGAGCGCATGAGCCAGGGGTTGCTGGCGCAACTGGGCGGGGTGGCGCTGTCTACGGCAATCTCCACCAAACCGGCGGCCACCCAGCAGCTCTGGATGTCGGTCTACGGCATGGGAGCCCAGTACGGGGCGATCATGCCCTATGGCCGCATGCAGGAGAGCGAGGCCGACCATCTGGGGCTGGTATTCATGGCCATGGCCGGATACGACCCCAACGCGGCAATTTCCTTCTGGGAGCGCATGGCGGCCCAAAAGGGGGGCCAGGCGCCGCCAGAATTCCTCAGCACGCACCCGTCGGATGCGAACCGGATCGCCAATATCAAACGGCTGATACCGGAGGTGCTCCGGCAATACCCGCACTAGCGGTCGGCGTTTCAGTAAAACAGCAGCCAGGCGTCCAGGAAGAAGAACAGCCAGCCGGCGTTGCCAAACTGAACGGCGCTGATTTTTAATACATGCATAAACGCCGTGATGCCCTTTACTCAATGGCTTCACGGCGTTTATGTCGTTTACTTTCGTGAAGAATGGAAGCGCGACTCCACACCACGATTCCTACTACTTATTTCCCGGTACTTTCTTTTTAACGTCCCCACGTCTTCCCATAGAACTTGAACCAACACTCTACCCGCGGGCAATATTGATGGCTCGGGCTACGATCATTGCAACGATTGCCAAGGACATGGTGCTTTCGACACCCATAACAAGTTTGACCCGCTTCGAATATGGCATTGCGTCGGTCGGCGAGAAAGCGGTAGCGGCCGTTAGCGACACGTACAGATAGTCGGGAAAGGTCGGCTTCCAATTGGCGGGAGCCAACCCTTGTTGGTCGGGTTGCTGCTGCGGGAAGACGAGGTCAGGGAAATCCCTGTAGCCGTCGGAGCGCATATCGGGTCCATCACCGTTCAATTCCCAGTATACCAGGGCAAAGATTGCGATATTGACAACCCACAGAACAATACCCACGAGAAGCAGACCGACCGGGGTAATCCCCGATACCCCAACAAAAATATTCCGCATGAGCTCTACCAGACTGGCGGCATTTGCGATAACAAGCATACCGATGAGGCTCGCCGCGAGCGCACGCATGATCGGGCTGGGTTCCGTCCGCTGAGGCAGGTATACAGCCACTGAGGCGATCAGAAGGATTGCAGAGATGGCCGGGAATAGCCCGACGGGACTGAGCGAAAGGCTTACGGCCACCCATGCCTGGCCAGCAATGACCACAACGGTCGCGCCAAAGGCTGGCCATCGCGACTCAGGGGCGGTCGGGATCTGCCATGACAGGAGGGGTCCGCCGGCGGACGACCGTTTCGGCTTCCGATCGGCATGCGGTCTGTAAGCCATAAAATTCTCCTTCTACCCAACGGTTCCGGCCTTTACCTGCCGCCCACCAGTTCGGGCGGTCATAGTCCGAGGCTTGGTTAGCAGTTTCTAGTCGGTATGGAATGATATCTGGAACTGAGGACTTGCAACGCCCAAGTGTCGCAAAGTTGAGAGTATGGGGGATTCGAGTCTGAAGTGCAACTTTTGTAAGAATGCATGATAGCGAGCCAGGAATTTAAGGAAAGAGAGATATCCAAACGTTCGTAGCCAAAAAAAGTCCAACGAGCAGTTCCATGGACAAAACCGCAGTAACAGGCAGGTTTCGGGGCTCCACTATGACTTTTCACGGGTGAATACCCGAGACCGTAAGCCTCCCCCTGATCCGGCACTCCCCACCGGAGTGATTTAACCAGCGCTCAGACCATGACCGGGCGAAAAAGCTGCCCAGAAGGTCCAGCGTGGTGAGGCAACAAAGAACACCCGATAAATGCGATCAAAATATGATTGCAAATGTAGTCGTCACATGGCTAAAGTCTCCATATGAACAGATCCCGCACAGACCACACCCGGCAAAACGAAGGACTGAAATAGGATGCATCTGACCATGAAACTCTACCTTGCCCTGATACTCCTGCTGCCCCTGCTGGGCGGCCTCTTCAATGCCCTGGTCGGTAGCAAACTCCCGCGCCGTGTGGGTGAAACCGTCGCCTGCGGGGTGATCTGGGGTTCGTTCGCCTGCTCCGTGCTGGCCTTGCTTGATTTTACGGCTCCGGTAAAAATCGAATACGCCTCCTGGCTGTCCGACTTCGACTTCAAGGCCCCGATCACGCTCTACCTCGATCAGCTTTCGCTGTCCCTGACCCTGATGATCACCTTCGTCTGCGGCCTGATCCACCTGCACTCGGTCGGCTACATGAAGGACGACCCCTCTTATGCCCGCTACTTCGCGCTGCTGAACATCTTCGTCTTTGCCATGCTGACCCTGGTGCTGGCCGAGAACCTGCCGCTGCTGTACCTGGGGTGGGAGGGGGTCGGTTTCTGTTCCTACGCGCTGATCGGTTTCTGGTCTACTGAGGAGAAGAACGCCACTGCCGGCCGCAAGGCTTTCATCGTCACCCGTATCGGCGACACCGCCTTCGGCATCGCCATGGTCTGGATGTTCCAGCTGTTCGGGACGGTCTCGATCGGCGAACTGAACGGCATGGGCTTTTTGATGCCGGCCGGCGTGATCACGGCGCTGGGGATCCTGCTTTTGATCGGCGCGGCCGGCAAGTCGGCCCAGCTGCCGCTGTCGGTCTGGCTGCCGGACGCCATGGCCGGCCCCACGCCGGTTTCGGCCCAGATCCACGCCGCCACCATGGTGACGGCCGGGGTCTACCTGCTGGCGCGCATGTTCCCGCTGATCGGTTCGTCGCCGCTGACCCTGGCCGCCATCGCTGTCACCGGCGGCCTGACCGCGCTCTATGCCGCCACCTGCGCCTGCGTCCAGCGGGACCTGAAGCGGATCCTGGCCTATTCGACCATCAGCCAGATCGGCTACATGGTGCTGGGGGTCGGCGCCGGGGCTTTGACCGCCTCCACCTTCCACCTGCTGACCCACGCCTTCTTCAAGGCGCTGCTGTTCCTGGGGGCCGGCTGCGTGATCACCGCGCTACACCACCGGCAGGACATCTTTGGCATGGGGGGGCTGAAACGGCGGCTTCCGGCGGTCTATTGGCCGTTTCTGGCCGGCGCGCTTTGCCTGGCAGGATTTCCGGGCAGCGGTGGCTTCTTCAGCAAGGACGCCATCCTGGCGGCGGTTTTCGAGCAGGGCGGCCCGCTCTACGGGACGCTGTTCGCCCTGGGCCTGCTGACGGCGCTGTTGACCTCCTTCTACACCTTCCGCATGCTGTTCGTGGTGTTTCACGGGGAAAGCGACAGCGCTGCCGACCAGTTGCATCACCCACCCCCCGACCTCCTCCCGTCAAGGGAGGGGGGGGACTCACATCTTCCCGCCGTCATGACCCTGACCCTGATTCCGCTGGCGCTGTTGGGCCTGCTGGGCGGCCTGCTCAACCTGCCGGCCTATCTGACGGAACATGGCCTGCTGTCCGGTTTTCTGGGAACAGTTTCCGGCTTCGCCGTCGCGGGGCATGCCGCGCACGACAACGAGGTCATCCTGCAGATCATGGCGGCCACCGCCTGCCTGCTGGGGCTGGGGCTGGCCTGGTCGCGCTATACCGGCGAGCGGCGGGCCGCTTCGCTGGCGACCGAAAGCGGTCCGGCGCCCTTCCACATTCGCTTCCTGCAGTCGGGCTGGATGCTGGATGATCTCTACCGCTTGATCCTGATCCGCCCCTTCGTGTGGCTGGCGCGCTTTTTCTGGAAGGGGATCGACCAGGCCGGCATCGACGGCACGCTGGATGGATTGGCGCGGTTCACGCTCAGGCTGGGTGAACTGCCGGCCGCCTGGAGCAACGGACGGGTGGCGACGGCGCTGATCGCCCTGGCGGGCGGCGTGGCGGCGGTACTGGGCTACGTGGCCTGGCAAACTCTGGCGGGGTGACGGATGGCTGATCAGGCATTGATTCTCTGGGTTGTGGGTGGCATCCTGACGTTTTCAGGTTTGGCCGGCCTGCTGCTGCCGGTGCTGCCGGGAGCGCCGCTGCTGCTGGCCGGACTGGTCTGCGCCGCCTGGGCGGAAGACTTCCGCCATGTCGGCCTCTGGACGCTGCTGTTCCTTGGGGGCATGGCCGCACTGACCTACCTGGTGGAATTCGCGGCCTCGGCCTTCGGAGTGAAGAAGTACGGCGGCTCGAAACGGGCCATGGCCGGGGCTGTTATCGGCGGCATCGTCGGGATCTTCCTGGGGATACCGGGGATTCTGCTGGGGCCGTTCATCGGGGCGGTGATCGGGGAACTGTCGCTGCAGCGCAGCCTGGACCAGGCCGGCCGCGCCGGGTTCGGCACCGTGGTGGGGATGGCGATCGGGGTGGCCGGCAAACTGGCCATCGGCATCGCCATGGTGGGAGTCTTTATTCTAGTGCGTATGCTCTGAGACGATTTCAGCCGTTATTGTTGTTATTGTTATTATTATTATTGTTGTTGTTATTGTTATTGTTGTTGCAGGAAATATCCATCCCGCCCGAGGATTGCGCCCTTCTTCTCGCCTCCGCATCACCCGCCATGATACCCCCCGCAGCCAGCGCAGCTGCCGCAGCTGCCGCCGCTCCGATGACCAGGATGTTGCCCCCCTGCTGGTATGCCTGCCGATCGAGGATCGAGATCTTGCGGCAGTCGCACTGCAGCACCTGATCGGTCCGGGACGAATCCGCGGCAAAGCTCTTGACGACGATATTGTTGTTGTACAGGAAGATACTCTTCTGTGAGTGGACCAGGAACGGCTTCTTCGCGCCGTCGGCGGACATGCGGCTGACCAGCTCCTCTTCCATGGAGGTGCGCCCGGCGTCGTCGGGAATGCCGATCATGGTCAAAAACCTTTCGACGTTGGCCGCCGTCCGGTGCAGTTCTTTGGTAAGCATCCCTACTCCCCTTCACTCGTCCCAGTAAAACTCGAAATTCTGAAACGGCAGGTTGATGGCCTGGATATGATAGAAGGCGTTGGCCTTCTGCTTCTGGTAATGATAATCCCGCAGATACGTGGTGGTCACGAACAGGTTGTTCAGCACCCCCTTGATGAATAGCTCCCGGTGCAGCTCCAGCAGGCCGGACAGGTCGGCCACCACGAAGTCCTCAAAAAGCGGGCTCGGCTTGAGCAGGTTGTAGAAGAGCTGGTGGTTGAAGAGGTGCTCCTGCTTGCTGCGCTGCTCGTCGCCGTAGACCACCACTGTGTCGCGCAGCATCTGCAGATGGAGCGTGTTGCGGACGGTTTCGTCACAGCCCGCCTCGAACAGGCTGCGCCGCAGGTGCAGCCGGATGCTGTCGCCGCTGTTGATCGAAAACAGCTCGCGCCCGTTTTTCATGATCTGGGAACGGAGCGGCTGCGGCTCACCGTTGATCTCGATCAGTACCGCCCGGTCGCTGTAGAGCTCACGCAGCAGCGGGTCGGCCTCGATCAGCTCCGCCAGCGCATTTTTGGGCTGGTACAGGTCGCCCGGCAGCATGATCAGTGGAGCCGCCGGAGCTGGCGGCAGTTCGGCCAGCGCCAGCGCCGGGTGCATGCCACGGATGTAGTCGCGGGCGTTGGCCTGTCGCTGTCCGGCATCGGCCGACGCAGGCCAGGAACGGGGATTGTCGCGGTAGATGGCCTTCTGCAGCGCGCAGGTGTAGGACCGGGCGCTGCTGCTGTGCAGCTTGACCACCGGGCAGCCGGTATGGCAGATCTGCAGGTATTCGCAGTCGCGGCACTGTTGGTCGAGGCCGGCGCGCTGGTGCAGCAGCGCGATCCGGCTGCGTCCGGCGGAGAGGATCTCCTGAACCGGATCATGCAGGATGTTGCCGTAGCAGCACTCCTCCAGCCCCTGGCCGCGCACGCAGGAATAGACCGCGCCATCCCCCTGCAGCAGGAAGAAACGCTCCCCGCAGTTGAAGGCGTTGGTGCAGTAGGTCGGCTTGAACTCGTCGAACCAGTTGCGCCGGAAACCCTCCTCCAGTTCGCTCCCCGAAAACTCGGCCTTGAGTGCCTCGTAGAAGCTCAGCTGCAGCTCTTCCGGAACGGTCTGCAGCTCATCGGTCAGGCAGCCAGCGGACTTTTCACGGTTGAGCGCCGATTCGAAGCCGAACATGAAATTGAAGTTGTTCATGTCGAAACCGGTTTCGCAATGGATTCTCCGGATATCGGCGATCAGCGCCGGGATGTCTTCCAGGTGCCGGCGGTAGAGGGTCGAGGAGATCTTGGCGCTGTGGGGATAACCGGCCAGGAGCCGCAGGTTGGCAAGGGTCCGCTTCAGCGAGGAAGCGCCGCGCCTGGTGGTGCGGTAGCGCTCGTGCAGCGACAGCGGCAGGTCGATGCTGGCGCTGATCGAGACCTTGTGGCGGTCGAACAGGTCGTACAGCCGGTCGAAATTATAGAGGTTGGTCTTGATGTGGGGCGCGGACTTCCTGAACCCCAGGGCGGTCAGCTCGTCGAAATGGTCCAGGTAATGGCGGCGGATGATGCCGAACAGCTGGTCCAGCACATCCGGCGGCAGCATGGTCGGCTCGCCGCCGTGCAGCGAGACATTGAACGGCAACACCCCGGCCGCCAGGAAGGCATCCAGGGCCGTGCGCAGAGTGTCCGCCGCCCGCCGGGAGTCCCGGCGCAGGTCCGCGCCGTTGGTCTGGTCCCCCAGGTAGCAGTAGCGGCAGCCCAGGTTGCAGGCCAGTGTCGGCACATACAGCAGGTGGATATGGCTATGGAAGCTGTTTTCCGGGGTGGCGCCGGCTGTCATGAAATTTCGATTCCTGGGGAGACCGCTTTCAGGCGGGCGATGATCTTTTCGGCAACCTTGTCGAACTTGGCTGTTCTGTTGATCCTGATCTTGTCGGCCTTGCGGGCGTTGGTGGGGAACTTTTCGGCGGCTATTACCAGCCTCCTGCCCCGGACCGACACCAGCGTCAGGGTCTGGGCGGCCTTATCGAGGCGGGCGCCGGCAACGTTGGCGAAATAAAGGATGCTGCTTCCCAGGATCAGGTAGCGGTTCCCGATCAGCAGGGCCTTGTCGTACCCGGCCCGCAGCAGGTGGATGATGATGCCGGCCGGCAGCAGCAGGAGCAGCAGGCCCCAGCGGGAGAACGTGGCAGCAGAAAAGATGGCCAGGATCACGCCGGCGATCGCGGCAACGATCAACGGGTTTTTGGCGTTGCCGTCGGCTTGGTAATTGTAAAGTGCGAACTCCCTTGATTCCACGCAGCACCCTGCCTAACCATCTGATTTGCAGTCGTTTAACCGCTGCAGATTAGAAACCATAGCACCAGCCCGAGACCGTCGTCAAGGGCATTGTCAGTGGTCCCCGCGCTTCAGCTTCAGCCGGTCGGGCGTCAACTGTTGCTTGCATGCGGCGCATCAAGCGGGTATCTTGTAGCCTATTATTACCGTTAATAAGTTAGAAGTTATTTTCTGCTATTTTCAGGCAGAGAATAACTTCGTTAACGCATTTATCCTGTATATCAGGGTTAGGGGGAAAACATGAGCAAGGTCTATTTCAGCGACATGCGCGCCAACCAGAAGGAAAACCTGTTCGACAAGATAGCCAAACTATTGGCCCTGGCCGGGCTGGCCCAGCAGGTTTCGGAAGGGGACCTGACCGCGGTCAAGATCCATTTCGGCGAAAAGGGCAACCACACCTACATCCGCCCGGTCTTTGCCAGGAAGGTGGTGGAGGAACTCAAGAAACTGGGGGCGCTGCCGTTTTTGACCGACTCCTCGACGCTCTATCCCGGCCAGCGCAAGGAAGCGGTTTCGGCGCTGACCTGCGCCATCGAGAACGGCTTCGGCTACGCCTGCGTCGGCGCGCCGCTGGTCATCAGCGACGGTCTGCGCGGAGTCACCGAAACAGTGGTTGCCGTGGAAGGGAAGCTGTTGAAGAAAACCTACATCGGCACCGAGATCGTCGAGGCCGATTCGCTGGTGGCCATGACCCACTTCAAATGCCACGAACTGACCGGCTTCGGCGGCGCGATCAAGAACCTGGGCATGGGCTGCGCCAGCCGCAAGGGAAAACTGGTGCAGCATTCGACCGTGGCGCCGGTGGTGGCCGAGAAATACTGCATCGGCTGCGGCATTTGCCCCCGTGCCTGCGCCCATGACGCGATCCTGATCACCGGCGGCAAGGCGATCATCGACCCGCAAAAATGCACCGGCTGTTCGCGCTGCATCACGGTCTGCCCGGTCAAGGCCATCAACATCCAGTGGAACGAAGCCGCCGACCTGGTCATGCGCAAGATGGCCGAATACGCGCTGGGGGCGCTGACCGGCAAGAGCGGCAAGGCCATCTACATCAACTTCATCACCCAGGTCTCGCCGGCCTGCGATTGCTACGGTCATTCCGACGCACCGATCGTCAACGACATCGGCATCTGCGTCTCGACTGATCCGGTCGCCATCGACCAGGCCTGCGCCGATCTGGTCAACGGGGCGCGCGGCAACGAGGGCTCGGCGCTGCAGAGCGGCTTCGAGCCTGGTGGCGACAAATTCCGCGGGGTCTGGCCGGAGATCACTTGGGAAGTGCAGCTGGAGCATGGCGAGAAGATCGGGCTGGGGAGCAGGAAATACGAACTGGTCCGGGTGTGACGGTTGAACAGCTAAAAAGCAGTGGCCACTAAAATCGCGAAAATCGCGAACAAAATCAAAAGGAGAATGAAATCATGAACGCATCGATCGTTTACAAAGCCAACGTAAAAGACAACGTACTGGATGAACTGGCCAGGGAGCTGCCGGCCATCATCGCCGAAGTGATGGATGTGCCCGGTGGGAATCTGGCCCGGCTCAGCCCGGAACAGGTCTCGTTGATCTTTGCCCAGGCCAGCAGCCGTGATGTTGGTTCGGACATAAGGATAATGGCTTTTGCCAAGAGCAACGCTCCGCGCAAATCAACGGAAATAGACCGGGCCACCGCGATACTGGAAAAGGTTGTCGCATTGAATTCAAACTGTGGTGAGCAGCACTCGGTTGACGTCCGCCTCTACCTGCTGGAGATCGGCGCGGCCGAGCATGCGCTGAGCGCTTAGGGCAGGTGGGAGTGGATGTGCGGGCTGGTCAGGGCGTGAGCATTGTTGATAACAAATCTATCTCAGGAGGACATCAATGAACGGCATTATAACTGTAACTTCATTCAGAAAACTTCCGCACATCTTACTGCTTTTGCTTGTCATGCTGCTGGTCGCCTGTTCCCCGGCCCATATGGTCAAAAAAGACGATAAATTAAACATTGCAACGTTGCAACCGCAGCCAGGCAAAGCGGCATTAGTAGTGGCAAGGACGACAAGTTTCGGTGGGGCGATCAACTTTTTTACATATCTGGGTAAAAAAGGGATCGGGGTGACCAAGGGGAAAGGTTGCATTGCTAAAACCGACATTGAGCCCGGCCTGCAATATTTGATTTCCCGCACAGAGAGCCTTGAGACCGGTAAAATAACCTTTGAACCGGACAAAGTCTACTATGTCCAGCAAAGTCCCAGGATTGGATGGGTGGTTGCCCGGGTAAGCCTGACCCCCTTGTCTCAGTACAAGATGGCTGAGGAAATCGGCGTGGACGGCTGTGATTATTATGTCATCGACGAGAATGACCCTATCAAGGATCTGACGGATCACGAATATCAGGAGGCGGTCAACGACTACGAGAGGGAAATCATCGAGGGGCTTCACAAGGATTTTACCGAGTATAGTGGAACGGTAATAAAGTAAGTGAAGTGGAGTGCAATAAGGGGGCATGCTGGTTGTTTGAGAAATACACAATAATCAGTTTGCCCCCTAAAAACGGTTTTGAAGGGAGCAAGTGGCCGAAGGCGAGTGCGCACATCATTTCCGCTTTAGCTGTTCGAGTTCCTTCAAAGAATCGTTCTTAACTTTCTGGTAGCATTCAGGACAGATACCATGACTGAAGTGTGCTTCGGAATGTTCGGTTATGTAACCCTCCAGATGCTGCCAGCTTTCCTTGTCGTCCCGTATTTTCTTGCAATACATGCAGATCGGAATTATCCCTTCGAGCTGCTTTACCTTGGCCAGTGCGCCTTCCAGTTGCACAACTTTGTCCGATAATTGACTTTCGCTTTCTCGCAGGGATTTCTCGGCCCGGACCACCGCGCGAAGTGGAAGTATGCGCAGCGTAACAAAGATCCCCACTCCGCACGAGAGTCCGAGCAGCCCCACCAAACCGGAACGGAACAGAATGGGGTACAGGGACTGGCTGATTTCAAGCACGCCGGCACTTAATCCCGAGTCCAGCAGGTTGAGCCTTCTGGTCACCAGAGGTGGTTTCAGCTTCGAGGCGCTCTCTGCAACCAGTCTGTTGTGTGAATCAAGGATTCGCCGGGTTTCCGCATGACCGGCCCGCATCCGGCGCACCAGCAGCTCCTCAAACCGTACCTGTTCATACTGCCAAAAATCCGGATTGGCATTAATCAGGTCGGTGATGATGAGGCCGGTCATTTCGGCTTCGGCCTCCAGGCTTCCCACCAGGTACCGGTACGAAACAGCAAAATAGCCGATCGGGAGGAGTAACGTCACGGCAACAGCCGCCAGACCGGCAATCCAGGTTGTAATCGCGGTTATCCGTTGTCTGTCATTCATGGCCCGTGCACCTATTTTGCTTCAACAACCAGGTTTCCGGTAGCTGACAGGATCCTGCGGGCGTCCGGAGAGCGGACAAAGCCGGTGAATCGCCGGATCTCGGCCGGACTCTTCGGAGTTGTCACCAGGTAGAACGACTTGACCAGAGGATAGGAGTTGTCGGCGATGGTTTTGACATCCGGCTTGACGCCGTTCAGGGAGAGCATGTTCACCGGCCGGTTTTCGCTGATGATTTCGGTCAGTGTGCCTCCACCCAGTGCGCCGGGTGTTCGAATAACCGCGTCCATGGATTCCTGGTCGGTAATCGCCATGATCATTCCGGGGCGGGCAAGCGCAGCCAATACGGCCCGGTCCAGTTTCGGCGAGATGCCGCGGACCAGTATTGAATCAATATCCTTTTCCGGCCGCAGGATCAAGCGGATGCGGCTGCCGTCACTCCAGCTCGCGGCCGGGTTGCCGTAGAACTCCTCCAGTTCCCGGACCGTCACGTCCTTTTTCTTGACACGGGGGTTGGTGACGAAAACAAAGGGAGACCGGGCATATTCCACAGCTGTCGCTCCCTGCCGTCGCTCACTGTCCGTCAAGGGCCGGCTGGCAAGCGCCAGGTCGATACCTCCTCCCAGAACTGCCTTGATCCCGGCCGTGCTGCCGAGGCTTGGCAGGATCTGCAGCCTGACTCCCGGATGGGACTTCTCATACGCCACTGCAAGCCTTTTCATGCTTCCCAGGGCGCTGCCGGTCCCGCCGATCCTGATGACGGTTTCCGCGGGCGCAGTCACGGGAAGCATCAATCCCGCCGACAGTACGGTCCCGATAACAACCATTGTAAGCCGTTTCCTCCATCTCAGAACCATAACCTCCTCCCTTCACGCCTCTTCTTTCAGCACCTCGCGGACCTTGATCAACAGCTGTTTGAGATTCAAAGGTTTTGCGACAAAATCAAGCTCTTGCTCCATCAGCCCCCGCTTCCGAATAATGTCGCTGGTGTAACCACTGATGAAGATCGCTTTGAGAGCAGGATTGATGATTTTCATCTCATCAAAGGCCTCTTTGCCGTTCATCTCAGGCATGATGATATCCAGAATTACCAGATCGATGCTGCCCCTGTTCTGTTTGAACTTGTCAAGCGCATCCCTGCCGTCCACAGCCGTAATAACGGTGTACCCGAACATGCCCAGGGTCTTTTCGGTCAGATCACGCAGCGAAGCATCATCATCGACCACCAATATCGTTTCCGTACCTTTTTCAATCACCTCCTCCTCACATTCATGATTTTCCATGACACCCGACGGAATCAGATGCAAGAGGATCTTGAAGGTCGTTCCGATACCGGGTTGACTGTAAACAGTGATGAAGCCGTTGTGCTGTTTAACGATCCCGAATACGATCGAAAGCCCCAATCCGGTTCCCTTGCCCACCTCCTTGGTGGTGAAGAACGGTTCAAAGATTTTTTTGCAGGTCGCTTCATCCATCCCCTGTCCCGAGTCGGAGACAGAAATCCAGGCGTACCCACCCGCTTCGCCGTAGCCTTGTGCCATGATGAATTCTTCATCCAGTACGACCGTCCCGGTATCGATTGACAATGCACCCTTGCCGGGCATGGCATCCCGCGCATTGGCAGCCAGGTTCATCAGTACCTGCTCGATCTGCCCACTGTCGGCATTGACGGTGAGCTCACCCGGCGTGCAGGTTGTGTTGAGTTCGATCTCTTCCCCGATGATCCTCTTCAGGAACGAACCGATCTTGCCGATGATCCGGTTGAGATCAACCGGCTGCAGATTAATTGCCTGCTTCCTGCTGAAGGTGAGCAGGCTTCGGGTAAGATCCGCGGCCCTGTCGGCAGCTGCAAGGACATTGCTTAGATTCGCCCGCTGCGGATCATCCTTGGGCATATGCATTTCAATAATGGTGGTGAACCCGATGATGGCCGTGAGGATGTTGTTGAAATCGTGGGCGATGCCGCCCGCCAACTGTCCGATGGCCTCCATCTTCTGGGATTGGAAAAGTTGGGCCTCCAGATTTTTTTGTTCGGTGATGTCCAGGAGGGTTTCGATGGCGCCGAGCAAAGTGCCGTCTCCGGTGCGGATCGGGGCGGCGTAGAACATGATATGACGGGCCAGGCCGTTCAGATCGGAATAGTGTCCCTCGGCCTGCAATCCTTCCGGGGTCAGTGCTGAACGTGATGCGTGCTCATACAAATGCTGTAATTGATCCGTGCGGCCATCAATGACGATATCGGCGAGGCAGGGACGTTCGACGCTGTAAAAGGCTCGCCAGTGCAGGGAGCTGCCGATGACATCGGCAGCCTTCATCCCGGTGAGCACTTCGCAGGCCTGGTTCCACAGCAACACCCGGTGTTGTGGATCAAGCACGAATGTGGCGATGGCGGATCCATGCAAAAGATTGTTCAGGAATTCCTTTTCCTTCATCAGGGCATCCTCTGCCCGCTTGCGTTCGATGCCGACAGCGATTTCATTGGAAATCGATGCCAAGGCCTTAAGGGATACGTCGGTGAGTTGATTGCGTGAGAACAGGGCGATGACACCGATGAGCCTGTTTTCAACGGTGAGAGGATGACCGGCAAAAGCCACCATTCCCTCCCGCTTGGCCCATTCCTGGTCATTGACAAGGGAGTCCCCTATGACGGCATTCGTAATTAGTGGTTTACGCTCTTCGGCGATGCGTCCGATCTTTAATTTTCCAACCGGCACTCTGCTGTGTGTACCGTCTATGCTAGTGTACAAGCCGGCGCTGGCCTGCAGCTCAAGGATGTTTTCAGGGGTATTCAAGGTCCAGATGCGGGCAAAGGCCGCATCCAGATTGCTGACGATTGACTGGGCGCAGCCAGACAACATCTTGCGGATATCACCCGGCATTGTCAGAATGCATCCGATCTCTGCCGAGAGTTGTGACAGCTTGACGCGTTCCGCCAGGCTCTGCTCAGCCAGTTTCTGCTCGGTAACATCGTGGACAGTACCCAGCGAACGGATGATTTTGCCGGAGCTGTCCCTGGTGTGTTCACATATTTCATGCACATAGCGGATCTCTCCGTCGGATTTCCTGATGATCCGATGAAAAACGTCATAGGGGGTGTCATCCTCGACCGATCGGGAATAGGAATCAATGACATAGTCCCTGTCATCAGGGTGGACCAGGGACAGAAAGTCCTCAAAGATCACTGAGAATTCATGCGGTAACAATCCGAAGATGCGATAAATCTCGTCCGAACCGATCAATTCATTTTTCTCAAGATCCAGTTCCCAACTCCCCAGATGTGCAATACGCTGGGCAGACTCAAGGACCGTTTTCCACTTCTTTACCACCTCCTCGGAGCGCCTGCGAACTGTGATGTCGGAAACGATCCCGTCATAAGCGATCAGGTTACCCTCCATATTGTAGTGTGGCACGGGCGTGTTGCGTATCCAGCGTATTTCTCCGTCCTTGTGAACGATGCGATGTTCCAGTGGGACAACCCACTTCCCGGCCAAAACCCGATCGGCTTGCTCCTGTACTTTCTGCCGTTCCTCCTCCGGTACCATACGAAGCCAGAGGCCCGGGTCGGCATGGTACTCCTCGGCGCTATAGCCGGTCACCGCCGTACATCCCGGGCCATGGGTAGTTGCCACCACACTCTCGTTCTCCACCACTGTCGTATAAATGTAGTCCGTCACCGATTCGAGCAGCATCCGGTAGCGCCCTTCGCTTTTCCGCAGTTCATCCTCTGCCCTGCGGCGGTCGCAGATTTCATCCTCCAACAGGACGGCCTGTTCCTCGAGATGCTCCTGGACAGCCTGGCGTTCGACCGCCTCCGCTTCCAGTGCGGTTTCCTGCTCATGGCGCTTTCCGGATACCAGGGCCAGCACGCCGCTCCCTGTCAACCAGAGCAGCAGATATCCGCCTGCAATGGTGTTTCTTGTCTTGGATTCCGCCTGATAATACGGCGTCAGCGGGACCGAGATGCTGATGCCGCCACGAATGTCTCCAGGCTTGTATCCCTGGCTTTCATGGCATTTCAGACAGCTTTTTTCGGTGACGAAACGGGAGATCAGGCGCAAATAGGGTGCCCCATTCAGGGGTATGACCTGGGATCGCTCAGTGCTTCCAGCTTGCGCGAAATCCACCAGGGCTTCGCGTTCCCAGGAGTCCGGCGTGTTGACGGGGTTGATTGGTTTAAGGCTGGTCAGTTTACAGATGATGGGCGTTGCAGAATCGGATTTGACCATGTCGAAGACCATCCGGGACATATAGGCGGGATTGACAAGTGTCAACTTCTTCTGATCAATCGTTGTAATGTCACGGCCGGAAATGTTCAGGTAAGGGTTGGGCCGGATCTTCTCAATCGGGGCATAGAGACCGCCGATTTCCGCATTCCAGGCTCGGTAGTGGAAATTGAGCCGGTAGTAATTGCGAGCCTCGAGCAACGCCTCCTTGAGGGTGTCCTGATGGTGCACATAGAGAGTGATAGCCAGCATGAAAGCAATAGTCAGGGTCCAGGCGGCAATCTGCGGCAAACCATATTTACGTAGGATCTGAACCATAGTTGCAACCCTCGGTTGGTGCCATCAACGGCGACCACCTGAATATTGCCCGCGTCCATTGTCAATCCCCATATTACTTGGCAGCACTGCAATTGATTAATACCACCGTATTACCGTTATACAAGCCGAACTACTCTGAATTTCGGAAGAAAACAGCTAACGGTCTGTTGCCCAAATAGCCAGATACACAGATCTGTAAATTGAATTGACAATCTGTGCCGGATTGCTGCAGTCTCGTCACATTCAAACGAACTACACACGTTACCATCCCGGTAAAAGGAGCAAGGGGGCGTAGTTAAGTTGGTTGACTTCATTCTAAATCTGTAAGCAAGCATGCAATTTTAACAGCCCGTCAGCTCCGCGCGGCAAATACAATTATCAAACGAGGAGCGTATGTATCCTGAATCCGACGATCTGAACGAATATCTGGTTTCCGACGAGATTATCGACTGGCAGACCCATGCGGTCCGGCAGAAGGCCCTGGAGCTTACGGAGCCGTTGCCGGATGAAGTCGAAAAGGCCCGCTGTCTGTACGAGTGGGTGAGGGATGCCATTCCCCACTCCCACGATGCCGGCCTCGACGTTGTCACCTGCACGGCAAGTGAAGTGCTCCGGCACGGTACCGGGATCTGTTTCGCGAAAAGCCACCTGCTGGCCGCACTGCTGCGCGCGGTCAATATCCCGGCCGGTTTCTGCTACCAGGTTTTACGCATCGATCCGCCGGTCGATGATGAACCGGTGCTGCACGGGTTTAACGCGATCTATCTGGCGACCCTCGGCAAATGGATCCGGGTCGATGCGCGCGGCAATACCAACGGGATCAA